>JBOFGF010000250.1:0-9024 GCA_051649005.1 Thermoguttaceae bacterium | reverse complement strand
AAGGCATGAACGATCTCTTATGCCGCGATTTTTTTCATTCTTCCTTCCTAGGAAGGAAGAATGAAAATCACATTTCCTTTATCCTAACAACCTTTTTTTCCCTGACAATCACACCCGCTTCAATCATACAAGGCGTTACATTATGGTAGATATCGCAACAAAAACGACACCCAATGCCGTCGGCATTGAATTATGGTCAATGCGTTGCCTCACAACCATAATTCAACTCCTACGGAGTTATGTGTTTTTGTGGGCAATTCGTTTCTACCATAATTCAACTCCTACGGAGTTCAGGAAATAACCCCGTCGGTTTCCGATGCGGCGAAAAACTGAACTCGAAAGGCGGTGTTGAGTGTAGTATCAAGTATTCAGCCTGATTCTCATCCATGTCAAAACCAGATTACTATCAGGTTCTCGGAGTTAATCGAAACGCCACCAAAGAAGAAATTTCAGTGTCGTATCGAAAACTTGCGATGAAATACCATCCCGACAGAAATCCGAGCGATTCGGAAGCTGTCGAGCAATTCAAACTTTGTGCCAGCGCGTTTGAAGTTCTTGGAAACGAAGAAAAACGTGCGGTTTACGATAAATATGGACACGCTGGTCTGGAAGCAAATGGCGGCGGACCACAGTTCCGAGATGTCAATGATGTCTTCGGTGCTTTCGGCGATCTTTTCGGAGACACAATTCTCGGTCATCTTTTCGGAGGCGGACGCGCTGGACGCAGCTCTGCACAGCCCGGAAACGATGTGCGGTGCGATTTGACAATTGATCTACATGAGGCAGCACGCGGAATCACAAAAGAAATCGTTTTTCGTCGCCATGAAACATGTCAAACGTGCGGCGGAACTGGTGCAAAACCCGGAACGAAACCACTGCCGTGTGCGTATTGCGGCGGACAGGGACGTGTAACACAATCGACTGGTTTCTTTTCGATTCAAACAACGTGTCCACGATGTCGTGGTGCTGGCATTTTAGTATCTGATCCGTGTTTGACTTGTCGAGGCAGTGGACAAGTCCCGCAAACAGTAAAGCGTGAAATCAAAATACCGGCGGGAGTGGACACTGGAACTCGACTTCGCATACAAGGAGAAGGCGAGAAAAGTCCATCCGGCGGACCTCCGGGCGACTGTTATGTTTTCGTTTCAGTAAAGGAACACCCACTCTTCCAGCGAGACGGACAGACACTTGTTTGTCGTGTCCCAATTGGATATGCACAGGCCGCACTTGGTGCGGAAATCGAGGTGCCCACTTTGGACGGACCGGAAAAAATCACGATTCCTGCTGGAACGCAAAACAACGATATTATCACGCTGCGTGGACGAGGAATGCCCGTTCCACGTCGAAGCATTTCCGGCGATTTGCTCATTCAGGTTTACATCGAAGTTCCACGCAAATTGAAACCGGAACACAAAGAATTATTACGCAAATTGGCTGACTTCGAACATGAACAAGTTTTGCCAGATCGCAAAAGTTTTTTCGGAAAACTCGGTGATTATGTGACCGAATTTTTTAGTGAAAAGGAGCCGAAAAAGGAAAAAGAAGTGTAATTTGATTTCGCCCATTTATCCCGCTTTCATAAAAGCGGTTTCATTTTGAGGAGTTCAACATGTCCCATAAATCCCATATTGATCTAGTTAGTGAGCCTGAATCGTCGCAAAAATCTGCGCAAGAACGAGCGAACTCCGATTTTGTCGATTCTGCGGAGTCTCTTTCTGAATTGGAAAAGTTGAAAACCGATTTAGAACAGGCTAATTCACGGACACTGCGCGCTTTGGCCGATCTCGAAAATTATCGAAGCAGAGCGATTCGGCAAGCGAATGAGGAGCGAATGTATTGCAACATTGATTTGATGCGTGATTTGCTCCCTGTTTGGGACAACATTGGCCGCGCGCTCGAAGCTGTTGATCAATCGAACAATTTGGAATCGCTTGTGGAAGGTGTACGACTTGTTCATCAGCAATTTTTGGACGTACTTCAAAAATACCACTGTGAATCGTTCGAGACGAAGGGCGAATTGTTTGACCCAAATTGTTCGCAGTCGATAGCACTTATTCCGAACGACGCATTTCCAGCAAATACTGTCATTGAAGAAACGCAGCGTGGTTTCCGTCTCCACGACCGAGTTGTCCGACCTGCTCAGGTCGTACTTTCAGCTGGGCCTGCAAATTAAATTAAATGGAATTTTGACAAAATTACCATTTTTCTGTTGACAAATCCTCTTTTTTGGTGTGAAATAGTGTTTAGCGTTTAGCCCGCTTTCGTAGAAAGCGGTTGTGTGTAGCCGCAGAGCGGCGGCCTTTTCGAGCCGGTGCGTGAGCACCGGCATTAAAAAATCAACCAAATCCTTAAAATGTGCCATGAAAACCCAGGAGATCATCGTATATCAAATATACAAAGTGACTTCTGATGATCCGATGTTTGAAGTGGAATCGTTTGATGAGGCGCAAAGCTATTACGAAGAAGGATATTTTGTTCAGGAAGTCCACATCATGCGATGGGAACCGACACCAAGAACCAAAACGAGTACAGTAATCACTTTGGAGTGGTGATTTTCTTTTTCAGGAGACAAAATAATGGATACGGAAGCAACACAGCGACAGAAGCGACTGGATCGCACAATGGATGAGATGATCAGGCGTGAATTGGAGTATTTCAAAAAAGAATTCATAGAAAGAAGACGACGTGATGCGGAATGTGTTTCTCTCACTCAAAACACGAGAGACACGACTCCCGAAAAACGACGTTGATCCGGTGCGTGAGCACCGGCATTGGTTGTTTCCCGTTTAGCCCTGTTTCGCTTTGCGAAACAATTTAGCACTGCGTAGAAAGCGGTTGTTTCCCCGTTTAGCCCCGTTTCGCTTTGCGAAACAATTTAGCACTGCGTAGAAAGCGGTTGTTTCGCAAACCCTGCGTCATAAAAACAACCCGTTTCTACGAAACGGGGCTAAACATTCCCCCACTAACCACTAACCACTCGATTTATACTGCCATGAAAGCATTCACACTAATCGAGCTTCTTATTTCGATGACAATTTCGCTGATTCTCCTTTTGGGAGTCGCCGAATTGTTCCGTCATGTCGGATCGACGATAAATGACACGCAATCGACATTGAATATGGCCGCAAATCTCAATAACGTCGCAATTCAACTCCGAAGCGATCTCGATAATTTGACCGTCGATGTCTCGCAGAAACCGCCAGCAACAACCGACAAAGGCTATTTCGAGTACATTGAAGGCCCGAGCAGCATCACTCCAACAATGGAAGATTTGACGACAAAAGATGTAACAGTCGGAGACGTGGACGACATTCTGGCTTTTACAATTAAAGCGGGTGATGCTGCATATCCATTTCGGGGACTGATAAACGGAGGTGTGCAAGAATCGAACTATGCGGAAGTCATCTGGTTTATGCGTGGCAACACACTTTATCGCCGCCAGTTGATCATTGATGAAAAGAGGAATTTCACTCCTGTTTCTGTTACATCTGCGAATACTCCGACAGGTTTTTATTCAAAAAATGATGTTTCTGTTCGAGCTGAAGGCGGAAAGTTAGTGGTCAACAGTATTGGCGAGCTTGCTCGGCGCGAAAATCGATTTTTACAACAAATGAGTTTAGCAACTCCTCCGTCTTCGCCTTCGTCGAAGTTTCCGTTTCCGCTTCCCGGAGATAATTATGGATACACGGTCGTTCCGACAATAGATTTTGAGGATGGTAATTTTCCAACAACAGGAGTGTATGTCAATACAGATGCAACCACCACTAATTTAGATTTTTGGAATCAACCGGAAGACAAGATTCTCGCTGCGATAACAGGAACACGCGGCAATAATCGGGTCGGCGAGGACATTATTCTGACGAACGTCATTTCATTCGACGTGAAAGTCTGGAATCCTGAGGTGTCAGTGACAGGTGTCACGGCCCCGCCGCAATTCGTCGATTTGGGACAAAAAAAATTGATTGCTTTTAATAGCAGTGGGGAAATCCCGGGGGGGTGGATACCAACAGGAACCGGCGATATTGGTTTCGCATCAGAGGGCAGATACAGTAGTCCAACCGGCGGTAGAATCGGCGAGAAAGTTGCCCTAAGTGCGACGTACATCTCCGACATATTGGATGGCACAAGCATAGGTTCAGGCACATCTCCGATAAAAAATATGCGGAATTTTTACGACACTTGGACGGAACACTATGAAAAAACGCCTGATAATTTTCGTAGTGGAACAAATAAAATGAATGCGAACGGTCATTCCGGTGTCGTGGCGCGGACGGGAGTGGGACTCGACCCGAACAATACGAACCCAGACGACCACGATTGTTGGGAGTGTCCGCCGCCGTATTCTTTGGAGCTGACAGGGATTCAGATCACGATTCGCTGCTTCGATCCGCAGAGCGGCAACATTCGTCAAGTCGTCGTCGAAAAAGCATTTTAACCATGACATAACAACATAATAATAAATAAACATAAAACGCCAAAATTACATATTCGTTCTTGCCATGTTTTCCACTCTGCTGAAATACTGGAAGCAATTTCGTCTCTCTCTAACAAGAAGCGACGAATCGGATATCAATGCCAGAAGATGCCACAACTCTCCATATTATCCGCGCAAAACCACTGTTGAACGAGACGTTCTGGGATTTCAAGGAGAAGAATTTGCGGCACAGTTTCTCGCCGTCATGCGCGGATATAAAATACTGGAACGAAATGTTCCAGTTCCCAGCGGCGAAATAGATATCGTCGCACAAGATGCCGATGTGATCGTTATTGTTGAAGTCAAAACACGCAGTAATGTTCGATTTGGACGGCCTGATCAGTCGGTTCATGCACACAAACGTCGCAAAATGCTCAATTCCGCCAATGACTATCTGCGACAAAAAAAATGGCGACATCGCACTTGTCGATTCGATATTGTCTCGATAGTTTGGGATGGAAAAAATGAGCCGAAAATCGACCACATCATTCAGGCTTTCACCGCCAATGATGTCAAATAATCGGCACTAGAACGATTCGCGCTGAGAAAAGTTTCCATCGCCGCCAAAACGTCGTCCGGTGCGTCTTCGAGCAGAAGATGATGTGCCTGATCAAGTCGATGGACATCTGCTTCGGGGAAAATTTGCAAAAATCGTTTGAGAAATTCGGGCGAAAAACACCAGTCGAGCATTCCCCAAATGAGACAAACAGGTTTCGTTTTGAATTTTTGAATGTTTGTCTCAATTTCAGACAAAGTGCGGAAACTTGGGTGATCTGGCGAGAGTGGAATGTCTTTGACGAATCGATATACGGCAAGTCGATTCGCCCAATTGTTATATGGTGCCAAATAACCAGCACGAATATCACGCGGCAGATTCGACCGTTTTGCCGTCGCCATCAAAAGTGTTCCTCGTGAAAACAAATTGAGTCCCTGCAAAGCGATTCGTCCCAAAATCGGCGTGCGACAAACACGAATACGGAGCGGACATCGATGACTGATAAAAGCAGCCGTATTCATAAGAATAAATCGGTCGAATTTTTCAGGGAAACGAGTGGCGGCCCCCATTCCCACCGCACCTCCCCAGTCATGTGCGACGAGAGTGATTCGTTCGAGTTTTTTTGCTTCGATAAAACGACAAAGATCATCAATACGACGTTCGAGCGTGAACTGATAATCCAACTCACTCGGTTTGTCAGAAAGGCCGCATCCGATGTGGTCGATGGCAATGACTCGATATCGATCCCGAAATTCGATCAGCGGCTTTCTCCAAAAAAAAGACCAGGTCGGATTCCCATGAACCATCAACAGAACTTCTCGATTTGTGGCATTTCGCGGCCTTTGCTCATCGACATAATGATACTTCATTCCATCGAGGTCGAAAAAATGCGACTCGAATGGGTAATGAGGAGACCAAATATCAGCAGAAGTTTTGTATGCGTTCACGGTTTTAGGTTTTTTGCAAAGCACAATTCGCGTTCACGTTATAAAACAAAACCGCCGACTAACGCCGACGGCTCGCCTAGACGTGCAAAACAACGAAATTCCGGTGCTCACGCACCGGCTCGAAATTTAGTGAGTAACAGCATACGTCAAAATGTTAGTTCCAATTTCGAGAGCGGATTTGTCTTTTAGTCCATACGAATAAGCGTGCGGGAACTGCTCCCAGCCATTTCCGAGGTCGAAACGGCTGTAAATGACCCCCGGTTTTCCTTCGATCATGATCGCTTCGAGTTCTGGTCTGTCGAGTTGGCCAAAGTCTTCATAAGTTCGCGGCGTGTAATCTACACTCGAAATGTTGAACTGATTGTGATAAATTGGATGATCGAGTGGGATAGTTTCGAGCGGCAGATTTGGGAAAGCACGTCTGATTTCACGTCGAAATGCGGTGTCAAAAGACATTCTTCCACAGCAGGCATCAGCAACGAAAACGCCGCCTGCAAGTACGAACTGTCGGAGTTTTGCGACATCTTCGTCAGATAAGACAAATTCCCGATGTCCGGTCATATACCAAAGTGGATATGTCATCGCGGCGGGGTCTTTCATTTGAATGTTTTGACGTTTGAATTTGACTTCCATCGTCGAATTTTCTTTGACGAATTTCATCAAATTGTGGACGGCATCTGGATCGGTGTCCCAATCACCTTCGTGTACAATTTGAGCGAAAACGAAATCATCGCGGCTCGGTGCTTTGTCTTCGTGATAGATTTTGGACGTGCTCAAAAATCGTCCGAGCTGGAACATTCCGAGCATATAAGTGACGATATTCGCTCCAACCTGTCGAGCCAAATCGATAGTCATTCGAGTTCCTCGGTCATGTTCATGTCCATCCCATCCACAAGTCATGTCGGAGGTGGAAAAGATGACGGCATCACGACAACCGATTTCAATTGATTCGAGAGACGGTTCTCCTGTAAATTCAGTGCCGTCCCCTTTTTTATAAGTGAATTGCTGATTCAATTTATAATATGAAGAAAAGACGGGATTATCAGGGAGCATTTTTCGGAGTGGTCGCTGTGGAAAAACGAGAGCCATTTCTTTTCGGAAAGATTCGGTGAAATCTTTCCATCCGCAGCAGGCATCAGCGATAATTGTTCCACCATCCAAAACATATCTGGCGAGATTCTCTCTGATTTTGTCGGTCAATTCAAATTTATTGTGTCCAGCGACAAGGAGAGCAGGCAGTTCTCGTGGGTCGAAAGAGAATGAGGCGAGATCGGATTCAACACCACGATAATTGATTCCGAGTTTCGAGTTTGTCCAATCGAGGAGCGTTTTAATATCGGCGGGGTCAGTCATCCAGTCTCGATACATGACTTGCTTGCCATCTTTGACGATGGATCGCGGCGCACCGAGAGAGGCTTTTCCGATCAAAGCAGGTGGACTTGGAGGCCGTTTGTCTTCACTTCGTCTGAGTGGCGTGACAGGCAGTGGAAGTGGAGCAAAACCTTCGCCGCCAGTTTTCGATTTATCCGCCGCTTTTGGCGGAGGCCCGCAGTCGATTGGGCCGGAGTTTTCGTCTTCTTGTGCAAAAGCAGAAGAAGTGAGAATGTTCGCAGTTCCACCAGTGGCAGAAACGCCGACAGCAGTGGCGATTTGCCCAGCATTTTCCAAGAATCGTCGGCGCGAACGTCGATGTTCATCGTTATTTTGACCAAAAGAAGTCGATGTCATCATTTTTCTCCATACAAGAGGGTATTTGGTTAGTCCGCATTAATTTTGAGTGGACACAGCCATTCAAAATAAATTATCTCTCGAATCGTATCATAGAAGTCGAACATTTGCAATAGAAAAGTTTCACAAAAAAATAATTATCTAAAAAATTATTTATCTTTGATGGCAGCAACCTTTTTTTCGGCATCTTTAAGAAAATCAGCAAAATCGGAAAGACCATCAGTGAATTTCGTTTCGAGGAATGTGTCCAAAGCATCTTTTGCCATCCAATCGCCCCAAATCATGGAGCCGAAGCAAATGACATTTGCATTATTGATAACACGGCACATTCGCGCGGCAAAAACCGATTCGACGACGGAGGCGACGATTCCTTGAAATCGATTTGCGACAATTGACATTCCCATTCCTGTTCCGCACAGCAGCACGGCGCGGTCTGCATCTCCATTTTGAATTGCTTTGCAGACTTTTGGAGCACTTTCGTAGTATGGAATGTCTGAATTTGGAGTCGCACCGAGATCAACGACTTCATATCCTTTTTCAGTGAGATGTTTCAGAAGAGTGTCTTTTAGTTGAATGGCAAAAGGGTCTGCGGCAATTAAAATCTTTTTCATGTTTTGGTTTTTTGAGGGAAGAATGGTGGAAGTAGATGAATTCGGTTCGACATCGAGTGTGGTTTCAGAGGCCGGCAAAAGGCCTGTGAGAGATGAACCCAGCATCGACAAACCTGCGGCAGAATGGAGAAAATGTCTTCGATTCATGGGGAGATAAAATGAAAAAATAACGACGAAAAGAAATTCACAAACAACATCACAAAAATTGCACAGATTTATCCAGCCCTTTCAGGGCGGCTCGTCCCAAAAACCCGCCAACTTATGTTGGCGGCGCGCTGCGTCGGGACTCGCCAAACGTGGACGCGAATTTTAGATTGCAAAAAATCTAAAATCGTGAACGGACACGTTTTATTTTTTTGCGGTTTTTACAATTATGCGCCAAATTTTCCGAGACGGCCGGCGTGCGCCATTGCAAGTGGCATCAAATACATTGCTTCAAAGTGTCCGAGTCCGCCGCAGCAGGCGAATTTTTCGCCATATTTTTCACATGCGTCTGGTCTGGCCAAATCGGAAACGATCATTGTCGGAACAGGATGAAAACTGTGCGATGCCATTTTTGCAGGAGTGCTGTGATCTCCGGTCACAATAAGGCAGGCAGGATTCAGAGCGGCAATTTGCGGGACGAATTTGTCGAGTTCTTCGATCATTCGGACTTTTTCGTCGAAATTGCCATCTTCTCCGCGGCTGTCCGTGTATTTGAAGTGGATGAAAAAGAAATCATAATCATTCCATGCTTTTTTTAGAGTGTCGATTTCTTCTTGCAGTGTC
>JBOFGF010000249.1:0-17653 GCA_051649005.1 Thermoguttaceae bacterium | reverse complement strand
TCACTTGCTGCGATGGGAGAAGTTTTTCCGCACTCAGACACTGATTTTGATCTCTGTGCATCGCCGCCCATCAGTGCGTCCCCCTCCAATGAATCTGCCAACAAAACATCAATTGCTCCGCCGACAACACAAAGTCTCGCATCCGATTCACACGCCACTGGTTTTCCCGCGATTTGGAAAGTAGGAGATGTTATTCTCGGTGTTTACGAAGTCAAAGAACTTGCCCCGGGAGTTTCTTTCGCAGAAGGCGGCGTCGGTGTCGTGCATCGTGTTTATCACCGTGAGTGGGACATCGACCTCGCTGTCAAAAGTCCAAAAGTCGAAGTTTTTCAAACAGAAAGCGGAAAGCAAAGTTATGAAAAAGAGGCCCAAACTTGGGTCGAACTCGGACTCCATCCAAATATCGTCACTTGTTATCTAGTACGACGAATTGACGACATTCCACGTCTTTTCGCCGAATTTGTGCCAAATGGAAGTTTGAGGGAATGGATCAGAGATGGACGTTTGTACAAAGGAGGACAAGAAGAATCGCTGCGACGAATCCTTTCTATTGCGACACAATTCGCCTGGGGACTCGAACATGCTCACAAACAAAAACTTGTTCATTTCGATGTGAAACCTGCCAATGTGATGATGTCTGGACAAACGGCAAAGGTCACCGACTTTGGACTCGCTCAGGGACTCTCAGACACACGAGACAGCAAACGATGGGAATCAGCAAATTCCACAGCATCGCCTGTGAACACCGGAGGCGGAATGACACCCGGATATTGCTCACCTGAACAATTTTTGTCATTCACACTCACTCAAAAACGAGAATTTGACAAACTGCCGAAAATCACTCATCATTCTGATATTTGGTCATGGGGAATTAGCTTTCTATCAATGTTTCATGGAAGACCGCCGTGCAAAAGAGGGGGACAAACCGCTCGAAAAGTACTCGAATTTTTTGCAAATACGCCGCCACCAAATGAGGATCGGCCAAAAATCCCCCAAAAAGTCATAGAACTTCTTTTTCACTGTTTCGAGGAAATTCCTGAAAAACGTCCAGAATCGATGGAATACGTCGCGGACCAGCTCATCAAAATTTATGCCGAAATAGAAGGAACTCCATTTCCACACCCAAAACCAATCAGTGCGACTTCGACACCGGAGAGTATCAACAACCGAGCCGTCTCGCTCCTCGATCTTGGAAAACCCGAAGATGCCGCCAAATTGCTCGAACAGGCCGACAATTTGCAGGCATGGCATCCAGAAGTTACATATAATCGGTCGCTCCTAAAATGGAGAAATGGAAGAATGACCGATTTGGAAATTCAAGATAAGCTCGAAGCA
Organism: Thermoguttaceae bacterium; assembly: GCA_051649005.1. GTDB lineage: Bacteria > Planctomycetota > Planctomycetia > Pirellulales > Thermoguttaceae > WRKP01. The sequence goes on along the minus strand of JBOFGF010000249.1, from coordinate 16,318 downwards.
CTCGTCAAAACTAGACCGCAGGCAGCCACAGCTCATTATGCGCTCGGTTTGACCGAACTCGAAAGAGGAAGTGTACAAGTGGCCTGTGATGCCTTTGAAGCTGCTCTCGAACTCGAGACAAGAGAAGAAATTCTCCGAAATTATGAGCGTGCCAAAAAATCAATTGGAAAAGCCACCAAATGTATTGAACGAATCAAAATTCCAGTCGGTTTTGAGGACAAAATTCTCGTTGATGAAGATGCGGGACTCCTCCGCATTTGCACCGGAACAGCCTCATTTGATCTCCGTGAAACCACGACCGGACAGATTCGCAATTCCTTCAAAGTGCCAAATCAAGAAGAAAAAACAAAAAATCCGAAGCGAGTCGGACTCAGCTCCGACCTCCTCTGGGAACTGGTGTGTGCTGCTGAACCGGACACGATGAAATTGTGCCGCGTCGGATGTCCATCAGCATCTTCGTCATTTCGCCCTCTCAATTGGATTCGTTATTTCGGCCCAAATGGACGTGCTGCGGCAAACGAAAACGAACTCGGACTCGAAACCGAAACAAAAAAACGCCCCGAAACAAACGCAAAAAAACGAGAAATATACACTCTCCCGAACATCCCGTGGGTCGCTACTTTTAAAGAAACTCGCATCGATATTTTCGATAAGAAATCTCGCAAAAAAATCTGCGATCTATTCGGACACGAAGACATTGTAAGTGCGCTGGCTTTCAGTCAAGACGGACGATTTGCATTGACTGGCGGAATTGACAAGACAATGCGACTCTGGGAACTTCCAAAAGGTCGATGTTTGCACACTTTTCGCTCTCTCTCCAGTGCAGTCGATGCCGTCCATCTGGGACGAAATGGACAATATGCTCTTTCACTCCTCGCAGGAGGATCGCTCCAAATTTGGGATATTTCGATTCTCTGCGCCGGAAAGACTCATTTCCGTGCTCCACTCCTCCTCTCACACATTTCAAGTGCCGAAGAACTGGGACAACAGCAACTCGAAATGAATGAAAAATGCGAATTGCTCCGCAAAAACATGGAATGTGATGATTTTGCCGCCGCCGTCGCTTCACTGCAAATCATCAAAAATTTGCCCGGCTGGGAATCTGCTCGAAAAACACTCGCACAAGAAGGAATTTTCGACGCATTATCAAAAAAAGTGCCACGAGTCGCAATTTCAGATGCACTTTGTACTCAGTCACTCGTCGGACACCACGACACTATTTCATCTGTTCGCATTTCACGAAACGGAAAACTTGCTGCTTCGGCGGGACGAGACAACACCGTTTGCGTGTGGAATCTTGATCAACAACGTCGCCAATCAATTTTGGAAGGACACTCCGACTGGATTCGCAGCATCGCAATAACATCCGACGCAAAATTCATAATTTCGGGAAGCTGGGACACGACTGTTCGCATATGGAACATTTCTACTGCCCAGTGCGTGCGGACTTTTGGAGAAAAGATCAAATCGCTCACAAAAATTGCCATTAGTCCGCTGGGAGGAATTGTCGCAATTGCAAATGGCAGTGGCTCGGTATTCGTCTGGGACGTTCTGGCAAATAAGACGACAGCTCGTTTTCTCGCTCATTCCGGCAGTGTCAATAGCATTCGTTTTCACTCAGACGGCCAACATCTTGTAACAGGCGGAGACGATCAAACGATTTGTATTTGGCAGATCGGCAAAGAGTCGCCGATTCAAACGATTCGTTGCCACAAATCACCGGTGACTGCGGCAGTTTTGACGACCGACAAAAAACGTCTTCTTTCCGGCAATCGAGAAGGACGAATTATGTCATGGAATCTTCCTGCAAACAAATTAGAGTCTGATGTGCAGGGACATTTTGGCGAAGTGACGAGTTTGAACACAATTGCAGACGATAATTTTTATATCACGTCGTCGAAGGATGCCAAAATACGGATTTGCGACACCGAAAACAGATCGGCACCACGTTTGCTTGAGAGGAGCGATTCGCCAATTTTTTCATTTGCAACTGACTTACTCGGGCATCGAATAATAACGGGAGGAGAGGATGCCATTTTGAATGTTTGGGACATATATTGGAATTATTTAGAAAAAAAATAAAAAAATTTTGTATGCGTTCACGGGTTTCGAAGTTTAGCCCGCTTTCGTAGAAAGCGGTTGTTTCGTTTGGCGAGCCGCCGACGTTAGTCGGCGGGTTTTGTTGGGCATTTAATTGGCGACAATGCGCTGTGTTTTTACAACTTGCCAAACAGAGTAAACGGAGCGGAATCGTGAATAGAAATAGTAATAAATTGACCGAGCAAAGATTCATCTGGTGCTTCGAAAACGACAATTCTGTCGCACGGCGTTCGGCCTGAAAGCTGGATGGAATCATCGAATCGTTTTGTTACAGAATCTACGAGAATTTCGACTTTCTGTCCGATCAATGCTCGATTCAGTTCGAGACTGATTTCATCCTGAATATGCAGAAGTCGATTATTTCGCTCTTTTTTAACTTCTTCGGGAACATCATCAGAATACAACAAAGCCGATTTCGTGCCGGGGCGTTCGCTGTATTTGAAAATGAAGCTGTTTTTGAAACGACATTCTCGAACCAAATCAACCGTCGCTTCAAATTCTGCGTCCGTCTCACCGCAAAAACCGACAATGAAATCGCTCGTCATTGATGCACCCGGAATTGTTTCAATAATTCGTCGCACCAAATCGCGGTATTCATCGGCAGTATAATTCCGCTTCATTCGTTTCAGCACCGAATCAGAGCCACTTTGTGCGGGAACATGCAAATGTGGCATGATTTTCGGGACATCGCGGACGACTTGTAATAGTTCGTTGCTCATTCCACGCGGATAATTCGTGACAAATCGAATCCGTCGCAGTCCTTCTATTTCGGAGGCCCGCATCAAAAGTTCTGGAAGTCGTGTCGTATTTTCATCATTTTTATATCGATAAGAATTGACGGTTTGACCAATAAACGTAACTTCTGAAACTCCTTGATCTATCAATTTTCTAACTTCGTGCAAAATTTCTTGCGGCGGCCGACTTTGTTCAGGCCCTCGAACACTCGGCACAATGCAGTAAGTGCAAAATTGATCGCACCCAAACATGATTCGAATCATCGCCTGAAATCGAGTTGGTCGCACATCTGGACTTCGCAGTGGATCGTATAACTTGAAACTTTCGACAACATCGCCGTGCCTGTGTTGAAGTCGCTCCAAACTCACCAATAGATGCGGCGTATTTTTGTAACTAGACTTTTCACTAAAATTCCTTTTGACATTTTTCTGAACACTGACCTCGAATTTTTCATTAGTACCAGCGGCAACACTCTCATCAGCAACTATTTCGGCGGCATTTATATTCGGACTTTCTTGGAGATGTGCAACTTTTTGATCGAGAATCGAATGAACCGTTTCCGCAAGAAGATCGAGTTGCCCTGGTCCAATCACCAGATCGACATGCGGAGCTCGACGAAAAATCGTTTTCTGATCTTTTTGAGCCATACACCCGAGAATGCCGAGCAGACCAAAAGGTTTTCGCTCTTTCCACTGTTTCAAACGTCCCAGTGCGCTATAAACCTTGTCTTCGGCATGTTGTCTAATACTACATGTATTGAACAGAATGATGTCTGCTTCCTGCAATGAGCTGGCAACAACGAAGCCAGATTTCAAGAGAGCAGAAGCGGCAATTTCGCTGTCGAGTGCATTCATTTGGCATCCGACAGTCTCAATAAAAAAACTAATAGAAAAAGGCATTATAAAAGACGATGCACGAAAAATAAACGGCGGGAAATAATTCTCCCGCCAATTGGCATTGGTGCCAAATTACTTGCGATTAGATGCGATTGATTACTTACTTACGATTAGTACGGCGTCTCATCCATGGGAGACCAAGAACGATTCCTACTCCGAAAACGAGCATAGTTGCTGGCTCCGGTGTGACATTGGGGTTTTCTGTCGTGAAAGCGAGTGCGGAATAAAATCCTGTCGGATTCAGGTTGTTATTGCCATCGAAAAGTGCATTATCGTCATATCCTGGAAGTCCCCAGTCTTTGGGCGAGTTTCCGACCAAAAATACAATTTGGTTTTGTCCATTTTCCAAATAAACTGGTTCTGGAAACGCCGTCGTTCCAAATTGCTTGTCATCTTTTCCAATATCGCTGAATCCACTTATCAGATTTCCATTCAGGAACACACCGAAAAGATCATTATCAACGGCGAGCGAACCGACGATCCATCCAAGAATCGTGTCCGCTGGAACGTCAACGAGAAAATCGAGGACATACGCATAATAACCGACATCATTTCCTACCAATCCACCATCGGCCGCTCCGATCCATCTGAAATTATCATCTGGGGTGTGCCAGCCGGGCATATTGTCGTCTCTGGCCATCGGCCATTCGTTGTTCTCATAAATTTTGAGTTCTAGTTGCGAATTCAAATACGATGTTGGATTTGCGACGACATTCTGATAAACAGAATAAAGGTCCTGAGCAGCCGCCTCGTGGTTTGTGCTAAACGCATTAACTGTGTCAGTGTATGACTGTCCCGTGTTGCTTCCATAACCAAGATAATTAATCGACCACTGACTATTTCCGAAATTATCGATAGTTCCGAGCGAAATAATATCTCCTCGCACTGGTGAAATCACTGCAAGCAAAAAAATTGTCAGGGACAAAAAAATCGTTCGATAAAACATTTTTGCGATCATGGAAAAGCCTCCGATGTGAAAGGACATTACTTTGTGCGGCGTATTCAACATTGATCCCGCACAATAGAACGTATGCAAATAACATGCCAAAACGGCAAAATTCGGAAACTTCGGCTTTTTTTAGCTAATTTCTACAAAAGTGCAACAAAAAACATTGAATTACAGGGAAATTATATGTTGCAATGTTGTTGTTGTCAAGAATAATTTTCAGCATTTATGCAATAATACGAAAAATGAAATGTGTTATTACAACGCAGACGAGTAATTTTGCTGTTGCATATTGCCCGAAATTACAAACACAGATATTGGTGGTGATTAAAAGCGACTGCAAAACACTGGTTATCAATACTCACATCCAGTCCACAACAAGTTTTGTGAAATTGGGGCGAAATGAAATGCCGCCATTTTCCGACTCCGATAGGATATGAAAAAAACCCACACCGGACGAATCCGATGTGGGAAATGAGGAAGAATCACTGAAAAGCAGGAAAAAACTACCAGTAGGCGGTGAAACCGACGGAACCGGTGTTTTCACTGAGTCTATCTCCGAATCTGCCGGCGTATGTTCCTGAAAGAACGAGTCCTTCGGATACTTTCCAAGAAAGCGTCACTTCTGGTGCTGCCCAGGCGGTACTCAAATGGTTCGGTGTAGTTGTGAAAGCACTTCCACCGCGAACGAATTTGCCGCTGAAATCGTCGCCAGCCATTCCGCCGTACATCGCCATAATTTTCGTCGAAACAACGAACATTTCGGAGCCTCGGCAGAAAGATTTGCCAGCATGTAGACCGACACCACCATCGAGATAGGTTGTGTTGTATTGGTCAACAGTTAGATTCAGAGCTTCGCTTCCATTTTCGGTATAACCACCGAGTGAAATGTACGAAAGTGACATTTCGCCGCGTGGTCCGATTGTCCAACCATTCCGTTTCCAGAGATCACGTCCGCCAGCAACTCTTGTCGAGAAACTGTCGGTTTGGGTTTTCGAGTTCATCTGGAGGAACATCGGGTTAAGAACAATGAATTGACCGGGCGTGCTATCAGTGAAGGTGGCACCGGGCATCAGGACGTTTCGGGTCATTTTGTAATCACCGTGACCGTATGCGACAGAGCCTTCGACGAATCGGCTTTTGCGATCAACTCGACCATAGGCACCGACGTTGAGCCAGTCACCTTTGGCGTTGCCATCACCGCTGATTCCATGATTCGACCAGTTGCCGAAAAGGCCGCCGACGAACTGACCACGTTTCCGTTCGAGACCGAATGATGTTCCTGCAAAATGACCGTTGTAAGCCGCATTGGTGAGCGTGCCGGTTCGGTTGATTCCCGTGCCAAAGCCTTCGATCCAGCCGGATTTTTCGACGTTGCCCTTGCTTCCGCAGCTGGTATTGCAAGCGTTATCGCACGGAGCGACTTTTTCGCAAGGATCACAGGCGGCGACCTCGTCACACGGATTGCAGGAAGCGGCGTTTCGACCTTGACCGAGCCGGTTGATTTCGGTTCTGTTTCCGATTGAACGATGCAGTCCGACGAGTCCGAGGTGAGCGGATTCGACCACTGAATTGGTGAAACGTGGACTCATCTGACGAGCGACGGCGACCTGTGTTTCGAGGTTTTGTGCGTCAAAACGCTGGAATAGGTCGGCGGCTTCCTTGTGGATGTCCAGACCGAGTTCTTTTCCGAACGCACTGGTTACACCTTTGAGACCGGCATCGACAGTGGCTACCTTACCGGCGATAAGCTGCGTCCGATAATCCGTCAAGTGCATGTACGCCTTGTCTGCGCGAAGAAAACCGTAGTCCGTGAACTGAAGCGGATTCAAGTCCCCCGTGTTTTCCATGATGAATAGAAAGGTATCCATATCCCAACCTAGGTCTGAACAAGTATAAGCGGCATTTGCTATATGATTGATAATGCGCCATTCATCCGCAGTTACGGTGTCAGAATCGTATTTCGCCTGAACATCGTCCAGCCAATCAGTGTATTTGTCGCCTCCAGCACCTAACTTATTAACAAATAGTTTGGCAACGTCAGGTTCCCAGCCATCCATATATTCCATTTTCACGATAGCACTACCATCGTAAGGGATACGATCAGCGGACTCATAGAGCGAGTTAATAATTTCTGCTGATTTCGCATTTCTAGCACCGGATTGCAGCAAGGCGATTGCACCAGCAACGTGCGGTGAAGCCATACTCGTTCCAGAGTCAAGCTTATATGTATCTGGTCCCGGTCCAAATGCGGAATATACCTTTTCTCCTGGCGCAATCAAAGCAAGTCCTGGCTTTTCATATTCAGAACTAAAAGTGGCGATGTAACCATAAGGGTTTAGGGCACCGGTGGAAACCACACCCGGAAAACCATCTGGAAATGACATCCTATCATTGATTGCCCAGTTACCACTCGCTGCTACGACTGCAATGTCACCAGCAAGTAAACTTTGGATTGCTTGATATGTTTTTGGATATCTTTCGATCATGTCGTCGGGATTCGAGTAAAGTCCTTCGACCGTATCTCCCCAGCTATTGTTTATTGAAACAATATTGTAACGGGAAGCGTTATCACCAATTCGGCTGAACATTTCTGCTTTATCCGCATCTGTACCTGAGTAATTTTCCAACCACAGACGCGAACCCGGTGCCATACTCAAGACGATTCCCGATACATGCGTCCCGTGATTGCTTGTTGGTCCCGTGTAATTATTGATGATTTTATCACCACCAAAAATTTCATGGTTCGTGAAGAATCCACCATTCACAACGGCGGCGGAGACACCTTGACCGGTAATGCCGATGTCGTGAAGACGATTTGCACCGGTACTCAGAATGGCATCGTTGTACTCGTAAAGCCCTGCACCATAACGAACACCGTCCCAGAGCGGCGGGTTTGCTGGCTGCGGCACGGTCTGCGCCAGAGCGGCACTTGCGACGAAGCAAGCGAAAAAGCTAACAGCTGCCTGAATCAATACGGATCCAATCGGTTTTTTATGGCAACTTAGGGAAACTGGGGGGGGGGGGGGGGTATTTTGAGTGTCTGTCGTTCCAAGTCTCATGTTATCGTCCTCCTAGAAAGTGTTAAACGTGGCGTGTGTACATACATTGCACCCACCGCACGGTACAATTTTCGGCGTTTTTGCAGACAAAACGTAACAGCAATCTAATTGAAACAAAAAGAAATCGCAATGATTTTTTAGAATAAACTCGCAAAATCGCTACATTCGTTAAAATTTAATATAAAGGGACCGATTATTGGAACTTGACACAAATTCGAGAAATTGGCATGATTGGGACATGATTCCACACAATCGCAGTGTTCACGGAGGATTTGTTTCCGATTCTCCGTGTCCTCCGTGCCTCTGTGTGAAAAACAAACCGTCAATGCGGTGCTTCGCACCTCCTTTCCGGCTTTTATTGAACGGCTGGAATTTTTTTCTCTCACTGAGGCACAGGGTTCACGGAGGATTTGTTTCCGATTCTCCGTGTCCTCCGTGCCTCTGTGCGGAAAATAAACCGTCAATTCGCTCCCGATGGTCGCTCCTTTCCGGCTTCTATTTTTGACCATTTCATCAAAATCACAAAACTTGTTGCCGGTCTGGATATTAATTCAGTTCGGCAATTCGTGCTATTTACAGTCGTAAAAATGGAGATATACTTTATAACTCAGAGACAGCAAAAAACAAATGGTGCGTTCACGAAGATTTGTACTCTCTTTTATTTCGATTGCCGATTTTATTTTTTTCTGCTCAACTTGGCATGTAATTTTCCATGACTTCAAACGAAAAAACGACGTTCAAATATACACGATGGGGGATTCTCCTTCTCGGAATCATCGCCAACTTGTCGATGGGAATCTCCTATTCAGGAAGTGTTATTGCCAAACCTGTCCTTTTGATGGCAGGTGTCGAGAATGATCCGGGGCAGATCAAAACTCACTGGGCGACAGTTTTCACTCTCGGCTGTGTCTTTTTGCCTTTCGGAATGATTATTGCCGGAAAACTCGCCGAAAAATGGGGGCCGCGACTTCCAATTTTCATCGGTGCGTTCGTTTTTGGCGGCGGCGTGTTCCTCTCCTCATTTTCAAAAATGTATGGATATGGATTTCTCTGTTTGACACTCGGAGCGATGATTTCTATCGGTTCTGGACTTGCTTATGGACCGATTGTCGCCAGTGCCGTTCGCTGGTTTCCTGATCGGCGTGGTCTCGCTTCTGGACTGGTTGTCGGTGCTCTCGGTTTCGGGCCGGTGCTGATCGCTCCAACTTGCCAGTGGCTCCTCGCTTCGCAAATGTGGGAAATCAATGCGGTGCTGCAATTGCTTGGATGCGTTTCACTTTTTGCCATTTTGGCAGCATCCTGCATCACAAATCCGACTCCTGAATATCTTGCCACGTTTGTTCATAAAAAACAGTCCGATTCTCCGAAAAAGAACAACGGCAATCAAAAAATTCAGGAAAATGTCGATGCCAGTAAACCGGAACCAAAAAAAGATTATGTTTGGACGGAAATGATTGTCACACGCGAGTTTTGGACTCTTTTCGTCTTGTATATGCTCGGCGCACTTCCTGGTTTGATGTTAATCAGTCAGGCGAAAGGAATTTTTGAAACACTCGGCGGATTCTCACCAGAAAAAGCGACTGCATTGGTGGCCATTTTATCCGCCGCCAATGCGTTTGGACGTGTCCTTTGGGGAACAATCAGCGACTATCTCGGACGCGGCCCAACACTTTTGGTCATGTTTTTCTGTTCTGCACTGGCCATGTTTCTGCTCCCACCAGCTGCGACGACACCGACTCTGCTATTCGTCGTGATTTTGGTTGTTGGCACGACTTACGGCGGCTATCTCGGACTTTTTCCATCGTTTTGTGCCGATGCGTTCGGTCCGAAAAACATGTCGATGAATTATGCGATTCTGTTCATCGGATTTGCATCAGCGGCCATTGTCGGCCCCAAAATTTATTCAGTGTTCCAATCACCGACTTATGCCTTTTGGATGGCCGCCGGACTCGCCTGTCTTGGTTTTATTGGCGCGGCAATGCGTATGTTTTTTAACACAAAACAGTTGCAGCGATGAAACAGACATTTGGACACCTCTATTTATTCGCCGATTGCCAAATTTTGAACACAAAAACAAAGTTGTATGTCTTTGAATAATGGTCACCGATATTGAACCCCGAATGGGGTTCGGAAAGTGCCAATATAATACTGCAAAGTTGTACAAACCGTCAATGCGGTGCTTTGCACCTCCTTTCCGGCTGTTATTGAATGGCTGGAATTTTTTTCTCTCACGGAGACGCAGGGTTCACGGAGGATTTGTTCCCGATTCTCTGTGTCCTCCGTGCCTCTGCGCGAAAAACAAAACCGTCAATGCGGTGCTTTGCACCTCCTTTCCGGCTGTTATTGAATGGCTGGAATTTTTTTCTCTCACGGAGGCACAGGGTTCACGGAGGATTTGTTCCCGATTCTCTGTGTCCTCCGTGCCTCTGTGTGAAAAATAAACCGTCAATACGCTCCCTTTGGTCGCTCCTTTCCGGCTCCTATTTTGTCAATTTCAACAAAATAGAAAACTTGTTATAGGACTGGGTCTGTAAATCCCACAAACGAACTGGTCTTGTAAACGGTTTGCTTTTTCGTTAAACTTTTCCATCGGACATATTTTCGATCCGGTTATAAAAGTTTGTTAAATTCCACGAACGATACTTGATTGAGCCCGATTTTTCAAAAGTATTTTTTCGGCTCAAATGCCTTGTTTTGCGGAATTTTTTCACGATTTGATATTAAACCAAGATTCTAAACATGAAACGTCGCCATTTTTTGCGAGCATCACTCGCTGGTTTTTTCACGATGCCCGCATTCACAATGCCCGCACTTTTTGCTCAGAATACTGCGCAGATTGAAACATCTGCATCAAAAATAACCGCCTCAAAAAAGCCTGTGCGACTCGGAGGGCCACTTTTCTGTTCCGATGCCGATCCGAATGAGTGGGCCAAAACCGCAAGAAAAATGCGATATCGAGCAGTATATGCACCAAATGTAAAATTGGACGACCGTCCTCGTATTGAAGCAATTGTGCAGGCAGTCCAAGAAAACGACCTCGTCATTGCCGAAGTCGGAAGATGGGTCAATTTGCTCGATTCCGATTCAGAAAAACGTGAAAAAAATCTTCAGTTTGTCACAGAGGGACTCGCACTGGCCGAAGAACTCGATGCAAAATGCTGTGTCGATATTCCGGGAAGTTTCAGTGATGAAACATGGTTCGGCCCAAGTCCAAAAAACGTGTCGCAGGAATTTTTCGACCTAACTGTCGAAAATGCTCGTTCTATTATTGATGCGGTGAAACCCAAACGGGCCAAATTTGCACTCGAAATGATGGGATGGGCACTTCCAAACTCCGCAGACAGCTACTTGAATTTGATTAAAGCCATTGATCGCCCCGCTTTTGGAGTGCATATTGATGTCTGCAATCTCATCAATTCTCCCGAAAAATTCTGGAATACCTCGCTGCTTATCAATGAAGTCTTTGACAAACTCGGACCTTATATTCTGAGTGCGCACGCAAAAGACTTGAAATGGATTCCCGAAATGAGTATTCACTTCAAAGAATGTGTCATCGGTGATGGAAAAATTGATTTTGTCACTTATTTACAACGACTGGCGAAACTGCCGCAGGACGTTCCACTTATGATCGAACACATGGCAAATGCCGAGGAATATGAACGCTGCAAAATGAAACTTTTTGAAATCGGACACGAATCCGGTGTGCTTTTCGATTACGTCTAACCAAACGAATTGACAGCCAAAAAGAGACTTTTTACGATTCTTGCGACCGGTTCTCGTGCATCAATCACAAATCATCCAAATTTCAAGCCAAAAGAATTTTAATTTTTATTGGTAACAACCACTGATAATAACACGCAACTCATTATGAACTCCACTTCCACAACACCTTCATCTGTGTTTCCGAAACGTCATCCAGCCGGACTTTGGGTTCTTTTCACCACCGAAATGTGGGAGCGATTCTGTTATTATGGAATGCGTGCCTTTTTGGTTTATTACCTCATTGCCAAATCGACTGCGGACAATGCCGGACTCGGGTGGACTGAAAAAGAAGCATATCACTTATATGGCATTTACACAGGACTCATCTATTTGGTTCCTCTTTTTGGTGGATTTCTTGCGGATCGATTTATCGGACAACATCGAAGCGTTTTGTGGGGCGGAATCATCATGGCACTCGGCGAGTTTACTCTCGCTGCCACCGAATTAGTTCGCAAAGGAAACGGCATTCCTGTCAATTTTCAAGACGATCCGACTGGAATGACCATGTTTGTTACCGGTTTGGCTTTGATGATTATTGGCACCGGTTTCTTCAAACCATGTATTTCTGTGATGGTTGGACAACTTTATGGAAAAGATGATCCCAGACGAGACGGCGGGTTCACCATATTTTACATGGGAATCAATATCGGAGCATTTGCTTCGCCGCTGATTGCCGGAGCTTTTGCCGAAGTATATGGATGGCATTATGGTTTTATCACAGCTGGAATTGGAATGATTATCGGAGTGATTGTTTATGCGACTCTGCGTCCAATCTTTTTACCTGAAATCGGTTTGTTGTACAATAAAAAGATATCTGAACAAGAAGAACAGAAACTCTCGCCTGAACAGATCGAAGCCCGCAAAGAAGCGGAATATGAACAGATTCGTCCACTCACTCGCGTCGATTATGACCGCATTTTTGTGATTGCTATTTTGGTTCTTTTTTCGGTCGCATTTTGGTCCGCATTTGAGCAGGCCGGGTCTTCACTCAACATTTTTGCTAAAAAAGAGACGGACCGTCGTACTGCCTCCAGTGTTTTGGTTGTTTTGCCAAAAGCACCGCTCATCGTGGACGAACACCGAAAAGACTTCGCCGCCGTAATCGAAAAAATGGTAAACTGGAACCATCCAAATCCGCCGGAGCTTGTATTTCCAATCCCAAACCAACTGGAAACAACGCCCGAATCAAAAGCAGCAGGAGAAACGCTCTTTCAATTTTTCTGTTCAGGTTCATCGCCAAATGAGGAAAGTATTCTCAAAATGACCGAATTATATGATGCCATGCACTCAGAAGCAAAGAAGGATGATACTGCTCACCACCAATTCGACACTTCGTTTGGTCGAACGCAAAAAATGATGGAAGGAGTTGATGAAGGAGTCGTGTATACATTCCCAGCAACTTGGTATCAGTCCGTAAATGCACTTGGAATTATCATTTTTGCACCAATTTTTGCGATTCTCTGGAGCGTTTTGGACGCATGGAGAATCCAGCCATCCACGCCTGTAAAATTCGGAATTGGCCTCCTGCTCCTTTCGATCAGTTTTGTGATAATGGTTCCCGGAGCAGTTGAATCTCGTCAAACATTTGGATTGGCGGGGCCACAGTGGCTCGTTTTGTCATATCTTTTTGCCACTTGGGGAGAACTTTGTCTTTCACCTGTCGGGCTTTCAATGGTGACAAAACTTTCTCCGGTCAGATATGTTTCTTTTATGATGGGACTTTGGTTCCTTTCAAGCGCACTGGCGGGATATCTTTCTGGATCACTTGCTGCTATTTTGGGAACAAGTGACGATGGCACTTCCCCCATCAACATCTTATATGGATCAGCCGGAGGAATGGCCGACTTTTTCATCATTATGGCGATCATTCCAGCTGTTGCTGGATTCATTGTCCTTATTTTATCACCAATGTTGAAACGAATGATGCACGGAATACAATAGTAGACTGGCATCGTCAAATATACAAGCATCCTCATCAATTAGACGTTTAACCATCACTTTTGCAAGTACGGCGAGAAAGCGGGTGGTTTTGCAAAACAAAGCAGTACAAAACAAAGCAGTATTTACTAAATTTGAACAACTGGGATGTTGCATGAATTCCAAATCGTGATAAAATGCCCCCAAAGACGTTTTGACCATTTCGTGAAAATCGTTTATTTACATTTTGTGAAAATCGTGTATTTATGAAAGTCGTATATTTGTGAAAATTGTTTATTAGAAAACTTTTATACTGCGATCCGTTGTAATCCGCCAGTCAGATGACAATTTTGCCGAATTTGCCGAATAACAGCGATAAAAATAACACGTTTCTACGAAACACGGGAAATTTGTTAGTAGACGCTGCAATCAATACAAAATCGTATGTTTTCGTGCTATAATTATAATGGCATTACTTTGTGAAAGGCGACAGTAAAAACGCTTGACTCGGATCATAAAACAAACATTCACCAACCTGACATTTACCAACCAGACATTCACCTTTATTTTTATTTGATCTATTCTTCTTATGAAAACTCAGAGCCACCTGACAAGTCCACGTCCCCCGAAAACAGAAATAAAAAAAGTCGCCATTCTCTTCTCTGGAGGACCAGCTCCGGCCGCAAATGCGGTCATTGGAAGTGCCGCCGTCTGCTTCGCTCGCGCCGGAATTGAAGTTTATGGAATGAAAAATGGATATACGCACTTGATCGACTACAAAGAAGGAATGATATTCACAGAAGGTGAACATTATATCCGGCTCGATCAAATGATCGAAGAAGGTCTCCGAACATCGCGGGGAATCGTCATTGGAACAGCGAGAGCGAATCCCGGCAAAAAATTGAAACAGCCCACTGATATCAAAGATGCCGACAAAATCGCCCCACTGATGAACGTCTACAAAGCCCTTCGTGCTCTCGATGTAGATGCGCTTGTTTCTATCGGCGGTGATGACACTCTGACGACGGCGGCCAAATTCAAACTTGTCATGGACTCGCTCCCTGATTCGGAAAAGCGTCTGAAAGTTGTCCATTTGCCAAAAACTATCGACAATGATTACAGAGGAATTGATTTCACGTTCGGATATTTCACTGCTGTCGAAATGCTGGCCGCACAAATCCGAAACTTGCTCGCCGATTCCGAAGCAACTGGAACGGGATATATTTGCCAGTTGATGGGACGAAAAGCAGCCTGGCTCGCTTATGGAGCCGCCATTGCTGGCGAAGCAAGTCTCGTTATTGGTCTCGAAGACATTCACCAAAATTGGTACGACACGGAACCGACAATTGATCCCGAATCAGGAAACCCTGTTTTGGGCGAAGACGGAAAGCCAAAAATGCGGCAAATTGTTGATGTGCAAAAATTGGTCAATCGATGTGTTGATGTCTTACAAGCACGCGATGAAGAAGGGAAACCCGCCTTTGTTGCCGCTGTTTCAGAAGGTCTCGCTGAATTTCTTCCACTTTCTGAAATCAAAATGTGTTGTTCCGATGACGAATATCGTTCGTTGAAACCCGACACGTTTGGACATTTCCCTGTTTCACAACTCAAATACAGCAGTCGATTGGGCCGTCTTATCGCAGAGGAATATCAGCGTCGCACCGGAAAATCGAAGAAAATGGTTGGTCTCCAATTTGGTTACGAAGTCCGATGCAATCAACCGACCGCTTTCGATGTGATTTTGGGGAGCCAAATCGGAGTCGGTTGTTATCGTGCTTTGGCCGAACTCGATAAAAATGGTGTCATGGTTTCTGTCGGTCAAACGATGAATCTTTCGTATCCGGCATTTGAAGAGCTGATCGACATGGGACGCCTTCGTGCTCATGAACGCCCCATCTCGGTCGGAAGTGACATACACCAACTCGCCAGATATTTGGAAGGCTGGGTCAAAGAATAAAAAATGCAAAAAACGAGCAGGGGATTTATACACAGCAGGCCGCATTAAATTGTATACTTTCGTACTTAAAAAATAGTATTTTTGAAACACGAAAGTCAAAATCCCCTGATTCTTTTGGCATATTTTTTGGGGTTTTTCAAAAATGCAAAAAAATTCAAAAAAACGACATTTTTTTGCGTGCTGCTACTTCCCCTTTCCCCATTCAATTTTTAGAATAAGGGAGTTGTTTCTTGTTCTCACTTTGCTCATTGTGATTGGAGCTGGACACCATCTGATTAACTACTTATGAATGCGTTTCTTGACGACTACGAAGACGAATTTGACGAAGACGATTTCGATGAAGATTTCGATGAAGATTTTGAAGACATCTCGGACGAGGAATTTGACGATCTTGGCAATATCGATGATTATGACCTTGATGAGTCAGAGATTCCTGATGACGAATTTGAAGAAGACCTTGATCCAGATTTGGCCGAAGTCGTTGCTGAACTCGATGACGATTTGAGCATTTAGGTTTTCGCCAGTTCAAGACATTCCCTCCCGCGTGTTTAATTTTTTCCAAGTTAGAAGCCGCGCATAAATAACATGATTTGATTTTTCAAAACTACTCCCAAAGATGGTTTTGTGACGAAAAATGGTTCAAGTGTTTCTGCGCAGCTAATTAACATGTGCCATCTCCGTTCTTTTGATAGGTGGATTCCTTTGCATATAACATTAATGGTATTCCAAAGTTGGTCGCGTTTTTCATATTCTTGAATTAGCACATCTTGCAAGTTCCTCGCCGATGTGCTAAAATAATTTGATGGGAAGCATCCAGAAACCATCCACCAAAATATCGCACATGAGACGACAGTCCGAAAGCCGACAGTCTCCGACTGGTGAGCCAAAACAAGGAAATATCTTCGACGTTTTCGTCAAAGAAAAATTCAGCAGAATCGTCATT
>JBOFGF010000248.1:0-3674 GCA_051649005.1 Thermoguttaceae bacterium | reverse complement strand
CAAGCGGTATGCCGACTGTTGGTTGGAAAATCTGTTGGTGGCTACATCTGCCGTACAAAACACAAAAAAACCGCCCCTTAATCCAGCATAATCAGGAAAATTCTATCAAAAACTCTCTCGGAAATTCTATCGCACCTGTTTTATTTTTTCAAGAGGCCGCATCTAAAAATTGCCCGACTTGCGTATCTACTCCGGCAACCGCGTTGTTGACCGAAAATGCTCTTCGGCAAGAAGAACACGGAGTTTTTATAATAACATACGACATAATCTATTTTTTTCCAAATTATCCTCCTCATTTTTTATCTCTGTGATAAAAACGAAAACATGCAATTTTGGCGAACATGCGATTAATTTTTATTGCAAGAACGTACTGCCGCTTGTCTCGCTGACAGTTTTGCCAAAAATTCATTCTTTGGCAACCCCCATTTTCAATTGTTTTTGCATTGCTCGCAAGGATTCGAGATATGCTTTTTCGACCTCTGTCAGTTCATCGGCATGTTGTGTCCGATAAGTGGCGTACTCGTGATGGGCTTTTTCCACCGCCTCTATATGACTAATCGCACCCGAATCTTCCAAAATTCCAAACCCAAAATCGCCGGTGAACTTATCTAAAATGCTGAGCCAGTCCCGCATATACATTGGCTCTTGCTGCGATGCCTTGAGTTCTGCAAGATCGAAAAAAGCGTTGACCATCCGTCGTAGAGCGAAAAGCTCTTTTTCTGTCATATAGTTTTTGGCAATCGAAACCTCGCTTTTTACCGGACGATTTCCTTTGAATACAGTTAATCCCATAAAAGGAATCTCTGCATTGGCACGATCAAAAATAATCTCGCTGGCAGTTTGTCCGCTTACTGCATAATGGAGTTTATTTTGGACGATTTTGAAAAACTCCAAAGTCTCAGGGAGTGTGGCGTTGTAGTCGAGGCTTGTGGCGTACAGATCAAGCACTTGCCGGTACATCACCTTTTCGCTGGCTCGTATGTCCCGAATACGCTCCAAAAGCTCTTTCCAATATAAGCCGCCCCCCATGTTTTTCAGAAGCTCATCGTCCAGGGCGAATCCCTTTTGCAGATATTCGTGCAGAACGGCGGTTGCCCATTGCCGGAACTGTGTTCCTTGTGACGATTTTACGCGATAACCAACCGCGAGAACTACGTCAAGATTATAAAAAGCCGTGGGTCTATCCGAATTTGGAATGTGCAAATTTTGCACATTGCTTTTTGCGTCCAATTCTCCATCGGTAAAAATATTCTTGATGTGTTTCGTTATAACACTTCTTTCGCGTCCAAACAAAAGTGCAATTTGTGCCTGTGACAGCCAAACAGTATCGCTTTCTATTCGGACATCGAGGCGAATTTTTCCGTCTTTTGTTTGGTAAATGAGTAAATTATTGTCGTTCATTGGAATTTTTATCACAGGGCACGGAGATGCAAAAAAGGATCATCGTGTTTGGGCATTTCCCTGCGGCGATGCAACGAGAGTCGGTTTTGCTTGTTCCACGCCAGACTTTCGCACAAAACCAGCGAGATACATATACGTTTCTTTTGTGTACGGAATTTGCTTGATCCATCGTTTGACGAAAAATTCCGGCGGCTTTCTCGGCGTTTTCAGTGCCGTCATGATTTTCGGGTCGTTCAGCATCTGATCGACAAGCCAGTTCGTGTAAATCGTCGCACCTTCTTCCGTCATGTGACCATCATCAAATGTGAGTGCGGGTTCCTTGCTGTAATCTCTCGGTGTCTTTAGTATCTCATCGAAATTTGCGGCGATGACAACCGCACAGTTCCGACGTGCTTGCATTGCTCGGACAACTGAAAGATATTCATAATCTTCTGGTTTGGCATGAGGTCCCCATGAAAATGTGCGCGAAATTTCCGCAGGAAAAACGGTGAACACAACGAAAATGCCTCGTGCCGCACAGTAATCAGCAAATTGCTCGACGAGCGGCAATTGATATGAATCAATTTTTCGGTGCTGATAAGTATCGACAGACCGTTCTTGCTTTTGTCGATATGTTTTGGCAGCATTTTCGATAGACTCGGTATACTTTTTTTTTACATTGGCATAACTTGGTTCATTCCAGACATATTCGTGATACTCGCTGAACTCTCTGCTGCTGGTCAGCGATTTTTGATTCGCACTTATGACGCGCAACGAAAACCGCATCGGTAAAAATATCTCAGGTATTGTTATTGGAGCAGAACATGTTTCATAACTGAACGGATTTTTGAAAAAACGCAAACGTATTTTGTCATAAGGGAGAGTCTCACGAAAAAATGCCCGTGGAGACAGATTGACCATCATCACTTTGACATCGGATAGTTCCGACTCATATTTTTTTACGAAATTGAACGTATCACGAAACACGAGCGAGCCGAGTGCGACTTTTGCCGATTTCAACTGAAGGCGTTTTTCGAGTACATCTCGGTGCAGACTCATTCCGGTATGTGAGTTGCCGATAACAAGGCAATTTGGATTTTGCGGTTTGCCATTTTGGTCGGTATGCAACAGAGCATTGATCCCATTTTTAACATTGATTGTTGGCGAGTTATCAACATTCCGTTCGTACCAGTGCCAGATGCCGAAGAAGAAGACGATGGCAAACGGCACCGCCCAGGTTGGAAACGGAAATTCTTGGAGCGTTTTGAACTCGAACGGAGAAATTCGTTTCAGAAATGCGAGAACGGCTCCGCCGATGCGTTTGGCTGTTTCGCCCCCCCCCCCTATTTTAACATTTTGATTGTCCATGATTCGGTTATTATTATACTAAAATTTTAGCTCAAACAGCACTTTTCATCGTATTCTCTATGACCACAGTGTCTCGGTGGTTTTTATCTCTATTTTTCGCACAGAGGCACGGAGGACACGGGGGAATCGAGAAGCGAAACAAATCCTCCGTGAACCCAGTGCCTCCGTGAGAAAATTATATTAGTTGAGTTGTCCATTGATAATACGAACAATTCCCGTTTTCATAAGTTCTTCACCAAAATTTAACACATATCCCAATTTCGTGTTGGTCAGTTTGAGATAGGTCAATAGCTGTTTTTTATGGACGGGGTGTAATTTTTCAACCGACTTCAACTCCAAGATGACTTTATTCTCGATGATTAAATCCGCTCGAAATCCTTCATCAAAACAAATTCCATCAAAATGGATCGCAATCCCGACTTGCCGCTGTACATAAAGTCCACGTTTTGTCAATTGTTGCGCAAGCACCGCTTCATATACCGACTCTAATAATCCGGGACCAAGTGCTTGATGTAGCTGAATGGACGTTTCAACAATAATGTCCCCTATCTCATTTTCGGTCATCGCTAAATTCCTTTTTTCTCTCACGGAGGCACAGAGACACGGAGGATTTGTTCCCATTTCTCCGTGTCCTCCGTGCCTCTGTGCGAAAATCAATATCAAAAATGACTAAAATTGAAAATAGATGAACGGCTGAACGTCGTTTTCACCGATGAAAACGATCAGGAACAAAATGCACGCATAACCGAAGCCGCGCAAAATTGGATTCCATTTCTCCGTGAACGGCACTTCCGATTTTTGCACGCTGCAAAGCAAGTCAATAATTAGTACGCACAAACCATAAAACCAGAAATAAAGCCAAACATCGTCGATGCCCGCTCTTCCGCCGTGCAAAATTTGCCACACATATTTGCATCCAGCGATGC
>JBOFGF010000247.1:0-2291 GCA_051649005.1 Thermoguttaceae bacterium | reverse complement strand
GGTACGTTTTCCAGCGTGCGTTGGAAAGTAACTTCGTGACCATTTGCAGCTGATAAATAGGAACAATCAGACCGGTTCAGCGCAGTTTCCGTTTGTGTTGTACACTTTCCAATTTCGCTCGGCGGAATATGTTTTTCTCCAATGACAACCTGATTACTTGTTCCGTCACTCCACCACGAAATCGCATCCTTCGGCGACCAAGTTACTACTCGTTTACTGTCAGTCGCACCAGACGGAGCATTGTCGTCGAGTGTGATAGCAGCCGCTCTGATTGGTCCAAGAGTATTCCCGCCATCACAACCAGCTCCCCAGCCCATTAACAAAGAACGAGAAACATAAGTAAAGTACCACCATGTAACACCGGGACGTGAATCGCAAACCACGGCATAATCATTTAGTGGGCCCGCTGGTCGACTTGGTCCAATCGCTGTTGAATCGTTGATTGCAGTACCACTTCTCCTTGAGGGACACAGATATGAATTTACAGAACCGAGTCCCTTTTTAAACTCAGGTGTCAAGCTGTTCCACCATGTGCTGGTAGTACCACTTGCCCAAAATCCACTGTCATAATCGGCAACGCGGACATCGAACCCCAAAGGTGTTCCAATTAACCCGTCATAAAGTGCTTGTTGCTCAATATAAGGAAAAATAAGAGCAAACATCGAAATACGTCCTCCGTCAATATTGATTGGCGGAAGCTTACCCATTGCACTTTCAAAATTGTGAATGCCCAACCCGATTTGCTTGAGATTGTTCGAGCACTGCATACGTCTGGCAGCCTCTCTGGCCGCTTGGACAGCCGGAAGTAGAAGTGCGATTAAAATACCAATAATTGCGATTACGACAAGTAGTTCAACCAACGTAAAACCCTTTGAATTTGCAGGTTTTCGATGTGAAACAAAAACTGATTCATTTTTCATAATAAAAGTTACTCCGCCAAAAAATGTAAAAATTCTGGTAATGGCCTTTTTTCATTACCATTAAAAAATGTTATAAGACGAATATAGTATATTTGTAGTCATCTGTTTTGTACAGAACTCTTTAAAAAATTTTACAATGAATATACTGAGCGTCAGGATAATTTTGCATGTTAGCCGTCTAGTCTTGCGCGGCGGCTAACATTTAACAGATCATGGTGGTTACTGCGTTTTCAATTTTTTTGCAATTTCCGCAACGTGTCTTCCTTGAAATCGAGCAATGGCAAGTTCGTTTTCTGATGGCTGACGGCTGCCGTCGTGGTCGGCCAACGTCGACGCTCCGTATGGCGTGCCGCCGGAAATTTCCGACATTATGCCAAGTCTGGTTTCTGAATACGGGACGCCGACAACGATCATGCCGTGGTGGAACAACGTCGTGTGGAAACTCGTAATCGTTGTTTCCTGACCACCATGTTGTGACGCCGTTGAAATGAATACACTACCGACTTTATTGATTAATGCCCCTTTTACCCAAAGCCCACCTGTTTGATCGAGAAAGTTTCGCATTTGAGCAGCCATGTTTCCGAAACGTGTTGGCGTCCCGAAAATAATGGCGTCAGAAGCGGCAAGAATATCGTTTGTCGCCATTGGAATATGACTGAATTTCATACGGGCGGCTTTCGCTCCCGATTTTTCGAGCACCTCGTCGGGCATCAGTTCCGGCACTTGGTAAAGCCCGACTTCAACATCGGCGATCTCTCCAGCGCCGGATGACACCGCTTCGGCCATTTGATAAACGTGACCGTACATGCTGTAAAACACAATGCTAACTTTTGCACTCATGGCAGGAAGATTTGTTAGAGGTTTTGGGTTCGTCGTAGTTAATCATCCACGGAATGCCGAATTTGTCGACAAGCATACCGAACAGATCCGACCAAAATACTTTTTCGATTGGCATCACGATTTTTCCACCATCGGCAAGGGCTGCAAAAATCCGCTTAGCTTCCTCGGCGGAGTCGGGGCAGATGTTGATAGTGATGTTGTCGCCAAAATTCGCTTTTTGGCCGCATGTTTGCGAACAGTCGGCTCCCATCAAAATGGTCGAACCAATCTGAATCGAACAATGCATGACAAACTCTTTCTCGTTTTCTGCAATTGGAAACGAACCTTCAGGGGCGTTTTTGTAACGACACAGTTCCAGCTTGCCCCCGAAAACTTTTTGATAATAAGTGAACGCTTCTTCGCAGTTGCCATTGAACGAAAGATACGGATTGATCGCTGTCATAGATGTTATGTTTATGTTAGAATGTTTCGAATGATAAGTTGGATGTAAGAATATATTATACTATATCATAAAAAAAAGTCTATTACCTT
>JBOFGF010000246.1:0-9720 GCA_051649005.1 Thermoguttaceae bacterium | reverse complement strand
TAAACCGTCAATACGGTGCTTTGCACCTCCTTTCCGGCTTTTATTTTGGCAATTGCATCAAAATCGTAAAATTTGTTGGCGGTCTATCATTTCAAATGAGATCGTTCGTGATCGAGGAGTCTCTGCTTCGTTTCGAGGCCGGCGGCATATCCACACAATGTGCCATTTGCGGCAATAACACGATGGCATGGCACGATAATTGGAATCGGATTGCAATGATTTGCCATTCCAACTGCTCGCACCGCTTTGACATTACCAATTTGGACAGCAATTTCTTTATAACTTCGAGTTTCGCCAAATGGAATAGTTTGAAGTGCATCCCAGACACGATGCTGAAAATCAGTCCCGCGCAATCGAATTGGGACATCAAATTCTTGTCGTATTCCAGCAAAGTATTCGTTAATTCGCCGAGCGACATGAATTAAAAAATGAGATTTATCAAGCGAAGAACCAGATTTGGCCTCCGCGTTTCCCATTTCGAGGCTCCATTGGAGGCCAATCAACTTTTCATCTTGCTCCACTAAAATAATTGGAGCAAGTGGCGTGATTAATCGCATGGTAAATTGCATGATTACTTTTTCAACTAAATTATTTTTTCAATAAACGAATGTTTTTGACTTCTACTTTCATTGGCGGCCCAACATGTGCCTGAATTGCGATCAGACCATCTTTTCGTCGTGATTCTTTGTCTTCGTCGGTACAAATGCTCATCAAATGTCCATTGATTTTATTTGTAAAAGTGAATCCGTCTGCGATGACTTCGTATTCGTTCCAATCTTCGACTTTTAGTTCCTTTTTGAGATCGTCATTAGTGGCGAAAGATCGCATGGTTTTCGGTTTATGATCGTCTTGAATGACAGATTCCTCGCCCCGTTTGCATAAAATGCCGCGAAAATTCTCGCCATACAAAATTCCTGTGTATGTATGTGCCCCATCGAAATCAGCTTGATAACCAGCGATGCGAAAAGGCTGGTCGCCTCCCATTTTCCAGCTTCTATACTGCATTCCAGTGTTCCCAGCTTTGGTACATTTCATGTCGAATCGCAGTACAAAATCACCGGCATTTCCATTCCACGTCAAAAACTGGTTATATGTGAGCTTCGCAGGTCCGTCCGCAGATGTTTGACCAACAATAACACCATCTTCCACACTCCAAATTGCCTCGTTCCCTTCCCAGTTATCCAAATTTTTTCCATTGAACAAAGAAACGAATCCCTCCTTTTGTTCCTGTTCCGAAAGCTGGTCAGACCAAAGAAAAGAATTTTGTAGTGTCAAAAGCGAAAATAGAACCAACAGTGTTAAAACAACATTTTTAGAACAATTTTTCATGGTTTTCATGGCAAGATCAATTTGGTGAGAGGAAAAACAGACATTTACCAACTTATTTTGACAATTATACTGCAAAGTTGTCCCAACTTTCAAGACATGAACAAAATTTTTATTTTTTTCGATTAAATCGTTTTGATTATGTAGTTTTAATCAACTTGTTGTGATACAATTACAAGAATCAAAATCGTTCGGCCCTTTTCACCCCATAATTACTTACAGAAGAGGTTTCGCATGAGCGCAAATCACAGCCTAATTATTTTTGAAGGTGACATGACATCTCATCTCACTCAAATGTTCGCCTGCTTCGGACTACATTTGACGGGCAGCATTGAAACAGCGAAAGGACTTGCCGAAATTTGGGAATATACAAGTTGGCCACGACGCGGACGGCCCAAAAACAACATTCACAAAGCTGTTTTGTACAATGGAACATGGACGGCAGTGCTTGATCGAGAAATGAACATGGTGCTCGACCAAAATTGTTGTGAAGCGTGTGCGAGTAAATTTAACATTCGTATTTTCGGTTATCTTATCGAAAGTGTTTCAGGCACGGCCGCTCTTTATATGTATGATCCAGAAAAAAGGCGCGGTTTGAATATTCAGAACTACGAAATACTGGAAGACTTTGGAGAGCCGATTCCACAGGAAGCAGGCATTTCTGTGGAAGAAATGCTCGGAGATGGTCCAATGCGAATTGCCAGACGACTCGGATTTTCAGACTCGCTTTTTGCTCATCCAACATCGAAAGTGCAAATTGTAGGATTGGAGTCGCCCCAAAGAGCGGCGATGCAGTCCGATTTTGGTGAATCCACTCAAAAAATGAAAAATGCAAATCCACCTATTCAGCGAGTCGAAAAAACTTGGTGGAAATTGTGGTAAAAAAAGGTATGCGTTCATGGAAATTGTGTGTTTTTTCCAAAATAGACATAAATACCAATAAATACAGTTAAAAATAATACACGAACACCGACGGCGTTCAACAAACCCGCCAACTTACGTTGGAGGCTCGCCAAATACGGAACGTCGGCGGCTCGCCAAACATGGACGCGAATTTTGTATTGCAATCATCCTGCGGTCTTCCCAGACACTCCAAAAATGATATAATGGCTTTGGAGTTTCGTAAGTTGCGTTTATTTTTATTGTTTCCCCATTCTCATCTCCCTTTTATGACCTCTGAATCTTCGTCTGTCGTTTCACAACATTGTTCTTCTGTCTCCGATCAATCACTTGCCGGCCAGACACATCCCGATCAAACACAGGAATCGCATGTTTCCTCAAATGACTTATCAAATTCGCCTGCATTGGATTTGCCATCGACATCTGCGGTTCCACTTGTCACGGCAGATTCACCGACGAAGCCAAAACGTCTGATTGGATCACAACGAAATCCAGAAGCATATCGACCCGCGCCGACCGTTTCTGTCGTCAATGACGGAGTGTCCGTTCAATCGGCAGTTCCTGCTGGCACCGCTCCTGCTGAAACCGCTCCTGTTGGAACGGGCAGTGCATCGTCGGATACTATGAATGTTTCGGATAATCAGAATCCTGATAATCAGAATGGAGGGGCGGACGGAGAGCGTGCCACCAATAGTGACCTTGATGTGAACAGTGAATCCGAAGCTAATTCGTCCACGAAGCCTCAAACACAAAAACGAGGCGGAAACCTTTCGCGAAATCTGCCGCCCAATCGAGACCGAATTGCTGTTCCAAATTATCGAAACGGAAAAATGTCGGCTGACTTAGAAGCTGAATTTGAGTCGATTTTTGCCTCCGAGTCGATGGATAATCTGATGGAAAAAGGTGTTGAAACGGTCGATCAAGACGTTTTGGAGCCAGAAACGAAAGTGAAAGGAACCGTGCTTTCGATTCAGGAAGACAGTGTTTTTCTCGATATTGGCGCGAGAGAACAGGGATTGGTCTCTCTCAAAATGTTCCGCGCAGATGCAGAACCTGTTGTGGGAGAACAGATCGAAGTCACTGTGATTCGTTTTCAGCCGGAAGAGGGATTTTATGAAGTTTCTGTGCCACTGGCCGCCGCAGATGTGCGAGATTGGTCGCAAGTTCACGAAGGAATGATCGTCGAAGCACGAATCACCAAAACAAACACCGGAGGACTTGAATGTGAAGTGAATCGGCTGCGTGGATTCATTCCAATCAGTCAAATCGAGCTTTTCCGTGTCGAAGACATCGAACAATATGTTGGTCAAAAATTGACTTGTGTGGTCGAAGAAGTCAATACAGAACGTCGAAATCTCGTGCTGAGCCGCCGATCCATGCTCGAACGTGAACGAGAAGAGCAAAAAGAAAAGATACTGAGCGAACTAGAAGTCGGGCAAACACGAGAAGGACTCGTCCGCAAACTGATTGACGCAGGTGCTTTTGTTGATTTGGGAGGAGTTGATGGATTCATTCCCATTGGTGCGATGTCATGGAGCCGAATCCGACATCCCAGCGAAGTTTTGTCCGAAGGCACTCGAATTACTGTCCGAATTGCACGAATCGAAGAAGGCACAAATCGTATCTCGCTGGTTTATCGAGATGATGCCTCGAATCCTTGGTCGAACATTTTTGAACGATTCCAAGAAAAAAGTATCGCACGCGGAAAAGTTACAACAATCATGGAATTTGGCGCATTTGTCGAGTTGATGCCCGGCGTCGAAGGTCTCATTCATATCAGTGAACTTTCACACAAACGAGTCGGACATGTCCGCGAGGTTGTCAAAGAAGGCGAATGGATTGATGTTTTCATCGTCTCAATTGATTCCGAATCAAAGCGAATCGGTTTATCAATCAAACAATTGACACCACTTGATGTGCCCGCCCAAACCAATGCGGCTGATGGTGCCATCGCCTCATCATCGGAGCAATCTGCTGAAAAAAGTATAAATGAACAAGGAGCCAAAACACCGCCAGTATCATCACCGGTGAAACCCAAACAAACATTCAAAGGACCACTTCGTGGTGGAACTCCGCGTGCAAGTCACGGCGGTGATTCAGTGGGACTTAATTGGTAAAAAGGCTGGGTGGTTTGGGCCGCGAACACTCCAGTATTTTGACGCATTTATTGGGGCACCTCTATTTTTCACCGATTGCCAAAAAGGGAACACAAAAAACCCTTAAATTACCGAGCCTGTGTTTTTGAAAATTGAATTATTAGATGTGCCCATTATTTTACTGTTTCTTATTAAATGAGTTTTTCTTTCGGCCGAAAGCCTGACTATCCTTTTTTACAACACATTCATGGAAATTCACATTGCTGTTGCTTCCGATTGGAACTATCTGGTTCACGCGGGAACACTTATTCGGTCAATCATTGACAATAATCAGCAACATGAACTCGTGTTTCATCTCCTGACAATGGACACGCGAGTGCCAAATGATGAAACGCTTCAAAAATTTCGTGACGACATTTCCTCAGAAAAGGTGCGAATGGAGATTCATTTCACGGATGAAAATGACCCATTTATTCAGGCGATCCCGCCGGGCGGAACTATCGCAAACAGAGCGACGTTTTTGAGATTTCTTGCACCTCAATTCATTTCGTCTGAAAAATTACTCTATTTAGACTGCGACATGATTGTTCTCGGTGATCTTGGGCCTCTTGTTGCCACTCCGCACGGAAACAAAATACTGGCCGCTGTTCCTGATATTTTCTGGGGAGCAGCGATGTTTGCAAAAGGATTCGGAATACGCTATTTTAACGCAGGAATGCTCGTCATTGATGTCGTAAAATGGAAAAAAAACCGATGTCTCGAAGTCTCATTTGATTTTATTCGCACAAAATTTACTAAACTCTTTTCCGGCAGAAAACATTATGGAGACCAAGACGTATTGAATATGTTATTTCAGGGACAAATCGTTTATGTTCATCCAAAGTACAATGCCGTCAATCCACTCTTTCTTCGCCGATGCGATTTTCGTGATTCAATTTTCAACGAAGCATTCCAAAATCCGGTCATCGTGCATTTTGCAGGCGGATCAAAGCCCTGGAATCCCTGGGACGTGCATCCTCTCGCCGGACAATACTGGAAATATCGCCGCCAAACTCCTTGGGGCCACATCCCAATGCAGAAAATGTTGTTAAAAAAATGGCCCACTTTCTGTGTGAAATGGATAAAATATCAATGTGGAAACTTTTGGTATCCGATTCAAGATTTGTTCCGTCGTATGACTGGCACGCCATCTCGCCGTATTCCGGTCGGAACTATCCAGTATCTCATGGAAGAAACGACTGCAGAAGGAGAGGGGTGAGAGGCGAGTTTTCCTCGTCTATTGTCATTCGTCTCTTGTCCTTCGTCTCTCGCTCTTCGTCTCACGCCATTCGTCTCACATGTCACAACATTTCTCACGTTTATCTCGTCTGCGGCGCACGCCTGAATTTCAGCGAGTATATGACACGCGAAATGCCGCCGCAAATGACATAATACTCGTTTTTGGATGCCTGAATCAGAATGGACTTTCTCGACTCGGACTTTCTGTTTCAAAAAAAGTGGGGAATGCACCAATCCGAAATCGCTGGAAAAGACTTTTGCGAGAAATTTTTCGACGACATCAAGATGAATTGCCCGCTTCTTTCGACTGGGTGGTCATCCCCAAAAAAGGAGTGTCACCGCCTCTGTTTGCCATATTGGAAAAATCGTTCTTAAAATTGACACATCAAATTGCCAAACGAACCCAGAATAAATGATTACTGGTGTTCGCCGAGAGGCTGTTTTACCGGATTTTGTTCGGAATAAAGTCAGTGACCGCATACAAAAAATATTCTGAATATCTATTGCATGTATGTTGCAAAGATGCTAAAAAATATCTATAATGAAAAGGCGTTTTTTTCTATCGATTATCGAATAAAACGAGGCGACGAACTTTTTTTGCCCGTTTATGTTCTAATTTTTTTATAGGTCGGATATTTTTATGGAATCGGTTTCCCCAGTTTTTATCGCAATAATAAGCGGATTCATTGCGGTTTGCGGCACTTTTGTTGCCATCAGATTTTTTGATGCCATTCAGCGTTCAGGAGCAGAAAAGACGGCGGCTGAATTGCTTCGTTGTGCAAGTATCGAAGCAGAAAACAAAATTCGTGAAGCAGAACTACATGCAAAAGAGCAGGTCATCGCAATGAAAGAGGTGGCCGAAGACGAATTTCGACAAACACGCCAAGAATTTCATCAAAAAGAACGCCTGCTCGACAAGCGGCAAGATGCACTCGACAAACAGGCAGAAGATCAACGAAAACAGGAAAAGTTGGTCGAAAATAATCAGCGAAAATTGGCAGATCGAATCGCGGACACTGACCGGCGAAATCTCGAACTGGCGAAATTAATTGAAAAAGAACGGCAAACACTCCATGAATTTTCCGGTTTGAACCGCGAAGAAGCGACGACTAAACTCCTTGATCTCCTCGAAACAGAGCTGCATAATGAATGTGGTTCTCTCATCTCCAAACATGAAAAAAAGATCAAAGAACAATGTGATGCACTCACTCGCAATACGATTTTAGCATCCATGCAGAGATATGCCGCGCCGCACACTGCGGAATCGACGACCAGCACTGTCGATATTCCAAACGACGAAATGAAAGGACGCATAATTGGACGAGAAGGCAGGAACATACGCGCCTTTGAAAAGGCCAGTGGGGTCGATATTCTCATTGATGACACGCCCGGCGTCGTAATTGTAAGTGGATTTGATCCTATTCGCAGAGAAGTTGCCCGAATTGCTCTCAATAGACTCATCGCTGATGGCCGAATTCATCCCGCCAGAATTGAAGAAATCGTCGCCGAAACGAACAAAGAAATCCAGGCTTTATTGCTAAAATCAGGAAACGAAGCCTGCCAAGAAGTCGAATTATTCGACTGCAATGAACGTATTATTCCACTTTTGGGCCGCCTCCATTTCAGGACAAGTTACAGCCAAAATGTCCTGCGTCATTCTGTCGAAGTCGCATTTATTTCTGGACTCATCGCCGCCGAACTCGGACTCAATGAAAAACTTGCAAAACGATGCGGACTCCTGCACGACATTGGAAAAGCGGTCGATCATGAAACTGAGGGCGGACATCCTAAAATCGGTGCTGACCTCCTCAAAAGATATGGCGAATCTCCCGAAGTGATTCAATCTGCTTTGGGACACCACGAAGATATGAGACTTGAACATCCATATACCATCATTGTTGCCACAGCAGATGCGTGCAGTGCGTCTCGCCCCGGAGCACGCCGCGAGTCACTCGAACATTATGTGCGACGAATGGAGGAACTCGAATCCATTGCTAATGAATTTCATGGAGTCGAGCAGGCTTTTGCTGTTCAGGCGGGAAGAGAAATGCGCGTTCTTTTGAATGCGTCGCTCACAACAGACGAAGGAGCTTCCAAAACATGCAGAGACATCGCCAAATCACTCACCGAACGGGTTCAATTTCCCGGCGAAGTGAAAGTGACTGTTATCCGAGAATCTCGGTTTATCGAAATCGCAAAATAAATGCTGAATATAATCCAATAAAATAATAAAAATTCCATAAAAAGGAAAAGCGAAAAATGACCAAAAAATTGCAATTGGCCGTTCTCATTTCAGGAACAGGTCGATCTCTGAAAAATCTGATTGACTTGTCGGCATCTGGAGAATTGCCCGCCGAAGTAGCTGTCGTCATTGCAAGTACTCCAACTGCATCTGGACTCCAATATGCCGAAATTGAACGTATTCCAATTGAGGTCGTCGAACGACGAAACTACGCAACTCTCATTGATTTCAGTACCGATATTTTTGCGATTTGCCGGAAAATGGAGGTCGATTATGTTATTCTCGCCGGTTATATCAAATTTTTGGCTATTCCGAAAGATTTTGAAAATCGCGTCATAAATATACATCCTTCACTGATCCCTGCTTTTTGTGGAAAAGGACATTATGGAAATATCGTTCACGCCAAAGTGATCGAGTTTGGAGCCAAAATCAGTGGATGCACCGTCCATTTTGTCGATGAAAATTATGACAGTGGCCCAATCATTTTGCAAAGAGCGGTCGAAGTAAAAGACGATGACACTCCCGACACATTAAATGCTCGTGTTTTTGAAGCCGAACGAATCGCATATCCAGATGCAATTCGCCTCCTCGCTGAAAAAAGAGTTTCTGTACAAGGACGAATTGTCAAAATCGCTCCTTCAAAAACAGAAGATAGAACATCTAAAAAAGAAATTGATTTCTAACCATTTTTGATATCTGTTCACGGTTTTAGATTGTTTTCGGTGCAAAAGTCGCGTCCGTGTTTGGCGAGTGTGTTTGGCGAGCCGCTAACGTAAGTTGGCGGGTTTTTATTGGCCTCTGTGATTCACCGCAATTGTACCAATGTCATTACATTGACTAAGAACGGTCACTCGAATACAATGTAAAAAGCAATTGACTTCCGTTCCTCTTTTTTTAGGTGATTTTATGAACAAATTTCTGTTCTCGATGTTTCTCATTTTCTGTTTGATGTGTACGTCGGTGCTGGCACAGCCGCGATCAGCACGAATTGGTTACATTTATCCAGGCGGCGGAGAACGTGGCACGACAGTTTCTGTTATGATTGTCGGACGCCAAATTGCAAATGCTTCAGAAGTCCTCGTTTCAAGTTCTGGAGTGCATGGCCGCATTGTTCATGGTTATAATTCCATGTTCATTAACAATGGCGAAGATCGCATCGTGGCTCGGCAAATTTACAACGATGTCAAAAAAGCCGTCGAATCTGGAACGCCATTTCAACTGGGACCGGGCGAAAAAGTTGATCCTAAATCAGGAGCAGACCTTCCAACTCCAGAATCGGTTGTCAAGAGGTTTCCATATTTTGACTTGCTCATCAAAGAACCGAACAACGCAAATTTGCAACTTGTTTATATGGAGTATTTTGCGGCTGGAATCAATAGACGTACTGTCGATGCACTAAATCAAGGAGTTTTGGTCGAATTTGTGATTGCTCCTGATGCGGAACTGGGAGATCGGGATGTGCGACTGGTCACATCGGCAGGAATAACTCCGCCATTTCGCTTTCAAATCAGTGGTTTCAAAGAAGTGCGTGAAATCGAACCAAATGAGACAATTGCGAATCCTTCTTTTGATGCAGGAGATCGCCGCCAGCAATTTGTGCCGCAGCAATGTTTGCAACTGGAGCCGCAGGCATTTCCCGTCGTGATCAATGGACAAATTCGCACGGCTGATGTCGATCAATTTTCATTTCATGCCAAAAAAGGAGAGCGATTGAACATTCACGTCGCGGCCAGAAGTCTTGTTCCTTACTTACCAGATGGTGTTCCCGGCTGGTTTCAGGCTCTTGTAACTCTTTTTGGACCAGATGGACAAAAAATTGCGTCCAGCGCATCGAACCAATTTCGACAGGACCCCATCTTATTTGTCGATGTTCCGTCC
>JBOFGF010000245.1:0-3965 GCA_051649005.1 Thermoguttaceae bacterium | reverse complement strand
CTTGGCGATAAATTACAATTTGAATTGACACCTGAATTGCGTGCCGAATTGACGAAACAACAATAACCAACACCATCAAACGGAGTGCAAACATGAAAATTTTAGCGATGACAGTCGGCGGCGCACCTGAATCTATTGCATTTAGCATCCGTGAAATGTCGCCGGATTGTGTGCTGCTTTTTGTTTCGGCTGAATCACAAGAAAATCTTATCAAGGTTTGGGATTTACTCGATGAGACTTTGAAGTTGCGTTGCCATGAAAAATTGGTAGATAATCCAAATGACGTGCAGTCTTTGTTCACGCAA
The DNA here is from genome assembly GCA_051649005.1 of Thermoguttaceae bacterium. GTDB lineage: Bacteria > Planctomycetota > Planctomycetia > Pirellulales > Thermoguttaceae > WRKP01. The sequence goes on along the minus strand of JBOFGF010000245.1, from coordinate 3,660 downwards.
TTTATGCAACACTTACAACAACATGTGAAGGACGTGAATCCCGAAAAAAAATCGACGCTATGGATAGATTTCACCGGTGGCACCAAAGCAATGACGGCTGCCCTTGTCTCTGCCGGGATTGCACTGAAAGCAAGTGAACTCTGTTATGTTATTGGTGAGAAAAACAATCCCACTGGAATTGCCCAAAAATCGGAACAAGTTACCCGTATCAAACCGGCACAAATTCTGGCGGAGCGAACGATTTCAGAGGCACGCGAATTGTTCAATCGCCAAGATTACGCTGCTGCCGTGATGACGGTTCAGCATGTAAAAAAACAACACGAACGAGAGACGCATCTCGGAAGTTTGGCGAATGTAATTTTTGCTCTCGGTAAAGCTTACGAACAATGGAGCTTGTTTCAATGGGAAGCGGCAAGCAAAACGCTTCAAGAGAATAAAAAAATTTTTCGAATTGAGAACAGTCCGGTTTCGCCTGACTTAATCGCTAAACAAGCAGAGTTTTGTAACAGACTTGCAAACGGCGAGTATGATACGGCACGATTGGTTGATCTCCTTGCCAACGCCAAACGATGTTTTGCAGATAAACGCTATGATGATTGTACCGCCAGACTGTATCGTGCTTTTGAGTATGCCATACAAATTCAACTGCACGAAAAATACAAAATCAATACGTCGGATTTTCATTACGGTTCGTTTCGTGAAAAATTGCATGAAAACACACAAAAAAAATATAAGGGGAAGCGCAAGCCGATCAAATTGGCTCTCTGGGACAGTATGGAATTGCTCGCGGAACTCCAAGATGAGATGGGCTTGTCTCTTGTCAATCAGTATCGGAAAAATTGGGTGCCCGGAATGGACTTTGAAGACGGTGACACGGGTTCACTTCAAGGATACCTGACAAAGAGGAATAACTCTTTCTTAGCACATGGCACAAAGCCGATTGAAGTTAAAGATGCGAAATCTCTTTTGGATATTTTCGAGCAATTTTTGAAATCGCATCTTGGCGAAGATGAATTTCAAACCATGTTGGAGACAGCGACTTTCGTACAACTGTGATTTTTTCTCTCGTTGATTTTGTGACGTATAAGATCGACAAATGTTGGCGACGAGACGAATCGACTGTGTCTCATCAATCGTAACGAAATCGGTGAATGCCTGTCAATATGTTTCAGTACCGGGTTTGTGCGTGCAGCAAATGGCCATAAATGCATATTTCCTATTGACGCATTTTTTTGAAATCATTAGAATTGCATCATACTTGGCTCATATTTCACACTCTCCTGTCGGGAAGTTGCTTCAATTATTATCATCCCCATCCATTCGTCATGCTTTTTCTTTCTCCTCCATGCCGAGCCGAAAGACATCCGTTTTGGGGCATGGTTTGGCCATTTAGGACGTGACCGATCTATGCACCGACTCATCAAAATCAACGATGTTGTAATTGCGAGAATACTGCGACATTTCTTTTTCGTACACAAGCGAACCGAACGCCTTTTTTGCTCCGCCTGACAATGCCATGAGGAGTGACAAAGCTGGATTAAACAGTCGAGTCGTCATTGTCTTCTTGCCGAGATGTTTGCGAATGGCAACAACAAGATCGGTTGTATTGACATACTCGGTATTTTGTGGATGAAAGACTCCCGAAGTGTTGTCTTCGATGACCATCGAGAGAAACTGGCAAAGATTCTCGATGTAAATCATACTTCGGCGATTTGTAATTTTCGGAAAGATCGCTGCTCGTTTGGCGATTGAGACCAGCGACGGAAAATTTCCGGGACAATTTTTCCCATAAATCATGGGCGGGCGAATCGAGGCGACATGGAAATTGTCGTCATTCAGCTTTCGTAATTGTTCTTCCGCCTGCAATTTACTGCGTCCATAATCGCCATCGGGATCGGGCGGAGTTGTGGAAGTAACAGTCGAATAATCCGCACCATCTCGAAAGACAGCCATCGTACTCAAAAAAATGAATTGCTTGATTCCATCGTGTTTCGCTTTTTCTGCAACAGCAATCACCAAATCTCGGTTGACAACATTATAGAGAGCGGGCTCCGCTTTTCGATGGACGATTCCTGCAACATGGAGAACGGCATCAAATGGTGAAAAATCCAATGATTTCCATTCTTCCGAACGCACAGAAATCGTCGTGAATTCAAAAGGTTTATTCTGCTCTCGACACCATCGCTCAAACGAAGTGCCGACATAGCTGGTTTTTCCGGTGATGAGAATTTTTTTCATGCTGCGTTTCGGTGTTGGGACGACTTCTCGTCAATGGTTTTTGCTGTCAGTGTTCCGGTTCCGCCTTCGAGGACACCCGATTGCCGAAATACCGCGAAAAATGTGCCTAGAATACAACGCATATCAAACCAGAAACTTTGTCGCCGCACATAGTCACCATCGAGCTTTGCTTTGACATCGATGGGCAATTCATCTCGTCCATTGATTTGCGCCCAGCCGGACAAACCGGGTCTCACATCGTTTGCCCGATATTTTTCGCGCTCGACAACCAGATCGTCTTGATTCCAAAGGGCGGGCCTGGGTCCGATCACCGACATGTCACCGCGCAGAATGTTGAAAAGTTGCGGTAATTCATCAAGAGATGTTTTCCGCAAAAATTTGCCGATGGGCGTGATAAAATTTTCAGGATTTGCCATGAGATGCGTCGGTACATCTTTCGGCGTATCCATTCGCATCGTTCGGAATTTCAAAATACTGAAATAGGTCTTTCCCTTTCCGACTCGCTTTTGGCGAAAAAAGATCGGCCCCGGCGATGTCAGCTTAATGATGAGAGCGACTCCAATCAAAAGCGGGGAAAACACGATAATCGCCGCAGTGGATGCAAAAATGTCAAACAGTCGTTTCGTCATAAAAGGTACTTCTTCAACGGGGATTGTATCAATCGACAAAAGTTGTAGAATCATAACACATAATCAACAATGAATCAAGAGCACTTTTTGGGAGATTTTTGTGCCAAAAATGAATGCGACCTAGAACATTTTAATAGCGTACATCAATTATTAAAATGCTCTAGTTACAGACTAAATTTGTCTCACCACCTTTCAAAGTGATTTCTCTAATTGCGAGCCATTCACGAGTGATTTGTTCATCGTGAAATAGATCGATTTTCTGGTTTTCCTCAATTGGTATGGATTCAGGTACGCTGAGTCCTCTTTTTCGTAACAATGAAACTATATCTTCGTAATAGGCTCTCCAAATCGATTCAGGCTGAAAATCTCGCACCACTCGACATCTGCCTGCCAGTCCGTGTTCAATCCGTTTTGGTGAGTGCTCCAGATAATCACAGATCGCATCGGCCAACTCAATCGAGTCACCGATTGAAACAAGAGTTCCTGTAACACCATCTACAACGGCATCGACGACACCTGTGGCGCGGGTCCCCACGACGGGAATTCCCATCGCGGATGCTTCCAGAACCACATTCGGAAACCCTTCACGATAAGTCGGCAAGACGAAAACGTCGGCAAGTGCCAAATACGGACGCGGATCGACTCTGCCCGGAAGTTTTACGTTTGGATGACTTTTCAGAAACGATAAGACTTCCTCCGAGACGGAATCTCCCGCTTCTTCGTCGCCAAGAATAAATAGTTTCGCTCGCGGATGTTTTTGTAACAGATGACGAAACGCCTCGGCAAGTTCAAC
>JBOFGF010000244.1:0-7475 GCA_051649005.1 Thermoguttaceae bacterium | reverse complement strand
CATTTTGCCGAAAGTCAAATTCCGAGACTTCTCAATAAATAGACATCTGCACTCATCTTTTTTTCAAAAAATGTCTGCGACGACAAAGATATGAAGTCAGAGCAGCATCAATGGGAGTACTTGTGCGAAAAAGAGCATAATCAATTCCTAGTTTTGCACAGCCATTTTTGATTTCCTGAAGATAATCGTGCAGTGATTCGAGATAATTTGCTCTCAACATGCGTGGATCACATCGCAGTTGGACCGGAACTTCGAGTCCATGAAATCGTGTTGGACCAGAAAATCTGAAATCGAGTTCGGCATCATCCATGATATGAAGGACAAGAACATCGTGTCCGTGACTTTGCAGAAAGCGGAGTCCCTGAAACAGACCTTCTCGCTGCACAAACAAGTCGGACAAAAGCACAATCAGACCATGTTTTTTCACTGAATTTGCTGCTTCTCGCATTGCCGCCTCCATTGTCGGCTGTGATTTTTTAATGTTGTTCAGTAATTCATTCAGTGCCAATTGCGGTGGTTGATCACCTGACTCTTGATATATTGTTTTTAGCTCCTCTTTTGTGCCATCTTTTTGGTATTCAGTTGATTTGCCAGATTTTGGGGCAATTTGCGTCATTCGAGTCATCAAAGCTGCGATTTGTGAATGCTTCATTTTTGGCGGAAGTGCAGTCTGCATTGATTTATCAAAAGCAATGAGTCCGACCGCATCTTGCTGTCGAATGGCCAAATATGAAAGCGAGGCAGCTATTGTGGCAGCATAATCATATTTGTTCAGATGCCCAGTTCCAAAACGCATACTTTCTGACGTGTCCAACAAGAGATTCAATCGCAAATTCGTATCAATTTCATATTGTTTCACATAGTATCGATCTTGTTTTGCCCAAACTTTCCAATCGACACTTCTGGGATCGTCTCCTGGAACATATTGACGATGTTGCCGAAATTCGACTGAGTTGCCGAAATGACGACTTTGATGTTGGCCTCCCAAAAAACCATCGACAACATGCCGAGCACGCAAATCGAGTCGCGTAATTTTTCGCAGCGTTTCAGGATGAAAATAGTTTTTTTCAGACATGTGTTGTTGCTGGTTTGGTATAAACACGATGCAAAAAATATGTTTCCGTTCACTGTTTTAGATTTTTTGCAATTCAAATTTCGTGTGTACTATGTGAAACAAAGGTTTCAATAATAATTGAGCCGCCCTGAAAGGGGAAAATAAATCGGTGTATTTTTTGTTGCGTCCTTTAATGGCAATCGAATTTTAGCAGTATTTATGTAAATAAAAAAAACAACAATTTCCGCGAACGGATACAAAAAATATACTGCATTTCGCATTAAATTGTATACATTCGACTTTCGTCATGAAAAAGTGGAATTTTGAAGGGGGACAGGAATAAATTCAGTAAATTCAGCTTCGTGCTATTTTTTGGGCTTCATTTCGTCCCCACTGATCGAGTTCGAAAAGGCGTGAAAGCGATGGTCTCTCCTCGAATGAATGATTATCCAAAACAGAACGGCAAATTGGCACAATTTTCGTGAATGATATTTGGCCTTCGAGAAAGGCGGCGACCGCAATTTCATTGGCGGCACTTAGAACACATCCGGCAGTTCCACCGACGGAGGCGACTTCCAGACCAAGTGCGATTGCTGGAAATTGATCCAAATCAGGGGGGAAAAAATCGAGCGACATTGGTTTGGAAAAGTCGAGCCGTTTGGCGATTCCAGACATGCGTTTTGGAAAAGTGAGTGCGAGCTGAATCGGGAGTCGCATGTCAGGTGGACTCAACTGCGCGATTGTGGAACCATCACAAAATTCGACGAATGAATGAACTATCGACTGCGGATGAATAACGACATCAATTTTCGATGAGTGCATATCAAAAAACCAGCGGGCTTCAATAATTTCAAGAGCTTTGTTGATCAGTGTCGCCGAATCGACAGTGATTTTTTTTCCCATGTTCCAAGTGGGATGACAAAGTGCATCGGAAATGGATACTCGCTCCAACTCTTCATGTGAATAAGTGCGAAAAGGGCCGCCACTTGCAGTCAATATGATTCGAGCAACCGATTCATTGAACGAACACGGCTCACAACATTCAGTTTTGATTTCCGAATCCGTTGTTGTTACAAATTTTCCTTCCGATTTATTTTTTATTATTGATGAACTATGTGACGGATTTGATTTGTTTGGCAATTTTTCGGTCAGCAAGTTATTTGGAAAGGCATCCATTCGCCAACTTTGAAGTGCCTGCCAAATGGCACTGTGTTCACTGTCAACAGGCAGGATGTGTCCCCCCGTTTTGCGTGCTAATTCAGTGAGGAGACTGCCTCCCATTACAAGGGATTCTTTGTTGGCCAGTGCGACCGTCTTTCCACATTCGAGTGCAGACCAAGTACTTGAAAGTCCAGCACTTCCAACTATCGCAGAAAGAATAACATCAATCTCGTTGTTTTGAACCGATTCACAAAGAGCGTCTTGTCCGAATCGCACTTCGACATCTCGCGGCAATTGAGAGAGAACATCTCGATTTGCCGTTTCATCGGTCACAACGACCATTTTGAGATCGGGACACTGGCGTGCCTGTTCGATCAACATTTCTGTATTACGATGAACAGAGAGGAGCACCGCTTTTAGGTGTCCCTCTGATGCGTGAATAACATCGAGAGTATTTTGCCCGATGCTCCCACTGGAGCCAAGAATGGCGACATTTCGAGGTGAAATCTGGTTAGAAAACATGAAAACGAAAAAAAAGGCGCATGATCGACTCGTTAAATGAACAATCCTCATTGTACACAAAAAAATGACAACAAGGAACCCCGCTCAGCAGCCCGCCAAAACAACACGAAGACCGCCAAAAAGTTTTGTGATTTTAATGAAATTGACAAAAATACACTCAACACCGCCAATAAAATCACGTTTTCAAAGTCCTGAAACCCGTCGGGTTTCAATTATGGTAGAAGCACGAACATCAAAAACGTCAGAACCCCATTCGGGGTTCAATATCGGTGACCATAATTCAACTCCTCACGGAGTTGTGTGTTTTTATGGGCAACTCGTTTCTACCATAATTGAACGCCGACGGCGTTCGGGAACTTGGAACGACTCGGCCCAATAAACCCGCCGAATAACGTCGGCGGCTGTCTGAACGAAACAATCGCTTTCTACGAAAGCGTGTTAAACATCTGATTGATGACGATTCGCAATCTATTTGTGTCCAATCGTCAAAGCGACAATTCCACATGTCATCAAACGAGACGACACTTTCGTTATTCCGGCGTGTCTCATTCGTTCGGCCAATTGCGACGGCGAATCAAATTGGTAAACGCTTTCTGAAAGATAATGATATGCTTGATCTTGACTGCGGGAGAGCATTTGTCCGATTTTGGGTAAAATCGAGCGGAAGTAACATCGATACAAAAGCGAAAAAACAGGAAAAGTCGGCATCGCAAATTCTAAAATGGCCACGATTCCGCCCGGCCGTGTAACTCGGACCATTTCAGACATGGCAACATTTGGATCGACCACATTCCGAATTCCAAAAGCAACAACCGAAGCCGAAAACATTTCAGATGGAAAATTGAGGGACATCGCATCACCAACTGAAAAATGCGGCGACACCATTTCAAATGAAGCGGAAGAATCAGCAATTTTCTTCTTGATAGAAATACGCTGCTCCATTTTGGATCGTTTTTGCTGCGCAATTTCGATCATTTTTGGCGAAAAATCAATGCCAAATAGCTCTCGATTTTGTTGCAACATTGAAAGTTGATGCGACAGTGCCAGTGTCAGTTCCCCTGTTCCGCAACAAATATCGAGAATCGGGCCATCAGGAAGTGGCTGTGCGAGTATAATATCTGCTGTTTTCCGTCGCCAATATCTGTCTCGATTGATCGACAAAATGGAATTGAGCGTGTCATATCTAGGAGCGATTTCGTCGAACATACAACCAATACGCTCCGCTGTTTTTTCGACTCGATTCGTTTGTTTTGTTGGCATACTATACTAAAAACGGTGATAAAATCTCGCCTTTGATCGCGGCAATACTGTTCAATTCACCCGCCGATTGACATCGGCGGCTCGCTGAACGAAACAACAGCTTTCCTCGCCTCCCATTATTTTTGATTATCCAACATTGATCCATGAATCAACATTCTCAAATGTCCACGGTTCTCTCTGCTTTCGGGACATGAACATCGAATTCATTGCAGATTGGGCGTTCTCGCCTTCGCACTGCTCTGTTTCGGGATTCCACTTCAGTGGAACATTCCCTAATTTCATCGAAATCTGCGCCAAATGGGCAATTGAGTGGTTTCGATGTCCACATTCTGCTGTGTAATATGGAATTTGTCCCGTTTTGATGCAATGCGTGAAATTAACGTGTTCTCCGCCCAAAATATCACCAAGTGCGGTCGTTCCACTTCGTCCGACAGTGCAATATGAGAGTTCTTTGGCAACATCAATCTCGTCGGAGCCTGGTTTCCAAGTGAGAAGAGAGTCGTCGCTGGCTGTCATTTTGCCGCGATAACCACGAATCATAATCCATCCATTCGTGCCTTCGAACTTGATTCCGGGAACTTCGCTCCAAACTTGCATTGTCACACCGTTTGAATAACGACAGTTAAAATCGAATGTCGGTGTTGTAGTCCAAACGGCATTTTCATCAGGATAATCAGATTTAGTGGCATGAATTTCGACCGGACCTGTTTCGTCACTTTCATTGGCCCACTGCGCCAAGTTTATATTGTGAGACCCCCAGTCGGTCATAGAACCGCCGCTGAATTGCAGATGCCATCTCCATGTATTGTGCAATCTCGCCGGAATATATGGAATCATGGCCGCAGGTCCGATCCATTTTTCATAATCGAGATAATCTGGAATCGGTTCGACGTTTTTCGACACTTCCGTTCGGTCCACATTTCCTGGTGGAAGCAACACTTTAATGTTCTGCAATTTCCCAATTTTTCCATTTCGCACAACATTGATGATATGCTGATAATCGTCCACTGTTCGGTTTTCGGAGGCGGTCAAAAATACACGTCCAGTCTCTTTTTGCACATTAGAAACGAGGCGGCCTTCTTTAATAGTCAATGTCGGTTTTTCGCAAATGACGTGTTTTCCAGCTTTCATTGCAAAAACCGAAATGAGTGAATGCCAGTGATCTGGTGTCACAATATCGACCGCATCAATACTTTTCTGATTAACCAAATCGCGGAAGTCATCGAAATCAAGACATCCTTTGTACTCGGTTCCAAATCGCTCCGAATATGCAGATTCGACCTTTTTCTTTGCTGCTTCTTTGTGATTTTTATCAACATCACAGACGGCCACGACCTGTTGTTCTCGGTTTCGCAGCATCAAATCGAGATTCCAGCCAAGTCCATGAATTCCGCATCCGATCAATCCCATTGTAATGCGTTCACTCGGTGCCACATTGCCATCTCGTCCAAGAACAGAGCTGGGAACCAAACTGGGAATTGACAACGCGGCTGTTCCAAGTGCCAAATGCCTCAAAAATGTGCGTCTGTTTGTAGTCATGTGTGTTTTTAGAGAGTAAAATTGTGGCGAATACACAGAAAACGGCACAAAATTAAATGTTTAGCCAGCTTTCGTAGAAAGCTGTTGTTTCGTAAAAACAAGCAAATTTTCACAAAATTATCGCTATCAAAAGCGACATTTTGTCAGCGTTTTCATTTATATCAGTAAAACACCAATCATTTTACTCGCTATTTTGTGATTTGCAACAAGTGGTGATATTTGAACAAGTGAGTTATTTGCAAGAAGTTAGTTAAAAATTTCGTATCCGCGAACGGATGCAAATTTTGTTGCCATCATAAATTAGCTTACCTCGTCAAATAAAAATAATCAGAAGATTTTCGGCGATCACCCAACTAAACCGATCAACTTGCCGTTTTGTTGTTTTTTCTCATTATCTCGCATTTCAAGTCCTCTTAAAATAGCAGCTCTTTCCAGTTCTGCCGCCAGTCGTCCTGCGATAATTTCCATGAGACTAACATCACGTTCGGTGCATTCTCGTCGTTGGTCCGAAAAAAACCACAATGTCCCGATGATCGTCACTGGCGATGCAATTGGCAAACAGACTGCCATCGAAAAATCTTCTGGTGGCATCCATGTTTCCATTAGATAATTTTCATTGAGAATGACGACTTGCCCCAAAATCGCCTCCAAATCGGCGAGTGATTCATGCAGTGATCTGGGAGGAGCAAGCAAACGCTCTTCTGGGAGGCCCCAGCAGGAACGCAATTTGAGTGTGCTCTGTTTTTCATCGAGAAGATAAAGAGAAGCCGCCTGAAAATCAAGAATTTTCCCGCCCTCTTTTATTATACTGAATAACGTCTCTGTAAAACGATGTTCCTGCGGATCGAGTGAAGGTGCTGGAATGAGCGATGCCAATTCTTCCTCATACCTTCGGAACATCTGCTGCCATCGATATGCGTCCCCCAATAAAAGGGCCAATGATGTTACAAATTCTTCCTGTTCAGAAACCGACATGAAAGATCGTTTGATGTTTTTGGACGGAAGGAGTGCCAATGAACCGGGAGACTTTCCGCCTTCCACTTTCACGGAGAAATAACGAGCCATCATATCAGGCAATGTGGCACCTGCACGAACAAAAACAATGTCTAGTCCCAACGATTTTTTGACATTTCGCAACAATTCTGGCAAACCACCAAAAAACGGGACATCCTCAAAATCCAAAAGTGGTTTTGGACGTGGAAACGATTTCAAATTGTGGTCGTATAAATCGTGTGTCATGGTATATCGAGGGAGAAGTGGTTGATATTTCTAGTGAGGATCATCCCTGAATCCCTCCTGCTTCCATGCGAAACATTTTTTGGTTACATGAAAGCATCTGCATATTTCATGCCGAAAATTTGTCATGCGTTCATCTCATTCGCCTCACATATTACAGTCCCATCGATTCATCTGCTCTCGTGCAAAAAAGCAACTTTTTGTAATAGGCGACTGAATAAATCATCGGGATATTTCCCTGTTACTAAGCAGTTTTTCTCATCGCAGTCAGATTATACGCTTTGTATCGAGAAAACATATTTTTTATCAAGAAAGCACGTTTTTCTGGTTGTTCTTTTATTTTTTGCGACAAAATCAGAAATAATAACGTGCCATAAATTCACATCGAGCCGAGCGAGTCGTTCCCAAATTTTCGACCGTTCGATAATCAGGTGCGGTGTTGTTCAGCATCGTATTCTGCCACTGTGTCATCCAATAACTGACCTCAAATCCTGTCACAAATTGGGGAGTCCATTTGTAAAAAACATTTGCAAATAACACTTCATTTTGAGTACGAGTCAGTCCTTCGGTCGCACCAGCGCGGACGGAGCTTCCCAAAATCAAATCCTGATCGAGTGGGTCGTCGATGCCGAAACCGATATTCGTGCTGCACTTGCTGTCCCATTCTGTATTTAGTGAGACCCAGCCTCCACAACTGCGGATT
>JBOFGF010000243.1:0-2206 GCA_051649005.1 Thermoguttaceae bacterium | reverse complement strand
ACCATGCTTCATTATGGACATCCTCCGTCTGAGGTTTTCGCATCTATTTTTGCTGGCATTTACTGGGGAATTTTGGCCGCTCGCACTCAGTCGATTTTATCTGGTTTGTTACAACATGCTCTTCTCGGAATAGTGCTGGATGCAACTTTACTAAAATTGTTATAACCACCGCAATTTGATTATTGCAGCATTAAACCGACTGATCTTTTCATTTATGACCAACAAAAAAATTAAAAACACCATTCATCTTCCTCGCCGTGTTGACCGAATTATTTCCGAAAAGGAATCAATTCGTATTTTAGATGCAGCAATTTATGGAGTTTTGGCGACAATTTCACCAGATGGCTCGTCGTATGGAATCCCGCTCAACTTTGTGCGCAAAGATCAAAAAATTTTCCTTCATTGTGCTTTGGAAGGAAAAAAACTGGAGAATATTGAACACGACAATCGCGTTTGTTTTTGCGTGGTCGGAAAAGCAGAGATTATTTCAGATCAATTCACGATGGAATATGAAAGCGTCGTCGTGACTGGGACGGCAAAAATTATTTCCTCCCCCGAAAAAAAACGAGCCGCTTTGAAGTTACTATGCGAAAAATATCAAATCGAAAATGTTCTGTCGAAACCATTTGACAAATCAACTTCATCGGAGGTGAAAAACGACATTAGTAATAAAGAAGAAATTATCCATCAAATAAATGAGTACGAAGCGATAAAATACTCAAAATTGCGAAAAGATAAAATAAATTCGATGATTTTGTCGCACATAAACCGAGTTGCCGTTTTACAAATCGACATTCAGTCGATCACTGGAAAAGCAAATATTATGAATGGTTAATGGAAATATGTTCTGTCGTGTCATCAAATTCCCCAAAACGATTTGATCATGTTCCACGCTTCTTGTGGCGATTCAGTGAAATGAAAAAGATCAATGTCTTCATGAGAAATTACACCTGATTCGACCAAATAATCAAAATTCACCGCCCTTTTCCAAAAGTCTTCTCCGAATCCGATAATTGGAATTGGCTGCATTCGATTCGTCTGTCGGAGAGTAAGTGCTTCAAAGAGTTCATCAAATGTGCCAAAACCACCAGGACAAACCACAAGAGCTTTCGCACGCAGTAGAAAATGGAGTTTTCGCACAGCAAAATAGTGAAACTGAAAGCAGAGTTCGGGAGTAATATATGGATTCGGTTTTTGTTCAAATGGTAATTTGATATTCAGTCCGATTGAAATCGCCTCCGCCTCATATGCACCTCGATTTGCGGCTTCCATGATTCCGGGGCCGCCCCCCGTGCAAATTACAAAGTCGCGCCGAGATTGGACTGAAGATTGACTCGGCAAACGATTCGCTTCCGAAACAATTCTCGCAAATTCTCGTGCTTTTTCATAATACTGGCTCATTTCCAGCGATTTTTTCGCCTTCTTTTGCTGTCCAGAAATGTCACTGTTATTTGGATTCGCTTTTTGCTGCGATTCTATTTCGGCAAGATTTTTTTTTGCCGTTTCCAACGAACGAGTTCGCGCGCTTCCAAATACAATGACAGTTGAACGAATATGGTGTTCTTTCAGAATCCATTCCGGTTTATTGAATTCAAGTTGTAATCGAGCTGATCGAGAAGCATCACTGGCCAAAAAATCGAGGTCTTTGTAAGCAATTTTGTAACTCGGTGAATCGAGTAATTTTTGAATATCAGGAATACCATTTGGCAAAACAGGCATACAAAAGGTCGGGGCAAATGAATTGATAAAAATAAAAAAGACCCATTATTATAAACTGAAAATAGTTCAGAATATATGTTATTTTTTTGATTTATCTGACGATTTCCCCTTTTCTGGAGTGGGAGTAGTTCCCAAAAATTGAGCGAGGTCTCCGAAACTTCGGAGCGGTTCTTTCCCCTTTTTCATTTCTTCAGAAATAGGTTTAATCTCTTTTTCTTTGGCGGGTGCGATGTAAACTTTTGCTTCGCGTGGACCCCGATCAAAGCGGTCTCGTTTTCCGCCTCCGCGTCGATCTGTGCGATATTGGCTGGAATGTTCACTGCGTTCTCCTGATTGTCGATCCTGTCTCGGAGCCGAATCTCGGTTGTCATTTGATGCTCGATTGGATTTCTGGGATGTTCGAGGCGAATCAGTTCGAGGTGAATTTGTTCGTGCCAAATCTGCCCCGTCCATTTTTGTTTGGGAAGATGGGCGACGTGGTTCTGGG
>JBOFGF010000242.1:0-8548 GCA_051649005.1 Thermoguttaceae bacterium | reverse complement strand
GTTGATTTTTGTCGACTGACCATCTGGTGCGATTTGAAAAACGTCGAATGCCGCATTCGGAGCATCTGTTTCAAGAAGTCGCCAACTAATATAAACATCATCACCACTTCGCTGAGCAATCAAGCCGCGATCTAGTTTTTCACAAAGACGTTCTTTGGCATATCCATTCACTTTATTTCGTTTTGGATCAATTTCATCTGAAGTCGGACGGCGAATTGTCCACTGTGCAACATTCAAAATTCCGCCTTCCTGTGAACGAATAATTGGCATGATTCCATCCACGCCATCTGGAATGCGAATGTAAGAATGAAGAACGCACCATGTTCCCCCTTCTTCGGCAACATTCGGGCGAAACGTCCCTGCTCCCACTTGTTCTTTGCCGCGAAGTCCGTTTTTGTTCCAAGAAACAATAACCAGTTCTGGATTTCCTTGTTCGAGGAAAAAACGGAGCGAAACCAAATACATTTCGCCCGGCTGAACGAGAATCGGATCAGTCGGTTTCACCATCCAAGTATTTTCTTGCCCACTAATTCGATAAGTCGGCTTGTTGTCGAATTGATTGGTTTCATCTATTGTAACTGTGCGAACGCCTTCTGTGAGATTTGCCTCTCCAAACGACGGAGACAATAAATCCAATTCACCCTTTTGGGGAACAATTTTTTGAGGGACAAGCAATTTCATTGTCCCCAGCTTTTCGAGTTTAATTGCTTTGCTTTGACTCGTCGAAGGACTCCCTCCGACTAAACGAGGCAACAAAGTAACACCGCCAAATGGAACGACGAATGTGTCGGAAAGCTGTTTCCAGTCGCAGCTCCCTTTTTGTGCCGCATTTCCGAGTTGCCAGTCGATGATCTTATTGTCTTTGTCGAACACTCCGACAGTGAATTGAACTGTTCCACCCGATTCACCTTCCCGCTCTGCGACTTTCATCTCTCCTGAAATGCGATAAATCTCCCCCGGCTGAACAGAAATGGAATCATGGAGCGTCACTGCCCAGTCGCGCGAACTCGTGTTGGTGACTTGATGAACGCCATTTTCAAGATTAAACGTGGCTCGCTCCGGTTCACGGCACCAAATTTGTTTTCCTTCTAATTGCCAAGTTTGTTCCTGACACCAAGCAGATTCTGTAACAAATTCTGCGACAGAAAAAATCAGCCCCAGTCCGAATAACCAAACACGAAATAAATTCAATAAAAGTGTCATAAATTTTCCTTTGTTAGCAGCGTGGTTTCTCTCCACTTTTTGGTTGTGCCAAGAATCACGGAATTTTGGGATAAAAAAGTTCAAGTTTTTTGGTCAATTCATTGACTATTTCAGGATATTTTTGTGCGACATTGTTCGTTTCATCGGGGTCATCGCGCAGATTATACAATTCAGGCACTGCTGTTTTCTGATTGACAGGAATAATTAACTTCCAATTATCTCGTATTGTCCAAAGATATTGCAAATTGCTCGCTGGATTATTCAAGTCAATGAAATCGTGAGTATAACATTCTCCGTAAATTTCCTTTCGGGCATCTACTGCATCTGCATCCAGAAAGTTAATACCCTGCATTTCTGTCGGAGGCGTGATTCCGACAGCAGTCAGCAGTGTCGGAGCAATATCGACAGACGAAACCAAGTGAGTTGTGTCAATTTTGGGGGCGATTTTATCTGGCCAACGAATCATGATGGGAGTGCGAAGCCCGCCGTTATATGGAGACAATTTTGATTTGGGGGCAAATCGCGGGGATTGTTGATCTTGAATCCATCCATTATCGCACACATATACAACTATCGTATTTTCTGAGAGGCCGCGTCGATCTAATTCGTTCAGCAATTCGCCACAAGTGGTGTCAAACCGTTCGACATTGCCCCAGTATTTCGCCTGAAAAAGAGAGTCTGTTTTTTGTGCATATTTATCGATCAAATGCTGCGCCGGATTGTGCGGGTCGTGCGGCAACATCGGCGCATACCAAAGGAAAAATGGTTTGTTCTCTTTTGCCGCCAGATCAAAAAATTCATAAATTGGTTGCATGGTTTCGCGTCCAATGACGAGGCCATCATCTCCATGTCGCCCTCCTTTTGACATACCATGTGTGAAACCGCCACTTGCAAAATTGCCCGGCCACCATTTTCCGGTTTGAAAGCTCAAATAGCCATGTTCGCCGAGGATTTTCGGCAAAGTGGGCGAATTCTGCATCATTGAAGCCATAATGACGCGGCCATCTCGAAAATCTTCCGATTGAAAAAAATCCTTCGGTTTCATTTTGGATGGATTTGGCGGGTCATTGCTCGTGATTCCATGTCGATGCGGAAACTGCCCAGTGATGAGAGAAGAAAGACTCGCATTACACAAAGAAGCGGGAACATAACCGAGAGTATAAACGAGTCCCTGACTTGCCAGGCGATCCAAATTTGGCGTTTCCACTACTGGATGCCCCATAAATCGATAGTCAGAATAATGTTGGTCATCAGAAATAATCAGCACTATATTCGGAGGCAAATTCGTTTGTGCCGCATCCAGAAATGACGGGATTGTCAGTGTAAAAATCAGCGCAAAAATAGAAGTAAAACACGTCGTACAACACAGAAAAATTCGTAACATAATTGGTTTTCCTTTGACAATCGTCTCTTTGAGTGGCGTTTTAATGCGTAATTTTGACGCAGAAGTAACGAGAGTTACTGTCATTAAAGCTGGACAAACAAATAGATGATAATTGACATGAGTATACTTCAAAAACGGATTGCTTGTCAATCGTGTTTCATAAACCTCGTTCCCGTCGGAATTCGTTCCAGAATATCTCCGGCGTTCGGGAAATTTAACATCTGCATTTCTACAATTATTGAACCACGCACGGAATTCGGAAATATCCTTTCATGGCAATTGAATTTTAGCTATTTTTCGCGGTATTTATCGAAAAAACACAAAAAACCCGTGAACGATTACTCTTTTTCTCATCTTGATTTTATAGTTTTTTCTGGTACTCTGGATGGTATATGTACGATTCAGCATTTTTTATTTTCTCTCTTTTTTCAATTCTCTCTTTTTTCAAAAACGACAATGAAACGGACCTTTTTATTTCTCGGCATATTTATTTTAGATGTATCTGTTCTGCTTTGTACAAAGTCGGTCATGTCGGATAATGTCCCGTCAAAATCATCTGAAGCAAAAAAAATCGCTCTTTTTGATGGCAAATCTCTCGACGACT
Source organism: Thermoguttaceae bacterium (assembly GCA_051649005.1). Classification (GTDB taxonomy): domain Bacteria; phylum Planctomycetota; class Planctomycetia; order Pirellulales; family Thermoguttaceae; genus WRKP01. The sequence goes on along the minus strand of JBOFGF010000242.1, from coordinate 5,357 downwards.
GGACTGTTCCTGTTTATGGCGGAGACGGCGAAGTAATCGTCAAAGAAGGAAATCTTGTGATCGGACAAGGTGCGATGATGACCGGAATTCGATATGACAAAGAATTTCCACGAATAAATTATGAAATTTCATTTCAGGCCAAACGGACTCGTGGATATGATTTTTTTGCCGCACTGACTTTTCCCGTCGGCGATGCCTTCTGCACTTTCGTGAATGGCGGATGGGGCGGCGGAACAATCGGTCTCAGCTGTGTCGATGGATACGACGCATCTGAAAACCCGACGAGTTCGTTCTATTCCTTCAAAGACGACCAGTGGTATCAATTTCGTCTGAATGTCAGCGACGACAACATTTCCGTCTGGATTGCCGAGGAAGACAAAGACGGAGCATGGAAAGAAAAAAAAGTCGTCGATCTCGATACAAAAGATGTAAAACTGTCTTTGCGAAATGAAACAAATATGTACAAGCCGCTCGGTTTTTCGACCTGGGCATCCGAGGGAACTCTGCGAAAAATGGAATATCACCACATAAATCCGAAAAAAGAAAATCAAAAGGAAAAAAAAGCGAAATGATTTTTATTGCACGGAATTGATTTAAATAATGTGAGATTCAGTTACTGTGAGATGCAGTAAAACGATAAGTTTTGTGTACAAACCATCCCCGCCGCGCTGGGCACTCCTCATTAACGGAAAACCCTCCATAAAAAGGAGGGGAGTTGTTTGAAGGTTTTAATTTTTCACTGTTTCTGACACATATTTTTTTGTAATTTGCTCACAAATCGAGATGTATTGTGTTCCCACCGGAGTCAGATTACAGCGTCGTGACTGAGCATCAATAATGTCAATATGAATTTTAATGTACTCATTTGGCATGACATCTGGAAATTTGTCGGCCCACTCGACGAAAGTAAGTCCGTCCCCCTCGAAATAATCATCTGGCCCCAAACGGCGAAATTCGTCAGAAGATTCGAGTCGATATGTGTCAAAATGATAAATAGGTTTTGTTCCGACATATTCGTGCAATAAGACGAAAGTTGGACTAGTAACGACTCCATCAGATAACCCGAGTGCTTTGCCGACTCCCTGAACAAGCCGAGTTTTTCCAGCTCCGAGTGTTCCAGAAAGGGCCAAAACACTCCCGACAGGAAGCAAATGACCAAGTGCCGCTCCAAGTCGGTCCATGTCAGATATGTTTGAAATAAGAATAGAAGTAGTTTGCATGAATATCGCTGCTTTCTCTGAAAATTGGACTCAAAAACAACAAGGAATTATAATCGACAGATATAAAAAATTAAGGAGGGAGACGCGGCGACATTTCCGTGATAACTCGCCGGTTGAACGGCATCGCTCTCTGTAAGAAAGGCGACAAAAATGACAATATACACAACACCGCCAATAAAGTCACGTTTTCAAAGTCCTGAAACCCGTCGGGTTTCAATTATGGTAGATATTGCAACAAAAACTACTACCAATGCCGTCGGCATTGAATTATGGTCAATGCGCTGCCTCACAACCATAATTCAACTCCGACGGAGTTGTGTGTTTCTGGTAATTCGTTTCTACCATAATTGAACGCCGATGGCGTTCGGGAACATGGAACGCCTCGTGTTTCGGGAACGAATCCCGTCGGTTTCAGATGCGGCGAAAAACTGAACTCGAAAGATGTTGTTGAGTATAAAATGGCAAGAAAAAGACAGAAAATTATGATTCTCTCGATTTTGTGGCATGATAATTGTGATATTTCGTGTTGCCGGGTCGATTTTACCATCTCTTGACTGCATCCACTTTTTCGTGTATTCTAATATCAAAGGTGATGTTCGCCCGAAGTGTGTGGTGAGCAGTTATCACCAATACAAGACACTTATACCACAAAAAAGGATCAAAAATGACAGACAGTACTATTGTTGACATTCGAGGAAGGCAAATTTTGGATAGTCGTGGCAATCCGACAGTGGAAGTCGATGTTCGTTTATTGAGTGGGGCGTTTGGACGTGCTGCGGTTCCAAGCGGAGCCAGCACCGGTGTTCATGAAGCTCTCGAATTACGAGACGGCGACAAGAATTGTTATCTCGGAAAGGGCGTGCTAAAAGCAGTTGAAAATATCAACGAAACACTCGCCGACGAAATTTGTGGATTCGATGCCGTCGATCAGTATTTAGTTGACAAGACGATGATCGACCTCGATGGCACAGAAAATAAGAGCAAATTTGGAGCAAATGCGATTCTCGGTGTTTCGATGGCAGTTGCCAAAGCGGCGGCAGAACACTGTGGACTCCCTTTCTATCGTTATTTGGGCGGAGTCGGTGCGCGGATTCTTCCTGCTCCCATGATGAATGTCATAAATGGAGGCGCACATGCCGACAATAAGGTCGATATTCAGGAATTTATGGTCATGCCACTCGGTTTCACTTCTTTCACCGATGCAATTCGATGTGGATGCGAGGTTTTCCATTCGCTCAAAAGTGTCCTCAAAAAGATGAAAATGTCGACCAATGTTGGTGACGAAGGTGGTTTTGCACCTGATTTGCAGAGCAATGAAGCTGCTCTCGAAGCACTTGTCGAAGCAATAAAAAATGCAGGATATAAACCAGGTGAACAAGTTTATATTGCGATGGACTGTGCGAGCAGTGAATTTTACAATGCCGACAAAAAGGAATATACAATTGATGGAAAAGCTGTCAATTCTGCCGGAATGATCGATATTCTCGCAGCTTGGTGCAAAAAATATCCGATTGTCTCGATTGAAGATGCGCTTGACCAAGACGACTGGGAAGGATGGAAACTTTTGACCGACAAATTCGGCAAAAACGTCCAACTTGTTGGAGACGACCTTTTCGTTACAAACACCAAACGGCTGCAAAAAGGGATCACCGATGGAATTGCCAACTCAATTCTTATCAAAGTGAACCAAATCGGATCGCTCACTGAAACCATTGAAGCGATTCAATTGGCGCATCGAAATGGATATACATCCATCTCATCTCATCGAAGTGGTGAAACCGAAGATGCCACTATTGCCGATCTTGCTGTCGCACTTGGAACAGGCCAAATCAAAACAGGTTCGGCTTCGAGAACAGATCGAATGGCCAAATACAATCAACTCATTCGGATCGAAGAAGAACTCGGTGATGCTGCGATTTATGCGGGCCCGCTCTTTCCGAAATTGAAAAAATAGGACATCAACTAAAACGCCCCTCCTGAAAAAGGAGGGGTGTTTTGTTTGCGACACTTAATTATTCGCAGTTTATTGTATTCGCGGTTTATTGTCGCTCACTTCTTATATCCACTTTTAGAATTTAATGAGCGATGTGTGATTTCAGCGTCTCCCCTCAAAAAATTCTGAAGCGTTTCCATTCTGCCTTTCCGAGTGCATCATGCTCGCTGCAATTTGACACGACTTTTCAATTGCTGGTGGCCACGATTTTATCGGCACAATGCACTGATGTTCAGGTCAATAAAGTGACACCTTCGTTTTTTGCAAATTTTCCATCCCCAGAAGATGTTGCAGCCGCTTCTCGTGAAAAAATTGAAAATGCGATTCAAAGTACGGGATTCTATCGAAACAAAGCAAAATATATTCAGATGGCGGCACAGGAAATTGTCGCACGATTTAATGGATTGGTGCCTTGTTCGATGGACGAGCTAATTTCACTCCCAGGAGTCGGACGAAAGACAGCAAATGTCGTTCTATCGAATGGATTTGGAAAAAATGAGGGATTTGTTGTTGATACTCACGTTTTTCGGATTTCTCGCCGTCTTGGACTGTCAAAAAAGAAAACACCTGAAAAAGTCGAACTCGATCTTATGGAGCACTTTCCAAGAAAAGAGTGGGGATTTTTGAGTCACGCAATTATTCAACTGGGGCGCACTTTCTGCCGGGCTCAGACTCCAAACTGCAAAGAATGTCCATTAAAAAATCTTTGTGCTTTTTCAAAACAAATGCTCTTCTGAGAGCCTTTTTCATTTTAGTTTCGCCATCGAATTAAACACATGAAATCAGAAACATCATTTGCGGATAATACATCTGACTTCGACCAATTCGCGGAACTGGAACGGCAAAAATTAGATGCTCTCGCTGAATTTGCCGCCGGAGCTGGACACGAAATAAATAATCCTCTGGCAATTATCGGTGGACGCACACAACTGCTGCTGCGAGAAATAGAACATCCAGAACAACGTCGCCATTTGGCCATCATTTTGAATCAAGTCAAAAGAGCGTATGAAATGATCGCCGATATTCGTTATTTTGCCAGACCGCCAAAGCCTGAATGGCAAACAATCGACATCTCGGAATGGCTCGAAACATTTTATGAAAACCAGGCGGCAATCATGCACGAATCACAAATTGAGTGGCTGTTCATGTCGCCTCTTCGTGATTTGGATAATACCTTCGACACGAATAAATTGAAGAGGCAGGAATCTGATGAAAAAAAATCGTTTATGATTCTGACCGATCCAATTCAATTACAAGTTGCACTCGCAGCTCTTTGTAAAAATGCACGCGAATCATTTAGTTTTACCGATTCCTGCGAAAATGATGCAGCAGAGAAAAAAAGCGAATTTCGTGGAAAAATTTTGCTCGGTCTGCGATATATTCCTGCAAATCACGCAATATTATCGAATACAAGTGATGAAACGTCCTCCCAGTGCCCACTGACACCCTCTCCGATGGTTTCTCATTCTCCTGTTTTGACGCAGACCGTTTTGCCGAACGACATGATCGAAGTATTTGTCGAAGATGATGGCCTCGGTATTGATGAATCAATTCGCTCGCTCATTTTTTCTCCATATTTTTCTGGCCGCGAAGCAGGACGAGGACTCGGTTTTGGACTTCCAAAAACGTGGCAAATAATGCAGCAACTCGGCGGCGCAGTTTTTTATGAAACACCAGAAACAGGAAAAGGAACTCGATTCGTATTGTCACTTCCCTGCATCAACAACAACCAGCACAAATGAAAATATGCAACTTCTGGCTGACTCGGTTTCTGTTTTGCTCAATTTCTTAAAAAGAGAGGAACAGTGGTGGTTTTGTTTCATTTGGTTTGATTTTTCTGGTGCATCCAAACCACCCAGGGCGAACGCATCAAAACATGAATTCGTTGTTAATTTGGTTGAAATACGCGTTTCAGGCAAACACAACAGCCGGAAGGGAGCGCAGCGTACTGACGGTTTGTAACATTTTTATTGCAAACAAATCTTCCATTCGTCCCAATTGCTCCAATTAGGCTTTCGCCAGAAAATAAAATACCCAAATACAAAAACATTTCGTGCGATTTTCGCGTCGATGTTCGTGAATTTCGTGGTTAAAATAAGATTTTTCTCTCACAGAGGCGCAGAGGACACGGAGGATTTGTCGTC
>JBOFGF010000241.1:0-4768 GCA_051649005.1 Thermoguttaceae bacterium | reverse complement strand
GTAAAGTGTATTTTGAAATTTTATTGGCATTTGCGTATTATGAATATACTTTGTCTCAGTAATTTCACACGATCATCGCACCGCAATTCGCCGTTTTGGTATTGATAGTAACATTATGGCGCGGCATCGGATTGTGCGGCGAGATTGTGCGGAGAGTTATCATTGTACCACCGCATCACTTGAAAGGCAAGACAAACAAACCCGCCGACTTACACCGGCGGCTCGCCAAACGTGAACAGATACCATTTCAGAGACCGGCAAGATGTGCGTATTTTGTTGCCATTTCAACTTCGCCCATCTCCTGATACATATTTGCCAAATTTGTATATGGCACATTCAAAGCAGATTCGCCCAAAACGCCATTTTGGACACCGCGTTCGATCTGTTTGAGACCACGTTCTGTCAGTCGAATCGCTTCTTCTCGCTGTTCGGTCATCCAATACGAAACGCCCATACTCACAAAAGTTTCACCAATTCGACCAAGTGCTTCTTGGTCTATTTTCGGAAGTAGCTTTTCGAAAACAGGTTTGGCTAAATCGAACCATTCAATAGCAGCACGGTGATTTTTATTGCCGATGGCATGGATTGCCCCCAAACGAAAATAAAGACGACCAAGCAAATATAAATCGGTGTCACTTTTTCGTGTTTCGATTCCGGCCTCCATGTAATTGGCGGCGATTTCTCCATATTTCAGTGCGAGCGCATATTGCCGTCGAAGTTGATAAATTTGAACAGCATCATACAACGAAAGACTTATATCCCACTGATATTTTCGTTGCAGCATCGCATCTGTTGTCGAACGAATCAGTGATTCTCCGGCTTCGACGACATTTTTGATGAATGGTTCCAACTCATTTTGTTCCAGCACGCCGACTTGTGTGGCCAGTGCAGTTGTCGCAATTTTGAACGGATATTCGTTTGAATAGCGTTTTGCTGCGAGCATTTCAGGGTCTCGTGCTATTTCTTTTGCGCGAGTTATCCATTTATTTATTGATTCTGATTTATTGTCCCATTTTCCCCATGCAACATCGCGGGCGGCTCCCAAGTGAGCGTCAAACAAGACATCTTTGGCGGATTGCCGGATAGTTTGATTGGAATGTGTCGTCATTGTCATTGCCAGTCGAATTGCATCTGAATGACATTCCATCGACAATTCGCAGTCGGAGTTGCGACCGGTGCGATACAAGTCACCGAGCATCGACAAAGCCCGTGCTTTTTCGTGCGGAAATTTGTCGCAAATTCCGATGGTTTCTTCGAGATATTGACGTGATTCGTCCAGTCGATTCATCTGAATCAAAATCTGAACGAGTCGGAGATGATGTGATGGTCGCCGCTGATCAAGCTCAATTGCTTTCTCGCAGTGGAACATTGCTTCATCAATCAGACCTTCGATTAGGTTGATTTGCGACAACAAACCGAATGCTTTGCTGTCTTCGGGATTGATTTTGACCGCATCCAAAAGGTCTCGTTTGGCTTCACTGGGCTGATCGTGCCATATTGCTTCGGCGCGCAGCACGAATGGCTCCGATGAAACTGGTTCGATACCAATTTGGCGAACAAGGTGAGCACCATCATCTTCTTCCGAGGCAAAAAGAAAAAGAACACCTTTTTCTGGAAAAACTTCGCCGATAATGTTCCCTTTTTCATCAGGAATTAAAACTGGTTTCGATTTCAGCAATTCTGTTTTGAGGACTTCCCGAACTTGTTCTTCGGGAAAAGGTTCATCAAGCTGAACGACAATCGCTTTGACGAGATTATCTTTGAATGTTACTTCGATGTGATTCAAAATTTCATTCGAGTAAAGATATGCAAGTTGACCATTTATTATCGTCGATTTGACGGGTTTTCCCCATAATTGTTCAACCATTTTAAGTGTCGTTTCACCCGGAATAACCTGCTGAAAAGCCGCCGTTCGCACAGGAGGATGAATCGGATCACTTGAGTCGTCATCCGCATCAATCGTCTCTGAATTTACAGGATCAGACGAAGAAATATCAGATGTTGCTGCCGAATTAGGAAGAGCTGAATTGGGAAGATTATTCGGAATCGAACGCAGGGAAACTTGAGATGAAGTCTGATGTGGTACTTCTTGAATTGTTGATGCCTGCAAAACGGTTTCGGGGCCGGGCGTTTCCAAGTTGCGATGCGACCGAACTGACATGGAATCACGGCGTGATTTTGTCGTCGAATATCCGACCGGAGCTTCTTCTGGATAAACCAATGGCGCACTCATTGTCGAGCCATCAGGAAGTCGAAGTGGGGTGGTTAATTCTTCGCCTGCTTTTACTATTATGGAATCAAAACTCAAAATTCCAGATACAAAAACAGACGCAAAAAGCAACAATGCAAAAATCGTCGCCGTTCGGCAAAAATCAAAACGGAAACAATGTCGAATTGAATACATCGCTCGAATACTCTCTGAAAAAACCAAACAAAAGAGACCAAAAACACACAATGACCATATTCTTTGCACAGTATACAAATTCACGGCCACTGTGTCCATATCATTTTTGCATAATTGAATTGGCAACTCCAAAATGACCTAAAACCATTTTTCTGACTCGACAAATTATCTGATTTTTTGAAAAACGCACGTTTTTCTTTTTGCTCCTCTTGAATTGATTTGGTTTAAATTTAGAATACCTATTGTGTCGGGGGGATGCCCCGAAAATTAAATTCACCATCTTAACAAGGAGGAGGTTTTACCATGCCCAGAATTGGTAGATGCGTCGATTGCGGTCAGGATGTTTATTCATGGTCCGATCATGTTCTTTGTCCGCATTGTGACGGACTTTACTGTAATGAATGCAGCGATGATTATTATGAAATGGGAGAAGTTATCGCCTGCAACAGATGCAATGAAGAATTTGTTTTTGGGGAGAGTGATTATGCAATGAGTTGGTAATAACTCAGCGAGCCGCCGACATTTGGCGAGCCGCCGATGTCAACCTGCGTGTGTTGTTCAGAGAGCCGCCGACATAAGTCGGCGGTTTTATTCGGCGGGTGTTTTGCTTACTCACAATTTACATTTGTCGGATTTTTACTGTTTTTCCCACATCGACAGTGGCCGCGTTCTTTTTCTTGGTAATCTCGATTACATGTGGTGTCTTTGATGGATCACTAAACAGTGGATCGACAATGGCATATTCTCTGATTTCAGCATTCGACGCTTTTCGTGTCCACTTAGGATATTCTGGACTATCTTCCGGCGGCGGCGGCCCAGCAGAACTTTCACTGATTCCTTTACTGACAAGTATTTTGTACGAACCGAGTTCCGCACCGAGATAACGACCATTTGTATAAATAGTCGCCGTTCCAGTGGCATCGGTCGTTCCCATCGGAATCCAAATATGACCGGGTTCGTTCGATTGAAGCACGACAGTGGCATCAATCAGCGGTGATCCGTCCTGAATAACAGCAATTGTACACGGATATAATCGCGGCAAACCTTCTGGAAGATTTGAAGAACAGCCGAGCAGTGTCACAAAAAGAAACGAAAAGGAAAAAAACAAAAAAAGCGAGAAGCGTATCATTTGATAAATAAAAATAGGGAAAATTGTTCGTTTTCAGCACCAACGAGCCGCCGGTGTGAATCGGCGGCACAAACGAAACATCGAAACGAAACATCTAAAATGCCGCGACTGATTCACCGCCATTGATCGAACCGAGTGCGCCCCAAACACCATATTCACTCGGTCCCGTCAAATTTTGCTGAGGTTGACCAGAAAGTCCTGATGAGACCGCATTAATAGTGTCGTTGAAAAAGCGGACACTCCCGTCAAACATCGCTCCATTGACACCGCCCGAATGGTAACTCGATGTGCTCCAAACACCATGATTATCGCGTCCAGATGCACTGCAATTGGGCGAATTGGGAGGCAAAACCGTCGTAAAAGCCGTGTATATTCCACGTCCATAATAAGCATTCCATCCGCGTCTGGCAAGATACATGTTTGGGCCAGTTCCGCCTGCATTATAGGTGAATGTGCTTTTGATGGTATTTCGATCTGTCGTATCAATCACTCCCATGCAGCTGCTGATGCCTGTGTTAGTGTGTAGTCCCGTGACACCCAGTGCCACAGCGCATTTAAGAGAACGGTTATTATCATTGCCAGCAACAGGAACCCCCGTCTCGCTCAGTGCAATCGTATTCGTTGTGCCATCTGTAATCGCTTCCATTCCTTTGAAAAAGCTGCGTGGAAAAGCCATTCGATTTCGAGAAGGTTCATGCGTATCCGAGTTGGAATCATTATTGTTAATAACATCTGCTTTGCTCACAACATAACATGTCATCGAGACCGTTGTTGGTAGTTGAGATGAGAAATTGGGATCAGACGGGCATCCCAATATACCAATCCGTCCTTGTATTTGTGTCATGCCATTGTATGGAAAATTGCCCGCCGTCATTCCCGAAACTGCATCGGTTCGAGCCTGCAATTCCATGAAAGGGAAGAGAGCAAATTGTGGGGACCAACCATCAGTAATTTTATTGACGGTTCCGTTAACAGCAACAGTTGATGAAGGAAAATTGACCCAGCCATCACCACTTGGCAGCGAGTTGTGAGTATTGTGGTAGTTATGGAAAGCCAGTGCGATATTTTTCATTTGACTCGTACACTGCATTCTTCGTGCGGCTTCTCGTGCAGCTTGCACGGCGGGAAGAAGCAGGGCGATCAAAACGCCGATGATGGCAATGACGACCAAAAGCTCAACAAGAGTAAAAGCCGAAAAGAAACTACGGCGATTATTTGCGAAGTCCCGCGAACGG
>JBOFGF010000240.1:0-3933 GCA_051649005.1 Thermoguttaceae bacterium | reverse complement strand
CGAAGAAGCCGTCAAAGAAACCCTGCGTCGGAATGACATTTCAGATGGATACATCCGACTGATTGTCACTCGTGGAATAGGAACGCTCGGTTTGGACGCTCATTTGTGTCAGAATCCACAAGTTGTTATCATCGCCGCCCATCTTTCTTTGTATCCACAAGAATACTACGAAAATGGTCTCGAAATTGTAACAGCGGCGACAATGCGCACGAATCCGGGAATGCTTTCCCCGCAAATCAAATCACTCAATTACCTCAATAACATTCTGGCAAAAATCGAAGGTCACATCGCTGGCAGCGTCGAAGTCCTCATGCTCAATACAAAAGGAGAGGTCGCTGAATGTTCTGGAGACAACATTTTCATTTACAAAAAAGGAATTCTCGTAACTCCTCCTCCCGAAGCAGGAATACTGGAAGGAATCACACGGCAAGTCGTTTTGGAATTAGCCGATGAACTAATGATTCCATCGCAGCAACGTCCGATGACTCGGCACGACATTTTTACCGCCGATGAATGTTTTCTCACGGGAAGTGCAGCTGAATTGATTCCGGTAGTCAAATTAGATGGTCGTCCCATCGGAAACGGAAAGCCCGGGCCGGTGATGCAAAAACTCCTAGAACGATTTCAAAAAGAAACACGAAAATAAGAAAAAAATTATTTGCGTTCCCGGGCATTTTCCGAACAAAAAATTTTCCGAACCAAAAATGGTTGTTCTGATCCGTATTGACGCTGGAACAGCCTATTTCTTTTTGGTCTTTTGCTGGTCAATGTTGTAGAACTCGACTTCCCAAATGCGAGCCAAATTTCCGGGTGTCCTCGTGATTAAAAGACGAAGCTCGTCTGTCGCAACTGCTGGAAATTCAACTACAAGATCACATTCTTCATTATCACGAACAGCCGTGTTCGGCAATTCCACCCACTTGTCATTTGCAGCAATTTGTAACACAAAATCCTGAATCGGTGTCGTCGGCGAACCACTCCCAGTTTGCCCTGAAATAATGCGAACGGCATTGATTTCGACCGGATTTTTCCATGAAAATAAAACCCAGTGTTCTGGTTCAGAATCGCCACTGACCCAACGATTTTCGTTACTTGCCACACTTGCATTGCCGTCATTTATATTCGTAGTTGGATAATTAGCTTTTTTGTACGAATCAGAAACAGAAATTGTCGCATTCTTCGCAAAATTTGTTCCGCCTTCACTGAGCCACTTCGGCGGATTTGGTCCTTTCACGCTTTTTCCTGGCGGCGGAGGAGCTACTCCTTCTTTCATTAGACTTTTCAGTTGTTCAAGATATTTTTCATACACACCACGCGGCAGACAATCATACTTTTTGCAGAGAGATGCCGCCATTCCGACGACTTCTCCCATCATTCCACCTGTCCGCTGGACACGAATCGTTCCGAGAGCAACATGTGTCACGCTGATATTTCGCCCGGCCAGAAACAGATTCGGAACATTTCGTGAATAAAGACATCGATATGGAATCGCATAAGGTGAAATTCCGACATGTTTGGCAATAGTTCGAAATTCTTCGCCTGGAAAGAATTTCGCATTATGAGCTTCGGGATAATGCAAATCAATCGTCCAAGTGGTCGTCACACACGCGTCCAGCCACTCTTTTTGTCCCACAACATCTTGCTCCTGCAAAATAACATCTCCGAGAAGTCGCCGAGATTCCCTTTTTCCAGCAATGAAAGCGACCCAGCCGAATTTGCGGTTTTTCGCCTTTTCTGCCCATTCGCCTTTGGCCTGATTTTTCATATAAGACCAATGTCCATAAGCTGCGCGGAGACCATGATCTCGAATCCGCTCAAAATCGTAAATCTGGTCGAAATTCAGACCAGTCTCCCAGTCCCAGTCCCCCTGAATCATGGGTTTAATACTTTGCTCGTTAAATTGAATGGCCCATGGAAGCACAGGAAACGTGGTCGGTTTGCCGGTGTCAATCGTGTTCCACTGCACAGACGCGCCCATCGTCATCTTGTCCGCGACTTCGGGTGCCTCTTTTTCGCCCGTCTCTGCTTTCGATTCACGTCCCATTCGCCAATCTGCGCCCGCCAAAAATCCGATCACGCCGTCTCCGGTGCAATCGGCGAAAAGTGGGGCCGAAAAACGGTGTTCGATTCCTGTTTCGATATTTTTTCCAATGACAGAAGTGATTTTGTCGCCGCTCTTTTCAACGCCGACTGCTCGTGTATTGAAAAAGACTTTCAGATTTTTTTCCGCGGCAATGAGATTCATTTTTTTCTCATCTTCATAAACTTCGGCGGCCTGTGCGTTTCCTTCGCGGCGATGATTCATTTGAGCGACGAGGTTTCCCAAGTTCGGATATGGCGGCAAATTGATGCGTCCCTGTAAATGAACACGGACTTCTGAGCTATTATTGCCACCTACAAGTGGTCGATCTTGCACGAGAGCGACGTTCAGTCCGAGTCGAGCAGCAGAAATTGCTGCGCAAGAACCGGCGATTCCGCCTCCAACAACGACCAAATCAAATGGGCCGCCATTGATTTCAGGGGCAACATCGGGAAGTTTGAGGGCCGCTCGTCGCATTTTGGACAATTCGCCGAATTCTTTTGCTGCGTCGTTTGGTGGTGTGAAATCTGGATCGTTTGAAAAACAAATGCAATCGACGCGTCCATCGAATCCGGTCAAATCATGGAGAGAGATTTCGACAGGTTTATTGGCATCGTGAATGGAAACTGTTCCACCTTTTTGCCAGTGCCAGTCATTTCCTTCTGTTCCGAAAATGGTGTCGATTTTTTTCCCATTGACACTCATTTGAAATTTTCCGGGCGCATGTTCTGTGGTCCAAGGAGATACCCAATTTCTAGTCCGAACGAAAATATGGTAATTTCCTGCTTTTGGAAAGAAGGCGGTGGTTTTGGCATCGCCCACTGGTTCTCCGATGCCATGTGCGAGGAGCATCATTGATCCCATCGAATCATAAAACTGTGGATCGACGCACCATCCACCTTTTTCAGCGAAACCTTCGGCTTCGAGAAAGACGGTCTTCTCTGGATCGAAGGCCGAAAATGTCGGCGAGGCCAATAAAAGAATCACGAAAAAAGAAAAAAGACGACTTAACATGGTCAAACTCCGTGAAAAAGAGGAAACTAAAAATTCTCTTACTATCATACTATTTTTGATTACTTGATTGACAACAGTGATTTTGTATTAGAAATGATCATGTGCCCGGTTTAATCGTATCGACGAGAATACGCACCGGACTTCCTAAATCGAATGAAGCGTGGTTCTGTTTTTTCTCGACAGTCAATTTGAGTGTCGTTGTTTCCGGTTTCGTATAGTTCAATTCGACAAGAGAATAGATTTTCGTTTCAGGTGTGTGGGAGTATTCGTTGGCACTGCGTCCACCTTCTGACAAATTTGCTCTAACAATAATCTTATAAACACCCAGTGGTGCTCCAGGAAATTGTCCCTGTGTGGAAATATCGGCAGTCCCCGTCGTATTTGTTGTTCCTGAAACGGTCCACTCGTCATTTTCTTGATTAATAAATAGCACAGTTGCACCGGGAAGTGGTTTGTCATCTTGTTTAATGACCACACTGCATGGATACAATGGAGGTAAACCATCTGGGCGATTAGAGCGTTTGCATCCAGCTATGACACAGCATACAATGATTGCCAAAAAAATGTTGAATAAATTTTGCATAGTTTTTTTGAGGGTGATAATAATTTACATGTTTATGGAGCCGAAGATTCGCTGCCATTTAGGGAGCCGAGTGCCCCCCACACACCGAATGGACTTTGTTGTTGAAAGTAGGTGAATGTCGAAAACGAACTAGTGCTTTGTTAATCTAAAAACTTTGGATACAGTGATTCGAGTTTTATTCTTGCGTTATCTACTGTGAAGTGCCACTGGACACCCTTTTGATCTGCATTACGTGCGTTGGCCCAAGACTCAACCG
>JBOFGF010000239.1:0-6305 GCA_051649005.1 Thermoguttaceae bacterium | reverse complement strand
AGCCCAATTGGTCAGTGTTCAAAAAATCAGAATGACACGGTGCTGTGTGCAAAACGAGATTATAAGCGAGTGGAGGAGCAACTTCTCCACATTTTTTTGAAATAGATGTTTCCAGTTTTTTGATCACATCAATCAGAAGTCCGGCCATTTCAGAAACATTCGTCACATCGTCAAAATGAGAAAAATGCTCCTTCGGATAAATTTCGAGTTCACCCGAAAAACGACTAGCAAAAGGACAAAGAACCAAAAAATTCAGTGTTTCGGCGGCAATTCGGCGTTTGTCAACTCCTTCTTCGTGCAGCATTTCGCACCAATAACATGATGATATTTTCTCTTTTTGACTTTGATTTCGCTCATCTCGATATTTTGCGGCACAAAGCAGCGTATTCCACTGGGTCGGTGGAATAAATGGAAGAGCAACAAGCTGACTATGTGCGTGTGGAATTGATGCTCCCGCCGCCGCCCCCACATTTTTGAAAATTTGAATGTATTGCCATTGTTCCTCTTTTCGGAGCGATTTAAGACGATGCTGATACATCGAAAGCATATTCGTGACTTCATCTTCATTCATTTCTGAAATACTGAAAAGATGTCGCGGTGTGTCAATCAGCACCTCATGATGTCCAAAACCAGGGATCGGCAAGAAAGACAAGAATGTCGAATCAAATTCAGAAGTCGGAATCTGGGAACAATTCGTCTCCAATTCGGCTTTGTCAGAAATATCTGCAAAATTATTTTGCAGAGTGTTTTTCTCTGATTCATTTGCTGATTCAACGTCAGACGTTTTCGATTTGAAAATATCCGTTCGGACGGCGGGGAATTTGTTTGGAACAGCACGAGCGGTCCATCCAGGCGAATCAGGGGGAGTTCCGGGCCTCCGAAAAGCGACCAATTCTCCGGGAGTCAGAAATTCGTTTCCTTCGCAAAACGGACAATCGAGATGCGATGAATCATTTTTTTCAGGCGATTTTCCATTTGCAATATCGAATTGATGCGGCCGCGCTGCACGTTCTGGAGCAATAACGACAAGTCGTCCATCGAGCGGATTCCGTCTGTATTCAGGCATCTTATCTATTTGAAAAATTATTGCACAATAAAATTAAGAAAAATTGAAAGTCATTTCAAAACGGAAAGTCTGGCGAAATGAAAAGTATTGGTAAATGGGATGTGCATACATTCCCCAAATAGAATTTACTCAGATTGATTATTTTTGATTATGCTAATTATATCAATTATACCAAGAACGTCGAGCGGGGGATTCTCACATGCGTTCACGGATATTTGGTTTGATTCCCCTCAATTTTGGAGGAGGGACAAACCGTCAATACGGCACTTGCGTGCCTCCTTTCCGGCTTCTATTTTGTCGATTTCATCAAAATCGTCAAACTTTCTGGCGGTCTGGGACGGGACATCTGCGTTCCCTGCGGATTATTAGATGTGCAATAAGAATTTTAACGAGATTCACAAAAATAATTGTAGTACCATGTTAAAATTTGCCGATTATATCAATTGTATCGATAAATTTTGACCGTTTGGGGTTTTTGGGGAGTTTTAGATTTCCTAAACATCCCGCTTTTCGGATTGTTTTCCATGATTGTGAAGCGTTTTATGACATTTTGGCTCCTATTGTCTCTCGTTTGGACGACTAGTTGCGAGATTTTGCCGGTGACTCGGTACAAACCGACTCTCCACAATCCGTTTCCGCAATTGGCCACTGTCGCCGTGCTGCCATTTTATAATTTCACGAATAACGACAGTGTCAATGGGCGAGATTTTGCAAATTGTTATGCAAATGAACTTCAGAGAGTCGATTGTTTCCGTGTCATTTCCAACAAGCTCGTCGAAGAAACGATGCTCCAAAATAACTTGCAGCAGCCGAAAACGGTGGATGACCTGCGTTATTTGGCACAACTGCTGAAAGTCGATGCCGTCATAATTGGCAAAATCCACGATTTCAGTGGATATTATCCTCCGCGTGTCAAACTTGAAGTCGAGTGGTATGCGGCAAATCCATTTTTCCATCCAATTCCAGCGGGCCGCGATTTGCCCTGGGGAACTGAACACGAAGGAAGTATTCCTGACAAAGTAGTTTTGATGGCGGAAATGGAATTGGCAAAGGCACAACTTGCCACACAGACACCATTTTATGAACCTGTTACTCCGATTGATCCAAATTCGTCCGATGGACAAGACAATTGGCACACCGACACACGAACAGGAAAATCGGGCGATTCCAGCAGTGAAAAGAGAGCAAGAGAAAAAGTCGCCAAAGAAAATCCGATTCGTCTCGCAGCCGGTTCGTATTCTGGCCTCGGAAATATGACACCAAATGATGAAACTGCACTTGAAGACGAGGCAATATATCGACAAGAGCAATTCGTAAATCGCAATTTGGCAACAACTGGTGTCCCATTTATTCCGAATGCGACACCAATTTCGGATGCGGACAAGAAAAAAGCGGCACTGGAACCCGATCCGTCGATGCCACATCCACTTGATCGAGGCCCCTGGAAAAGTGATTGGGCGATGCAAAATCAGTCACAACTTTCGCAGCAGAACATGAAAAATCCGGGAACTTATCAAGGACATTATCAGGGATTTCCTGCTCCGAATGATTTGACACCGGAGCAATTGGCACAATTTGGCTGGGCACCAGAATCTATTGCCGCACTTCCGAATTATTATGCACAAATGCCTGGAATGCCGATTCCAGGTTCGATGATTTCAAGTCAGACAGGCCCGGCGGGAGAGATTGGGCCGGGAGGCCAGCTCCGAGTGATGGGAGAACCGACACAATATCCAGGTCTCCCAGCAGACTGGCCCGATCCGCGCGGAATGATTCCAGAAGGTCCGACGGCGGTGCGACCAAAAGGGGAAATCAAAAGCGATGCACCTGTTTTATATCACATCGCAATTTACAATGGAAATGACAGTCATTTCATGCAGGCTCTCCAAGATTATGACTTTTTATTCAGAGATGACCGTCGTCTTGCCGGAAAACAGTCGATATTGAACAATCGAACCGAGTTTGTCAGTTTTTGCTGTCGGCTCCATATCTGGGAAATGCTGGGAGCACGCGGCGGAATTGGAGCAGCCGAAAAAGTAGTGCGAGAATGGAAAGTGTGGCAAGGAGAAAAACCATATTAGACATGTGCATGGACACGGAATGTTTGAAACAGGAAAAAATTCAGACATTCAAATAACGTATTCGTTCATGGAAAATATGTGTAATAAACCCGCCAACTTACGTTGGCGGCTCGCCTAACAACCGCCGACTAACGCCGGCGGCTCGCCAAACAAACATCGGGGGCTCGCAAAACGTACACGCGAATTTTGCATGGCAAAAAATCTAAAACCGTGAACGGAAACAAAATGACTCCACTATTTTTTCGCATTTATTATTTTAGCGTTTCTAACTCCCAGAATAGATTTCATCTTGTCCAATTTTGTAACAGCAATCGGGTTCTGCTTCGAGATAATCGCCAGTGACGGCAAATGCTCTGGCTCGACTTCCGCCGCAGACAAACCGGTATTCGCACTTGCCACAAATCCCTTTGTAGTTGTCTGGATTTTGTAAAGCACGAAAAATGTGATGATTTTGATATGTTTCGACCACCGAATCAATCGGGAATCGTCCACAGTCGAGCGGTAAAAAGCCCGCCGGAAAAATGCGTCCATTGTTCGAGACGAACATGATTCCACGTCCGTCAGTGACACCAAGTGGGGCGCGGTGTCTGGTGCGAGAAAATGTGCTCGAATCGGTCATTTCGTCTCGCGCAAATTTGAAAGGACGCGGCACATCGAGTGGATTTCCGCCGCATCTAATCACAAATCGGCGATAATGTGGTGCCTCTGTAGTTTTGATGGCGAATGGTTTTTCGAGAGCATGTTTCCAGAGCTTTGCAAAAACCGTTTCATATTCCTCAGGAGCGATTCGTGTTTCTTCGATTCCACGTCCGACAGGAACGAGAAAAAAAACCGACCACATCATGACACCACCAAAATGAGTTAATAAATCGGCTATTTCATCAATCAATTCGACATTTCGGCGAGTGATTGACGTGTTTACTTGCACTGGAATTTGGAGCGTTTTTGCCCATTGGAGCATTTCAGTCGTTTTTTCAAATGATCCTGAAAACCCACGAAACGCATCATGAATTTCGGCATTTGGTCCATCGAGACTGATTCCAAAGGCCTGGACTCCCGCCGATTTAGCCGTTTCAAAGGCTTCTCTCGTGGCAAGTGGTGTCGCCGATGGAGTCAGTGCAGTTGAAATACCGCATTTTACAGCATGTCGCAAAAGATCAAAAATATCTTTTCGTTTCAGTGGATCACCGCCAGTAAACACCATGTTCGGTTTACGCGGAAATGAGGCGACTTGTTCGATCAATTGGAACGACTGTTCAGTCGTCAATTCATCAGAGGCGGCCATTTCTTGCGCCGAAGCACGGCAATGTTTGCACACCAAGTCACACGCCTGTGTCACTTCGTAATAAAACATCAGCGGATTGACACTGAAATCATTTTTGGAATATGGAATATGTTGCATGAAAATATCGAAAAAAATAACAAAAAAACACTTTGCTCACAAAGTTGAAAGTGGCACATTTTAGAAACAACGCGATTGATGTCGAAAAAAATTATTTTTCGTTGACAGAAATAAGATTTTCAATCGACAATTCGGTCATTATTGGCATTTTCTCGCTCGATCATTTTTTCTGCGGTTTTTCGTCCGAAAACCCAGAAGAGAGCTGGTCTGACAAAAAATTCGAGCAAAGTTGAAGTGAAAAGGCCTCCGACAATCACGGTGGCAATCGGATACAAAATTTCTCTTCCAGGAGTGTCTGGTGAAATTGTAATCGGCAAAAGTCCCAACATGGCCGTCAATGTAGTCATTAAAACAGGGGCGACACGGTTTTTTCCCGCTTTGATAATCATTTCTTTTGAAAAGGTTTCGCCTTCAAATCGCACGAGATGGAAATAGTGATCGATAATCAAAATTCCATTTCGAGAAGCGATTCCACAGAGTGAAATCATTCCGATTAGATTCGGAATTGATCTGGACTGTCCTGTTACAACAATAGCAGCGACAGCACCGACGAGTGCCAGTGGCAAAGCAGACATGACTTGCAGCGACATATTAGCGGAACCAAACATGCGATACAAGACGATAAAAACGCCGAAAATTGAAATTATTGACAAAACCATCAGTCGCCAAGACGATTCCTGTTCGCTTTGAAAGAGTCCTGTCATTTCAACATAAACACCGAGACTTGTCAATTCTTTCATGTGCGGAGCAAGTGCGGCATCAATATCGTTTTTGACATCGACCGCACCACGCAGACGTGGATTCATTTGAATAGTGATTTGGGTTTGTCCTGCTTCGTGGTCGATGCGATTTGGCCCAGTCGCTTTGGCATCAATTTCTGTAACAAGAGAAAGAGGGATGATCGCTCCACTTGGTGTTCGAATCGGAAGCTGCGCCAGTGTTTCAAGATTTTCTCGATAAGTATCCGATGCACGCAGCAGCACATCGACGGTGCGATTTCCTTCTAAAATGCGAGTCGCCACTTTTCCTTGCATCGCAATTTCAATGAGTCCGTTAATGTCTTCTGGAGTGAGTCCATAAATTGCCAATTCTTCGCGGTTCAATTTCAGCTGGACTTGTGGAATATCTTTTTGAGGCGGATCGATTCGTGGATTTCCGATGTCTGGGATATTGCTAATAAGACGCTGGATTTGGGCCGCCCTGCGACGCAAAAGGAGAGGATCGTCGCCGCGAACTTTGATCGCAATTTTTGAACGAGTTCCAGTTCGCAAATGGGCAATTAAATGTTGGAGTGGCTGGTCATAAAAAGCGACAACACCTGGAAGATTTTCCTGAGAAATTACTTCTTCAATGTCGGAAAATACATCGGCAATTCTTCGACCAGAAGAAAGATCGAGAGTACACATCATTTCGGACATATTGACTGGAATGACGTGTTCATCGAGTTCTGCTCGCCCCGTTTTTCGTACAACCGAAACAATTCCTTCAATTGCTAGTAATTCTTCGGCGATCTTTGATGCGTATTCTTCACTTGTTTTGAGCGACTTTCCTGCCGGAAGTGAAATGTTGACTTGTGGAGCTCCTTCATTAAATGGCGGCACAAAATCACGTTCCAGCGACATAAAAATGACGACGGCGGCAATCACGGCAAGAACAGCACCAAATAAAATCGTTTTCGGAAAAGAGAGACTAAAACGAATCGCCCTGTCAGCAAATGCTTTTGAAACAAAAAGCATGAAACTCTCTTTGTCGCGGT
>JBOFGF010000238.1:0-6827 GCA_051649005.1 Thermoguttaceae bacterium | reverse complement strand
ACAAGTGAGCGATTTTTTGGAATTACACCAGAATCTTCCTGACTTGTCGATTCCGACATCGTTTCTGACGTTATTTCCGATGTTATTCCAGATGTCATTTCAGATATTTTAGCGATTTCTGTTTTTTGCACTGCCTGCTTTTCTATTTTGATCGCCGTGTCATTGTTTTTTTCGTCGAATTTTTTGCCATCAATTTTGCTCTCATTTTCGCCTGTATTTTTGTCTGATGCGGCAGTTTTGCGACTATTTTCTAAATTAGTTTGAATTTGCGAGTCTGAAAACGAGACCTTTTTTTCTATTACGGCGACCGATGATTTGGGCACATCAGAAACAATTGGCTCATTCGTTTTTTGCGATGCTATTTCGGAATCATTTTCAATTGGATGCAGAACGACTTGGAGACATCCTCGCTTTGCCGCCGAATTAAGCTGTTCAGCTTGGATTGTATCAAGTAGAAGAGAGAGGGTTTGTTTTTTGACTCCCGATGAATTTACTTCATTGCCACAAACAACACGATGAATCTGAATTTTTTGTAATACCAATTCTCCCGCCGTCAATGTGCTGCCTTGATATTTCGGCTGAAAAGAGCGGAGGAGCAAATTCCGTTTTTCCACCAATTCCCCCTTCGTGTTTTGCTGTGGAACGGAATAAATATCGATACAAGAACCTTTTTTCAAAAGGTCTGCGAGTGATATTTCAATTTCAGAAATAGCATCCCCAACTTGAATATGTTCGACTTCCAGTGCAACAATTTGTGTGCCAACTGGAATGAATTTGGCTTGATTGTCGTCTCCTATTTCAGGAATAAGCATGTCTGCACAGACAGGATATCCAGCCGGAATCGAATACGCAGAACGGCGTTTATAAACGTCTTGAAAATCAGCAATTGATTCATTTGGAACTTCTAAAACGGAAATGGTTTCGAATGCCACATCCTCGGCCATTATTTCAGTTCCGAGTGCGATTGCCCTCTTTGCAACAAGAATACGGACAGTCGGACTCGACACGGCAATTTGTGAGGATGGCAACTCATCAAGTGCAAAACGCACAGCAAATGCGCAGCAAAGTCCGAAGGCAAATGAGATCATTAATAAAATCCAAAATCCAACTCGCATACAAAATCCTCCTCGTTGATCTACAAATTGCCGCCATTTAGGTGTCCGCGACCATTTTATTCGGCTTATACTATAAATCCGTGACATTCGTGTACAAACCCCACTGTATTCGGTTTTCGGCAAATTAGTACACAAAAATCGAGAGATTTCGCCGATTTCCTTTTTTTTGTTTTTCGCAAATCGCCTATATTGCCAAAAATTTCGATGCTTTGTAAATAAATGTGATGTGCTGCGAGAAAAAATTTGTATTTGTTCACTGTTTTAGATTTTTTGCACTGCAAAATTCGCGTTTCACTTTTGGCGAGCCGTCGGCGTTTCTTTTGGCGAGCCGCCAACGTAAGTTGGCGGGTTTCTTGGGCGAGCCGTCGGCGTAAGTCGGCGGTTGTTGAGCGAGCCGCTCTGAAATGCCTGTATTTATCGAAAAAACACACAAAATCCGTGAACAGATATTAAAATTTTATTCGCAAGTCTTTTTGTGAAATTTGTTTTGAGAGTATCTTTTTTTGTCAGAAAAATATGCGATAATCATTTGAGTTATTTTTCATTCTTGTCTATAATGATTTTTGCAAACTTGTTTTGACATCAAATTTTGTTTACATCGTCTGCATACACATCTGGTTTGACTGATTCGATGCGTCCACGCATTGCCGTGATTGGTGGTGGTCTTTCCGGTGTTGCTGCGGCAGAAACCGCCGCTCGTGCTGGTTGTCGAGTCACCTTGTTTGAACGCTCCAGTGTTCTCGGTGGACGAGCGGCCTCGCTTTTCGATCCTATTTCAAATGAGTGGATCGATAATGGAATACATGTCACTCTCGGATGTTGTAATACACTACTCGAATTGCAACAACGTCTCGGAATCGATTCATTTTTCGATAAACATCGCGCTCTCCCTTTTATGCGTGATAATGGCGACAGTTATCGGATTGCTCCGTGTTCATTTCTTCCGGCGACTTGGCAGTGGTTTCCGACGTTTTTGATGTTTCCATTTCTCTCGTTTTGGGATCGAATTAAAACTGGGAAACTCATTAACAAACTTGGGAAACGCACTTTCTCCGCCGAAAATGATGTCAATTTTTCGTCCGCTCATTCGTCTTTTGCTGCTTGGTTAAACGACGAAAATGTCTCCGAAAAAGCACGCGATTATTTTTGGCTCCCGCTGATTTTGAGTACACTCAGTGAAACACCCGAAAATGTCTCGCTCGGTGCTGTTCAAAAAGTGGTGCGAGATGGGTTTTTGTCGCACCGAGATGCAATGACAATGTATATCCCAAAACTTCCACTTCGAGACATTTATCACGAACCAATTCAGAAAGTTCTAACGTCGCTCGGAGTCGAAGTGCGGACTCTGACTCGTGTTTGTCGTCTACATGAAAATATCGACATAAAAAACGAAACAACTACACAACAACGACGAATTGGTTCACTGGAACAAACAACAGCGGGAGCCGCTCCGAAATGTGAATCATTTGACCACTTTATTTTGGCTGTTCCGATTGTTCGCACTTGGGAAATTTTGCATCAATCTGGGTTTTCCGATTTTGCCGAGAGACTTGGCTCTGACCGTTTTGAACCGGGAGCGATCACGACTGTTCATCTGTGGTTCGACCGAAATCTTCTCTCGCCGAATTTGTCTCACACTGTATTACTCGGATCCCCCGGACAGTTTTTGGTGCGACGAGATTCGTCTTATTGCGGGCAAAATTGTGAGAATACATCCTCTGATGAATTATCGAAACAAAAAAGTCATTATCACGCAGTTGTTATTAGTGCATCGCACAGACTGCTTTCGGAAGCAGAATTGACTGCGGCAAAAAGTGATATTCTTGTAAAACGTGTTTTAACGCAGCTCGAAAAAACTTTTCCGAAACAATTTTCTGAAGCAACACTAATACATCAGCGAGTCACGACACATTTTGATGCCGTATTTTCACCGAGCCATCCTCTTTTTTTTGATCGACCTAGTTTGAATACACCATTTTCAAATTTGACACTGGCAGGAGACTGGACGCAAACAGACTGGCCTGCCACACTAGAAGGGGCCGTCATTAGTGGAATAAAAGCCGCTCAAAATGTGATAAAAACTAAATAATCGCTTTCTGAGGATGTTTAGCCAGCTTTCGCTTTGCGAAACAATTAAGCACTGCGTAGAAAGCTGTTGTTTTACAAAAGCTGAATTTATTGTTGGCACGGTCATTTTATGATCACTTCCTTGTACTCTTTGCGAATCGGTTGACCAACGTCAACTGTGTGCCGATTTTTTCCTTTTGTGATTTCCACCGACAATGTCGTGGTGTCACGAGACGCGAAAATCGGATCGATCAGTGTGTATGATTTCGGCTCCTTTCTCTGCGCGGCGGCGATTTTCGCTTCGTTTTTCATCAGCCATCCCTGATACGCTTCGAAATCCGTTTTAATATCAGGTGCGTCTGCATACGGATCGGGCATCGATGCCATCTCAAATTTTGAAACCACTACTTTGTATCGACCAGCGACGGCTCCATTATACATCCCTTTGGCGGCGACTGTCGCATTTCCACTTGCATCGCTTCGACCAACAGCTCCCCACGCAAAATTTGGATCATCTTCACTCTTCAATGATACAATGGCATCCGCCAGTGGCTTTCCACCCTGCATGACCTGAATAATCGTCGGTTCAAGTGGCGGAAGGTCTTTCGGACGTTGTTCTTTGCTGCATCCTAACAACAAAAGCAAAGCTCCACTTATCAAAAATAAAAGAAAATATCGAGACAGATTAAAATTCATTTGTGTATCCAAAAAATTTGTTGCGTTTTTCCCCGTTTGGCCTTGTTTCGCCCCGTTTCACAGAAATTGCCGAAATAACCCGCCGACTTACGTCGGCGGCTCGCCAAATAACCGCCGAACAAAACCGCCGACTTACGTCGGCGGCTCGCCGAAAACGCTCGCCAAAACGAAACATCACGGAGCGGCAACCGATTCGCCGCCTGCAATCGAACTAAGAGCACCCCAAACGCCGAATCTACTGGCTCCGCCGCGTCCGCCTTCGTTGGTCGCTGTTCCCCAGTTAATCGTGTCGGAAATGAAATGACCGGAGCCATCTGCATAGACAGAATTGACACCGCCCGAATGGTTACTGTTTGGTGGAAAATAGCCCCAATTCCCTTCACTCGAACCAGTGTGTGGTGGCATGCAAAGCGGGTGATTCGGCGGAAAAACACTATTAAATCCAGTATAAGCGATGCGACCATCAAAAGCACGAATACCTCGATAACTTTTTATATTAATATCTGCGTCATTTTGGCTGATGACAATAGTGTCGGCAAAAAATTTGCCGTCTGGTGCCAAAGCACTTTTTGCACATCGTGCAAAGTCGTTATCTGGTGATCCAGCTGTGGCATTCCCGACATTTCTTTTGGCATCTTTGGTGCCATCTGACACCAGACCTTCTGCAATTGCGATGGTATTACTCGTTCCATCCAAAACAGATGCGAATGAGTGCCACCAATTCATAGGAAAAAGGCCTCGCTGACGCCCCCAATCCATACATTTCAGATGCCAGTTAGTACTACTGTCACTATCATAACTGGGCAAATTGACTGTTCCATCCCTGGCCTGCCACTGGCCTGTGCCATATCCCACATCGCCGCGCGAAGTAAAGTAATTGGTGCGTGCTACCAAAAAGTTATTGAAAGACCAAGCATGACCATCAGATGGGCACTTCAAATTTGCTATTTGTCCTGGTATTCCATCGGCAAAAGGGCCATTGCCCCATCCCCACCACGGACGAACACATTCATCATAAGTTGATGTTGCACTTACAACATGGCTCCAGACTTTGTTATAAATAGCATTTTGTTCCATGAATGGTGCGAGAAAAAAAAGAGTCCCCCAAAACTCAAACGCCTGAATTGACGGAGAGGCACTTCTCGTTCTGGTGTTGATAACCCAGCCAGCACCGGTGGGCAAGGAATCATTGACATCGTGATACGCATGAATGGCGATGCCAATTTGTTTCATATTGTTCGAACATTGCATTCTTCTGGCGGCTTCTCGGGCAGCTTGAACGGCGGGAAGAAGCAATGCAATCAAAACGCCGATAATGGCAATGACGACCAAAAGCTCAACAAGAGTAAAAGCCGAAAAGAAACGGCGGCGATTTGCGGAGGCCTGTGAACGGAGTTCACGGCCCAAATTGCCCCCCCCCCCCATTTTAACATTTTGAAGAAGTTTTGCAATAAAATTTGTCTTCATTTTTAGGTTCCTTTTGTGAAAAAAATAATAATAAAAAACAACCGCTTTCTACGAAAGCGGGCTAAACTGGCGGCTCGCCAAATACACCGCCGAACAAGATAATTCGTATTGTAAACAAATTATCGAAAAAAGCAAGAGAAAAATAAAAAACTTTGCTCATTAAAAGGCGAGCGATTCGATGCTTTTTGCGATTTTATTGCGAATTGTCATCAACTTGTGTGGATCAGGTAAAATGTAAGTCGAATAACGTCCAATACTTGTTGGGCAATAGACCAGATCGGCGGCATCTTTCAACACTTTTTTGGCTTCTATCACATTTGGATCATTCGGATTTTTCGATTCGTGTTCTGAGATGAGATTTTTGAGTATCAACAAATACTCATAATCTTCCATTCCGTCTCGTGCTTGCTCAAATCGAACACTCGAACAGAATTTTCCGGTTTCTCCATTTTTTTGAGGATAAATTAAATAGCCATCTCCATTCGGATATCGAACCCAGTAATACTCTCCGGGAGTCGATGACTGATGAATGAAAGCATGTGATCCGTATTTCCAGGGATCATAAGTATACCAATCAACTCCCCAAAATTCATACGCATCAGCTCCATATTTGAACGCATAATGTGGAAGTAGGCGTTCAATCGCAGAATAAGGTGTGTCGAGACAGAGCATTCCATCTGTTGTGAACCAGATTTTTGAGCCGTGATTATAAATCTGCTGCATTGTTTCGGGCGGCACAATTCCATAGTGACCGATGCCCCAAACATCGAGCGAACCGAGCCATTCGGGCACGAATCCCCAAGTGCTGCAATAGATCGGGATGTTTGGATCGACTTCGTGAATCATCTCGCACAGGGCGATCATTTGTTCCTTGATCGGTGTTTCCCAGTGATTTGGTTCATCGGAAATATAAAGGACGAATTTATCTTTCCATCCTTTTTCTGTCACATGGTTCCAAAATTCTCGCAGCGCGGTCTGATACTGTTTTTTATACTCTGGACGCAGCATTTTCCGGTCAGCGTCTTTGAATGGCCACTCGCCGGAATATGGTTTTTCACCGAAAAAGTCTTTTGGCGGATGTCCCCATCCAAAACAATAGAACAGATTCGGTGTATAAACATTTCGGATTTTCAGGTCGTCGAACAAATAGGTCGCCATTTCGTCGAATTCAGTCCAGTCGAAGGAAAATTGTCCATTTTGGAAAGTCACTTTTACATCAGGTTTAATGGCATCGGGCTGAATACGGTTTTCCGCCATCAATGCGACTTTCTGTTTGAACGCATCTAGTCCCCCTGCTCCAGAACTTCTAGTCAATCGGGCATCATACGTTGCTCCCAAACTTGGCTGCTTTGGCAACACGAAGTCATAAATGGTCACTTCGACTGGAATTTGGAGAAATTTGTCTCTGTTTTCAGACAATTCAACTCGCACACTTCCTTTGTAAATGCCTGGTTTGGTATTTTCAGGAATCGACCAAGTAAG
>JBOFGF010000237.1:0-6526 GCA_051649005.1 Thermoguttaceae bacterium | reverse complement strand
GAAAAGTCGATCTAGGAAATGACACGAATTTGATTATCGCTCTCAATTCACAAACACCGTGCATCGAAGCAAATCAAATTGCAATTGGTTCCAATGTTTCGCTTGATGTGATCGGCGTTTTTGATAACATGCGCGATTTTGTCGTTCTCAAATCGAACTCGGCGATTAGCGGCGATTTTGCGAAAAAACCTTCATTTAACACGGCAGATTACCTGACAGCAAGTTTTGATTTTAATGATGCCACAAAAACCCAATATCTCGCAAAAGTCGGACTCCGATGGAATTCGACCAATCCGGCTTTGCCTGCACATGGAACATTCACGTTAAATGAAAATGAGTCGTTCATTGTCGGAATTGGACTCGGCGACAAAACAACAAATCTCGATTCCAGCTGGGATGGAACAACATTGACGAAAAAGGGAATTGGTACTCTGATTTTGGATGCTGCAAACACATACACCGGAGCCACGAACATTGAAGCGGGAACCATTTTGCTGAAAAACGAAAGAGCAACTGCCGGATCAACTGGAGTCGTGGTGAGTGAAGATGCGTCGCTCGCTCTTGATTTCACTGGAAATTATGCAACAAAAATATCAGGAGAAGGGCAACTCGTCAAACAGGGAGCAAGCACCACGACATTGACTGGAACTAAGGCGAACGAATACAGCGGCGGAACTCTTTTGAAAGATGGCGTTTTGGCGATCAGTGCCGACAATCAACTCGGTGACAAAGACGGAGCTGTTTCATTTGCCGGTGGAACACTGCGAATAACCGGCACAAATGTCGTTTTGAACCATGCAATTACAATGCAGACCGGAAAAGATGCTATTTTAGACATTACCGAAAAAGCACAAATCACATCAGAAATTTCAGGAAGTGGCAATGTTCGCAAAACTGGAATTGGCACGCTCTATTTGAATGGAACGGCAAAACAGACCGGAAAAACAATCATCGAAAAAGGGACTCTGGCACTCTCCAATTCCGAAGCTATTGGTGCGGCCGGACTGGTCATGCACGATGGAACAACATTGTCAGCAAATGACAATTTCGAACTCAAACGAAACATTGTTATCGAAGCACCGGCAACAAAAACACTTGGAACTGGTGTCATTATTGATGCGACAAACAATTCGATTATCGTTTCAGGAACGATTTCAGGAGCGGCACAACTCGTTAAAACTGGTGGCAATCAACTTAAATTGGCGGCAAAAAACACTTATTCCGGCGGAACTCTTTTGAAAGATGGTGTTCTTGTCATCAATAATAAAGACAACCTCGGAACAGGCGAATTGATTTTTGATGGTGGAATTTTGTCTGGCTCTGCGGCTCTCATTCAACCACTAAATATCAACATGAGTGTCACTGCTGGAAAAAATTTCCAGTTTGACACAGCACAAGACATGGCCATTTCTTCTGACTTGCACGGCTCCGGCGGTCTTGTCAAACTAGGAAATGCCACTTTGAAATTGACCGGAAAAAATGATTACACCGGAGACACTCTTGTTCAATCCGGTATTTTGCGTGTTGATGGTTCCACTTATTCCAAAACTATCGTCAAAGCAGGCGCAGGTTTAACTGGAAGTGGAACGATTTATAACAACGTCGAATTTATGCGAGACTCCGAGTATGTTTGGACAATGCCGACTCGCCCAGAAGATGCCGTCGCTCTGAATGTTCGTGGCAATGTTGCAATTGCAAATGGTGCTAAATTTGTTCCAATTACTTCTGGAGCGGCAAGCAATTATCCGAGCACATTTGAAACTGGAAGCATTTTGAATGTCGCAGGAACTGTTAGTGGAAAATTTACCGAAGTCGATAACAAATTCAGCCCATTTTACGATTTTGTACTCGATTACTCCAATCCACACAAAATTTCTGCCATCGGATACAACAGACGAACTCCGCGATCTTTAAGTGATGGGGTCGCCACTGCACTTATGATTGCTCAAAGACAAGGAAATAGACGTGCGTTTGAACAAATCGACACCGAATTGAGAGATGGACGTTTGGCGGCCATTCGACAGGCGGCGGCAAAACGAAACGCCACAACAAATAGAGGCCAAAATGCTCCTTTCAAAAGCTCTCTCTGGGGAGGAATACAAGGACGCACCACGCAATTTGCCAGCACTTTCTTCGACAGTGATTGGTCTCTCAATTCATTTGGTGTACAAGGTGGTTATACCTGTTTGAGCGCACCCTGGTATTCGCTCGGTTTGATGTTTGGTGTCGAAACGCCGGAAATCAAAAATGACCGCGACAAAGTTTCGGCGACTGATGGCTATTTCGGTATTTATTATGGACAACGATTTTACGGACTTTATGAAATCAAAGCGTATATCGGGGCCGGTGTGCAACAATACAAATCAACACGAAACGATCCACGATATACTTATCGAGCAAATTACAGAGGCAACTCGTTTCAGACGAATCTCGAACTGGCAAGACCTTTTTTACTCGGAAATTTGGGTGTTCGCCCCTATTTCGCTTTTGATGTCGAAAATGTCGCACAAAATGCCTCGGTCGAAGATGACCCTTTGTATGGAACAGGCCTTTTCTCCGAATATCGCAGTTATGCTGGAAGTTCGATCACACAGACTTTCGTGAGAGTTGGTCTCGATTTGGAAAAACAATATGAAAAATGGGATAACTATTTTGGTATTTCATACTCAAATTTGATGGCAGGTGACACAACTCCAAATGTGGGGGTCTATTATCCAGCTGTGCAGGCGGGAACGACAAGTTATGGAGCGAATCTCGGACACAATGCGTTCACTTTGAAAGTCGGAGGAACTCGTTATTTGGATGATGCGAAAAATCAATCTTTGTTCATGAATTTGATAAGTGACATCTACTCCGACCGCGCTGGTCGTCCCTGGCAAGTTTCAGGAGCAATTGGATATGCTCACAGGTTCTAATTGGCGAGCCGCCGGCGTAAGTCGGCGGTTGTTCGGCGAGCCGCCAACGTAAGTCGGCGGTGTGTTAGGCGAGCCGCCAACGTAAGTTGGCGGGTTTTGCGCGGAAAAAAATTTACTTTGCTATTTTCGTGATGACAAGTATTGATATTTTGTCCAGTTTATAGTATAATTTATAATTAAAGAATGAAATCCTTATTTTCTGATGAATTATTGGCCCGATTGCACAGGACTGGAGTGGTGGCCTGTTTGACAATTGAGGAGCCGCATCATGCCGTGCCTGTTGCAAGAGCACTTTTGGCGGGCGGGATTGATGTGATGGAACTGACATTGCGAACGCCAAAGTCTTTGGATGCGCTGAGACGAATTGTCGCCGAAGTGCCTGAAATGCTTGCGGGAGTTGGAACGATATTGAAACAAGAACAGATTAAAGAGGTGTGCGCAGCTGGTGGAAAGTTTGGCGTATCACCGGGACTGACAGATGGAGTAGTCAAAGCGGCACAAGATGCTGGGCTTCCATTTGCACCGGGAATAGCGACGGCATCGGAGTTACAAAGAGGAGTGGAGTTAGGATGTCGTGAGATGAAGCTTTTTCCTGCTGAGCCATTGGGGGGAGTGGCATATTTGAAGAGCGTGTCCCAGCCATTTATGCACTTGGGAATTCGTTTGATTCCTTTGGGTGGATTGAATTATAGTAACATGACGAATTACTTGCGGGAGCCGGTGACATTGGCATTGGGTGGTTCTTGGCTGGTAACGAAGGAATTATTGCAAGAGGAAAATTGGGCGACGATTACTCGTCTGTCAGAGGAAGCGATGACTGTAGTTCGGCAGCGTTTTGGCGAGCCGTCGGCGTTTCGAGCCGGTGCGTGAGCAGTGGCATTTGTTCGGCGGTTGTTTCCTTTGGCGAGCCGTCGATGTCAATCGGCGGGTGAATTTAAAAATTATCACAATCAAAAGTGAAAAATCAATGCGCTCGTAGCTCAATTGGATAGAGCAGCGGATTTCTAATCCGCAGGTTACAGGTTCGAGTCCTGTCGGGCGTAGTATTTGCCATTTTTTCAAGCCCTACAATTCACGGCATGGTCCGGTTTTGTAGGGTTTTTTATTAAAACGGTGTATACTTTATTGTCTCTTATTGTGCCTTATTTTAGTTACGTTTTCTGCCATTCGTAAGTGCCGACGGCGTTGTTACATTTTTTTGCGACACGTTCCCCCGTATTTTGGCGAGCCGCCGGCGTAAGTCGGCGGTTGTTAGGCGAGCCGTCGGCGTAAGTCGGCGGTGTGTTAGGCGAGCCGCCGGTTTAGCCCGCTTTCGTAGAAAGCGGTTGTCTCATTTGGCTCCGAAGGCTCACGCCCTCGTATTATCTTTGCGTTTTTCGAGAATTTTTTTCGCCAGCGCATCAATTTCGGACTCTAACGCAATCACATCAGGAGTGCGACACTCCTCTGGTATGTCGAGTCCTCTGACTTTTATCATTATGATTTCATACCCACTTAAAGAACCTTTTAGCCTTTTAATAAATTCTTTATATTGTTCGATCATTTCTCGCTCTTCAATAAAAAGTATCGCTTTGCTTGCTCTCGCAATAGCTTGGCGTTCTTTTGATTTTGGAGAAAATGATTTTGCAATGCGCCCCAGTATTCTAAACGTCTTTGCGAATGTCATGAAATTTCTCCTCTAAGGCTTTGAAAGTGGCATGGAGTGTATCTGTGTCATTCATTCGGAGAAAATACTCGCCAAAGGGATGAGGGTTGCCTAATCTTTCTACGGTTGGGGGCAACCCTTTTTTTATTTATGCCGTCTCTTTCTTTGAGAGTTCTTCTCGGCGGAGTTCCATCTCATTGTCGAAGCGTTCGGCTCCTTTACGAAAGTATTCACGCACTTCCTCGCCTGTCATTCCTGCGGTTTCACGGAGAATTTCCGCCTGCGTTTCGTCCTTCCATTTTAGCATGTCCCAGCCGGGGATGGGTTTGATCCAATCAAGTGTCGTCATTGATCACCTCGTAAGGGGTTCGGATGTTAATTTGTGAGTAGCCAAGTTTCATATTGACACTATTGTACCCAAGAATTCGAGTCACATTGACAATATGTTTGAAATTCCAACTGACAAGCACATCTGCGTCACATGTCGCTTTCGTGATGAGGCAGCCCCTTTATTTATGACATTATTTTCCGTCGCAAAAACGGAAAATCGTAGGTTTCGGATGAAATTTCCTTAATCCTTCTGTGAAACGACTCCACTTTCTTTTGAGTGTACATGCTCTCCTCATCAGGAGTCATTTCCTTGGTTTCTTCATAAATCTGCTCACGAATTGCCCAAATCATCTCCATTGGGTCGTCGGTAGGTATTTTAGCCGTTTTCATAGTTTTCTCCTGTGATGATCAATGGGGTTGCAATGAAAATGTTTGGATAATGATACAGAAAATTCACTTCATTGACGCGGCTTATCGTTTGGATACGAACAAAGTGTTTCATATTCCAGCTAATGATGTAATCGCATCGCGCAATCACGGCATAAGCGATATGTGTAAGGTCTTTGATGTGCCTTTCACCGAGTACACCATGTGTGACGTACAATTGCGACAAGTCTTTAGCTTCCTTACTTTCTTGGATTTCAGTGTATTCCAAGCGACTCAAAAAAGCGGAAAATAGAGACCGTTTCGACTTGGGACAATTTTCGATTTCCGTAATGCCCATCGGTGATATGAATAATTCGTATTCATCGGCATGTTCCGTCACCATTTGAAAAAACTGTTGGGTGATTACTTCCTTGTCCGGCACATGTGGTGCATCAATGTTGCTTATCACCGAGGTATCGAGATAAAGTTTCAGTTTTCGCATCGTGAACCTGCTGGCTTTAGGTGGATTGTTCTTTTTTCCACGATTTAATTTCGGTTATTAGCTCTTCGATTTTTGCCTCCAATCGATTCGGAAGCGAGCCGTCTATGAGTCTTTCGAGATAGTCGGTTTGTGTTAATTCCAGTTTTGCCGATTCGTCTTTCAAAATGGCAATTGACCTGTCTGTTAGTCTGGCCGATATTTGTTTTTTTTCTTCTGGTGACATCGTTTTAGGCAAGAAAGGTATCAAATTGACTCACATGACAGTATACACCAATTTGATACCATGTCAAGCCCATTCCGAAAAAAGAAAATTATTCTCACTTGATTTTCGCTCTAAAAAAGGTAGAATTCCTATGTTAATACGAATCCTTCTAAACCCTTAAATTCTCGAAAAACGGTTTTGTGCCATGCAATATGGTGTCGTGGAAAGATTAACAACCATGCTTAAAATTCTGACAAAACCCACTCCTTTTGTTTTGATCGTTTGGTTCGCTTTCCTCGGAATGTACGGCTACTATTTTTTGATCGATTATTGGCACACGCCCCATCCGTCATATATTCCGCTTTTTACACTTGTTGCAATTCAAGTCATTGCTCTACTTGCCGCAACAATTTTCGGCGTATTGCGACTCGTTTTCGGTCCCGAACGCCTCAAAACCATCGCTTGGCTTCTGCTCGCGTGTTTGCCCGGTTTTCTCTGGTATTCGCTGATTTCCCTCAGCTTTCAAACCCTCGAAGAACGGTTGTCCAGACAAGTCGAAGCAACTT
>JBOFGF010000236.1:0-11909 GCA_051649005.1 Thermoguttaceae bacterium | reverse complement strand
ACGATTATCTGAACGATGACGTAACAGAAAATGGCGACATTGATTATTCACTAACAGAAAAACTGCCGAAACGATTGCGCGAAGCAATTAAAGATGGTAAAAAAATTCTCGTGCTGATGAATCCGCCGTATGCCGAAGCAACGAACGTGAAAAATGCGACTCACGGAGCAACAGCGGGAAACAAAACAGGAGTTGCAAAAACCAAATTTGCTGCAACAGGTGGAATGAATCCCTATGGAAAAGCCAGCAACGAACTTTTTACCCAATTTCTTGCCAGAATTGCAAAAGAAATCCCAAAAGCGACGATTGCTACTTTCAGCAAACTAAAATACCTCAACTCGCCGAATTTTGAACAGTTTCGGCAAAGCTGGAACGCAACTTATCTTGGCGGATTTATGATTCACAGCAAAGTGTTTGACGGATTGAAAGGAGATTTTCCTATCGGCTTTCTAATTTGGCAGACGAACCAAAAAGCCAAAATCAAAACACCGATTACTGAAATACAACTTGACGTTTTTGACAAAAACGTGAGTCCCATTGGAGAAAAAACATTTTACAACTTGCCTGCGGAAAGTTATTTGAACAAATGGGTGATGCGTCCGCGTGCCAATCAAGAGGAAGTGGTGCCGCTCAGTAATTTTGCAGTGCCGACGACAGGCAATCCGTGGATTAAAACTTGGTCTGAGAACGCGGTGGGATATATGTGTGCTGGAACCAATGACTTACAAAATGCTTCCAAATTTATCTATCTTTTGTCATCCGTTGCATCCAGAGGACATGGATTTTATGTCAATGCCAAAAATCTGTGGCAAGCTGCGATTGTTTTTTCTGTTTCAAAAATTATCAAACATACATGGATCAACGACCGCGACCAATTTTTGCAGCCGACAGAAAAGTTGCCAAGTGAGTTCAAGAACGATTGTTTAATTTGGATGCTTTTTAATGGCAGCAATTTGACTGCATCGGCGAATAATTTGGAGTGGAATGGCAAGAAATGGAGTATTGTGAATCACTTTATTCCATTCAGCGAAGCAGAAGTGGGTGCAACTGGACGTTTTGAGTCTGATTTTATGAAACGATATATGTCGGATAAAAAATTTTCTCGCCAGTCGCAAGTGGTTTTGAACGCTGGTCGGGAATTATGGAAAGCATATTTTTCGCATACCGACGGCAAAGCGACACGCGACCAATTTTGTTTGAATCGGTCGGATGTCGGCTGGTATCAGGTTCGCAGTGTTTTGAAAGCTCGCAATGAATCTGGCGATTTTGCGTCAGTTAGTTTTGCGGCGTTTGAAAAAGCGTACAATGTTTTGACTGAAAAATTGCGCCCACAAGTCTACGAATATGGATTTTTGAGATGACCGCCAACACATTTTACAGTTTCATTGTATTGGCGTTTGTTTTTATTTTTAGGATTCGAGTTGTTCATCAATTTCGGCGGCTTTTTTCTTCAAAGCAGCTAAGTCGAGTTTGCCGGTTCCTAAAATTGGGATCGAATCGGTCTTCATAAATCCGTCCAGATAAGGAATCCAAATGCGTGGCATGTTCGCGGCAATCATTTTGTCGATTATTTCTTGTGGTGAAATGGGAAGATCACGATGCAAAACGATAATCCGTTCGCCGCGAGTTGGATGTGGCAGTGCAGTTACAGCCAGAATAGGTTCATTGCCTGCGACAGATTCTTGACTGTTTTCACCATTCGACGATAAGACGGCAAATGCTTCAGAAACGATCTTTTGAATCGCTTCTTCAATTAAAATATGTGGAACCATTTCGCCGCCAATTTTGGAGATGCGTGTTTGTCGGCCAGTGATGAAAATGAATCCATCTTCATCGATTTTGCCGACATCGCCTGTGATATACCAGCCATTTTTGATAACTTCCGCCGTCAATTCCGGTTGTTTGTAATATCCTTTTGTAACTATCGGGCCTTTCACGACAAACATTCCGACTTCGTTTGGCGGGAGATCGGCTCCGGTTTCGAGATCGACGATTTTTATGGCGACATTTGCGACAGCACGACCGACGGAGCCATCTTTTCGATAAACATGAAATTTGTCCATCACACGACAATCGGGAACATTTGTAGTTGGCAGTGGCGACAATTCAGTTGCGCCGAATCCTTCTCCTGGGCGATGTCCATATTTTTCTTGCCACGCATCCATCAATTCGACCGGCAATTTTTCTGCGCCGCACATGACAGTGTGAGCGTTTTCAAAATTTTCTTTCGGACATCGTCGCCAAAAATTACGCAAAAAAGTCGGTGTTGAAGCGACAAATGTCGTTTGATATTTTTGGGCAATTTCCCCGACACGTTTCGGTTCGAGTGGACTAAAATGGAGAGCCGCGCCGCCGCCGCAGAAAATTGGGAGCCAGAAATTTCCCATGAAACCAAATGAATGAAAAAGTGGCAAAAATCCCAAAATCATGTCATCTTTATTCAATCGCATCGCATCGACGAACGATCTGGCCACTTCTGAAATGTTATTATTTGTCAGCATCACACCTTTTGGACGACCGGTCGATCCTGATGTATAAATCATCGTGCAAAGTTCTTCATGAATTCCTTTTTTTCTGAGTCCTAAAATACTTTCGAGAATCCATTTTGGCAATATGGACGCATCCAGCAGGCAGTCAATTTTGGTCCACAAATTCACCTTCGACAAAAGGTCTTCGGAACAAATTATTTCGGCATTCAATTTCATGTCGGGAAATCGTTCGATAACTTTTCTGCTTGTGAGAACATGTGTGATTCCCGCTTGTTTGATGCACTCGTTTATCCCATCTGCCTCAAATGTGAAATTGAGATTAACAGGAACGCGGCGATCCAAAATCAGTGCTGCATTCAGAAGACATCCGCCAACTGACATGGGAGCGAGAACACCGACATTCATTTCCTCATTTCGTGATTTGAGAACATATTTATTGAGTAATTTTCGCAAAATGAGTGTCGCTGCAAGAAATTTATATCCGCTTAAATTGATTCCGGTCGAATCGACAAACATAACTTTCGTGCCCCGATTTCGGCAAGTTTCAATAAGTCGCCGGGCCGGAATCGGCAAATGTTTCGTGTTGTATTCTCGATATGAATCGACTCCGAGTTCTTGGACTGCTCGCTGGACTTGCATCGGATATTCGGGATTGAACATCGGCTTTCCGAACGAAATGATGACATCATTGTCCAATTTTCTTGGCCACAAAATCGGTTTTTTATCACCATATTTGTAACTGAACATACTCCCGAAAAGGCCATGAATGTGGACAGGAATGACCGGCACATTTTCCGTTCCCTTCATCATCGAAAGAAAGCCGGGATCAAACGCATTCATTTGCCCATTTCGTGTGATTCCTCCTTCTGCAAAAACGCCCAGAACATCCCCCTGTTTCAATGCTTCTCGCGCAGTTCGGAGTGCATGGACGACCTTTTTACCGGGCAGAACTTTGATCAAACCGGTTTCTTTTGCCACACATTCAAAGATTTTCGGCACATATTCTTCGTGTGCGAAAAAGCGGATGTTTCGTGGACACGCAGAATACAAAAGGAAACCATCCAGCAAACTAACATGATTTGAAACGAGCAAAACGCCGCCGTCATGCGGAATGTTTTCGAGTCCAACTATTTTGGGACGATAAATCAATTGAACAAGAGAACAAATGACAAATATCCAAAATGCCGCCAAAAAGTCGTAAAACAACACGCCACAAATGGCGAGTGTGACAATTCCGGTGACCATCCAAATCAGCAAACTAGGATCGTAATTCAACAATTTTGCATCATTTAGGAAGTGAAAAAATTTGGCTCCGATTAAAAATAAAATAGAAAAAAGAATCATCGCCGAAAAAGTCAGAAAATTATATGCGGCAATCATGCGACCGCGCTGTGTCACGGGACTCATTTTCTGAATATAAGCAGCAAGTGGAATGTCGTATAACCCGGCCATGATGCCAGTCATCCCCATCATCACCACAGCAAAAATATAAGGAGCACCGAGTGGCGAGCCAAAACCAGTGCCGACTTTTTCCGAATATCCCGGCGTGAATCCCAGAAGCAAAATGAAAATGCCGATTCCAAAAGCACCAATTGGAACGAGTCCAAGTTCGATCCGTTTTCCTGAAAGATATCCACATAAAACAGCACCGATTCCGATGCCAATTGAAAGTATACCAGCCAAAATCGTGACATTTTGCTGTTGAACCATCAAATACTCACTAGCAAATTTGTCGATATTCATCGCCGAAAGAGCACCGAGTCCCCAAAAATACGCACTTGCGACCGAAATCCAAAAAAGCTTTCGATGATAATAAAGTGCCCCCAAATCACGACCAATTTGAGCAAAAATACGACGCGGAAAAACCGCCTTCGGATCAACCGCTTTGATCTTTGGAATAAGAAAACTGGTTACAAAACCAAGAAAAGCCATTCCAATCAAAACCAAAATTGTGATCCAAATCGAATGTCCACCAGGAATTCCGCTCGCAAATTGATCAACAACACCATTTTCACCGGTTTTAGTGTCGAAAAATGTCGTCCAAAAAAAGATATAACCACCGAGAATTTGGCCTGAAACACATGCACTCATCGTCAAAAGAATCACGATGCCATTTGCCGCTGACAATTTGGTTTCAGGAACGAGATCAGGAATCGAACTATATTTGGCGGGACTGAAAAATGCACTCTGGACTCCCAAAAAGAACAATACTGCCAAAAGAAGCGTGACTTTCAGCGGCATCGAAGATAATCCGACAACTCCGCCAGTCGCATTCGGCCCCATCGTTATAAAGCCAATTGCTGCAAAAAGAATCACAATTTCAGCAAACTTGCAATAAATGAAAACATTTCTGCGACAAAATTTGTCCGTGACATATCCAGCCACTGATGCCAAAAGCAAAAACGGAATGAGAAGAAAAACACTTCCGAGCGTCCGAATAGAATCACCATCGACATACGCTTTTCCAATTGGAATGAGAAGCCAGCGAAACGCATTGTCATTGAATGCAACTGTGAATTGTGTGATCAAAAGAGCAATGAATCCACGATTCCAAAGCGTTTGCGGAGCCGGTGTCGATGTTTCGAGGGGCATAATTCAAAAAAGAAAAAATGTTTATCTGATGGACACGCAAATATGCT
The DNA here is from genome assembly GCA_051649005.1 of Thermoguttaceae bacterium. GTDB lineage: Bacteria > Planctomycetota > Planctomycetia > Pirellulales > Thermoguttaceae > WRKP01. The sequence goes on along the minus strand of JBOFGF010000236.1, from coordinate 6,781 downwards.
GTTTTCAGCATGAAATGTTTTGCGAATTTCATAGAAACTCGTTGTTTTGCGAGGTCAAATTATTCGAACCAATTTTTATAGATTTCTCGAAGATCGTCGGTTGATGACACAAATTCAGCATCGTCAATCGCCAATTGCAGGATTCTTGGATTCAAAAAAACTTCTGATAGTCGCTCTGGTTGATATTTTTTTGCAACTGAATAAATGAGATTACGACTTTTGCGATCCAAGTTATGATACTTCACAACTTCCCAAAAAAGCGGTTCGTGCCCTGTTCGAGGACCAAATATTCCAAATGGAGACATGATATTTTTTTATTACCAGTGAATAGTGAATGTGGTCACCAACAGTATTGTATAGACGGGAAAAAATGTGGTTGCTTATACACAAACACTCATTATACCTTTTCAGACGTGATTAAACAACAGGGGGAATTGGGGCTTTATTTTCTCGCTCGTTTTTGCATTTCAAAAATTATAAAACCGCGAACACACACGAAACTTATTTGCTATCTGGACACAAATGTTCATCTTTTTGTTGGTGATTGATTTTTTTTTTCACTGCGATATAATGGACGCGATTAGAAGTTCTAAATAATAAATTACGCAAATAAAAGCTCCGCAAATAAATCCCATCCTTTTCAATGGCTGGTACTTGCCGATCAGGATGTTTTTGACCTTCCAAACATCTTTTTTGCCTATTTTACTTATTTTATTCACTTGTTTTACTCTTTTTAATTCTGTCTCAATTCTATTTTCAATTTTTTCAGATTATTTAGTTTACTTTTTTCCTATTTTTTGGAGAGTCCATAATGGCCACACGCAAAGCAAATAACTTTCCTAAACTTCATAATGCAACTTGGCCCGGCATTGTTGGGAAAGGCGGTCCCGGCTGCGACACAATTATCGATCTCGATACAATGCTGCGTCTGACAAAAGATGCCGAGGTTAATGGTGTCCACTTTGATGGTTTTGACCTTTTTTTGAGTTCACCTCACTGCGACATAGATTCGACTTCTGATGATTTGATGCGTTTGGCGGAAAAAACTCGTGAACTTGGTCTCGAAATTGGCACAGTCGTCGCTCCCGTCTGGGAAGGAACCGGCGGCGGCTCGGCAATGGGAAATGAAACGAATCGAGCCAATTTTCTCAAACAAGTCAAAAAAGCGTGCCATATTGCCGCCGAACTTCGGAAAATCGGAGTGCGGCCAGCAGGATGTGTCCGCTTTGACACGGCCACCAGTGTCGATGAATGGTCAAAAGACCCTGAAAATAATCAAAAAATAATCGCTAAAACCTTTGTCGAAGCCTGCGACATCGCCGCTGACTTTGATGAAGTGCTTGCTTGTGAAGGGGAAATCTGCTGGGGAGGAATTCATAGCTGGAAACGAATGTTACAAATACTAGAAATGGTTGATCGCCCACAAACATTAGGATTTCAAGCTGATTTGGCACATACTCTCCTATATTTACTCGGATACAACGCTCCAGAAGATCGCATTCTGCCAAAAGATTTTGACTGGAAAGACCGTGCGACACTCGATGCAGCTTATCGAAAAATGACAAATGCTCTCCGAATTTGGACGGTCGATCTACACATCGCACAAAATGATGCCACTGTTTTTGGATGCGGCGACCACGATAAAACAGGACGACATTGTCTGGTCTCTGACCCGAATGGAAAACTTGATATTACTCATTATGCAGGGTTCTGGCTTCGTGATGAAGATGGACTTACAAAACGATTTAATCACATTTGTTGGGATGGATGTATGTTCCCAAATGAGGTGATGATGAAGCAACAAACCTGGAACGATATTTTGTCGGTGATGATTGATGTTCGGAATAAGCATGGCTGGAAATAGTCATTTTTTTAATGTTTCACAGAGAGTTGCGTGTAATTCATGAGTTCCAACACTTTGGGATATTTTGGTCCATATCGCCTTTTGAATGTTGTCAACATGGGGCAAACAAGCCGACTGTGGCAGGCATATCACGATCAAGAGCGGCAATTCGTCGGGATAAAAACGCTGCTCGATCAATTTGCGAAGGAAAAAGATCAGGTACAACTTCTAAAATGGGAATTTGAAGTCGCAACAAAGTTCAATCATCCAAAATTGATTCGTTTCATCGAATTGGCATGGCAACAGAAGACCCCATATTTGGTGATGGAGTGGTTCTCCGCACCGAACCTGAAAATGTGGATCAATCGCGGTTATGAGCAATACTGCACTAATTTACCGAAGCTCATTTTGGATACGACTGAATCAGTGCAATACATGCACGAGCAAAAATGGGTTCACCGCGATATAAAACCCGACAATTTTCTTTTCAGTGATGAAAATAAAGAGATACGTCTGATTGATTTTGCGTTGTCAAAGCGTGTGGTCGGCGGACTTGGCCGGATTTTTTCCCTCCGCGCAAAACCACAGGGAACGGCCAGTTATATGTCGCCTGAGCAGATTCGCGGTTTGCCGCCAGACATTCATGCCGACATTTACAGTCTTGGATGTACGTTTTATGAAATGATTACAACCAAACTCCCTTTTACAGGAGAAACAATCAATGATTTACTCAACAAACACCTAAAAGCACCGCCGCCTGTCATAACTGCTCGAAATAAAAATGTCACACCTGAATTTGCGAACGTAATCAAATCAATGCTCGCAAAAGAAGTGGCGGACCGTCCCAAAACAACGACCGAGTTATTGCAGCACTTGAGAGGAATTCGATTGTTTCGACGACCGCCATCTGCCGCTGATTTGCAATGACATCAAGAGAATTGATTTTCCGTGCAAAAACCGTCACTCCGATTCGCGTTTTGATGGGGAGTCTGATGGGCACCAAACAACAAATGCCGGTGCTCACGCACCGGCTCGAAATTAAAACGAAAACCCGCCGACTAACGTCGGCGGCTCGTCTTCCATCGTTTGCGGACGAGATGTCCGCGTTCCCAGTGAGTTTTTAGAGATGCCCCTCAGATAAAAACCGGCTTTCGGGTTCTGACCGATTCCATTTCTTTTGTTGCAATAATGAGTGCATCGAGAGCCAATCGACCATCCAAAGTTGGTGAAACAGTTTCACGTTTTACCGAATCAGTCACGTCGGTCAGTTCTTGTGCGAATACGGCAATTTCATCAAGAGCCGGAAGTTTTGCCTGCTCCACTTTGCCATCGTCTGTCAAAATCGTCGGTGGAACTTGTGAAAAGGATTCATGTAACAACGTCGCTTTCTCGAAATGAACCTCGTATCCATGAGTGAAAGGGCGACCTTGCTGAAAAATGACACCACTGGTCGCTGTAACAACCAAGCTCGGATCGTCAAAAAGAAATTGAGAATTGAAGTATTCGGGCACTTCGCCGCGCAAACGACCGACACTTTGGATAATTTGCGGCATTCCAAACAAAAGCCGAATAAAATGGGCATCATGAATGTGCAAATCAAGAAGTGGACCGCCGATTTTATCGAGATTGTAAAAATCAGGGAGCCAAGTTGGATCGGAAATCACACGATTAAAATGTCCACCGAGTAATTTTCCAAAACGCCCCGATCTGACCGCTTCATAAACAAAAGCATGTGAAACGAAAAACGGGAGAACATGTGCGACCATCAATAATTTTTTGTTTCGTTCGGCTGCGGCAAACATTTTTTCAGCCTCCGACAATTTCAGTGCAATTGGTTTCTCGCACAAAACATTTTTCCCTGCATTCAGCGCAGCAATCGTGGCTTCTGCGTGTACATTTGGAGGAAGGCAAACATCAATCAAATCGAGCGAGTCGTCTGCGAGCATGTCAGACATTTCAGAATAGGTTTTGACACCACTCAAATCCATTTGTGTTCCTTGTGGACCGAAGTTTCCTTTGATTTTCGTCCAGTCGCCGCGGAGACGTTCGGGAATTTTCTCACATATTGCCGAAACCTGAACACCCGGAATGTTCTGATATGCAAGATAATGAATCATTCCCATAAAACCGATGCCGGTAATTCCAATTTTTAACATGGCAAAAAATAGTAATAGAGTTGTTGATTTTTAGAATTTAGTTTGGCACATCAATACAGCACACTGGCACAAAACGATATTTTTTGTAAGTGTCATTTTTTAGAAATTTGCTTTGTTTTGCGAAACAACCACTTTCTATGAAAGCGGGTTAAACAGCTACAAAAACGGGTTAAACATCTAATTGATGACGATTCGCAGTATATTTATTCGCCGATTGCCAAAATGTAACACAAAACCCCGTAAATACGGAGCCTGTGTTTTTGAAAAATGAATTTTTGGAAGTGCCCTGTTGAAAGACCTATTTCACGCCGAAAGTGTGAATGGTCGTACTTCTGAATGTTTCGCCGGGCCGCAGCACGACACTGGGGAATTCGGATTTATTCGGTGAATCGGGAAAATGCTGCGTTTCGAGACAGAAAGCACCATGCTTTTCGTATTTGTTACCAAAAGCCTCGGTGGAACCATTCAAAAAATTGCCCGAATAAAATTGAACACCCGGCTCCGTCGTTTCTATCTTCATTGTGCGTCCACTTTTCGGTTCATAAATGTCAGCACATTTTATCAGAGTTTTCGGGTTTTTCGGAGTTGATACTGCCTGATTCAGCACAAAACAGTGATCATATCCACCGGCAAAATGATCGCCTTCGACTTGATGAATACGTTCTCCAATCGAATGGGGCGTTCTAAAATCGAGCGGCGTGCCTTCGACTTTTTTCAATTCACCAGTTGGAATTAGTGTGGTGTCGGTCGGTAAAAATTGGTCGGCGTTCAAAGTCAAAACATGGTCGTAAACATTATTCGGGAAACCGGCCAAATTCCAAAATGTGTGATTCGTCAAATTCAATACAGTCGCTTTGTCGGTTGTCGCAGAATAGTCCATTGTCCAGCGATTTTTGTTGTCGAGTTTGTAAATCACTGTTGTTTGAAGCGTGCCCGGATATCCTTCTTCGCCGTCTTTGCTCGTGTAAGTAAGTTTTAGACCGACAAAATCTCTCCCTTTAATTTCTTCGACATTCCAGAGAACCGTGTCAAATCCTTTTTTCCCACCATGCAATGAATTAGGTCCGTTATTTTGCGGAAGTGAGTATTCGTTTCCATCCAGCGTGAATTTGCCGTTCGCAATTCTATTTCCAAATCGGCCAACAAGAGCACCAAAAAATGGACGTGCTTTTTCATAGTCGGCGACCGTTTCCAAATTGGCAGAGATATTCGTCAATTTGCCATTTTTGTCTGGAACATTGAAAGAGTAAATCACGCCGCCGAGATCGAGCACTTCCACCGTTATTCCTCGTCCATTATCGAGCGTATATTTTGTTACATTTTTGGCATCAGCGGTTTGACCAAATGTAGATTTCTCAATTTTCATCGTATTTTTTCCTCGTGGCAGAAAACGGACTTGGTTATTTTGCCTAATTCGTTGTGCAAAAACATCGGAACACATCATTCCAAACAGCAACAAAACGACCAAATAACCGGCGATAAAACGGCTGCAATTCATAAAACATCTCCTAAAAGTGAAAAAAAGTGGAAAAATAAAACAGAAAAAATAATCGCTTTCATTGAGAGCGGCGATCTAAACGTAATTACTCACTGACCACAATTCGGAATCCGACATCATACACCTTCTGATGCGGAAGATATTGAAATCTCGTCGAACATCCACTGACTTTTGGTCTGTCTGCCCAAGAACCGCCCCGCGCCACTTTGCGACTTGATAGATCGCTCTCTGTGTCAGTATATGGATATGCTTTGTAGTCTGATTTTGTCCACTCCGAAACATTGCCGATCATGTCATGCAGTCCCCACGCATTTGCCTTCGATTTTCCAACATAATCGACAATGAACCAAGAATCAGTAAATCGGTCGTCCCTGAGTGGATAAACACTCTTTTCTGGATAAGGTCTGCGAATATGTATTAGCGAACCACCATCCCAAGATGTGTATATCCATCGCCGAGAAGCATCGGCAAGATTCGCAAAAGTTGAAAAATCTGCGTCAAAATTACCCCAATAAAACTGTTCCGCACTTCCCGCTCTGGCCGCCCATTCCCACTGGGCCTCAGTCGGAAGATCGGCTTTCATGTGCGTTTGTGTACTGACCCAGTCGCAGAATTTTTTCGCCTCGTTCCATGAAACCCTGGCAACTGGCTGATCAGGGTGATTGGCGATATAACCAGGTGTTGTATGATCTTTGCCATCTTCGTCCAAGTACCGAGTATCATGATCTGGATTGAATGCTTCGTATTGACGGTTCGTAACTTCGGTGACTCCCATCCAAAAAGGTTTGTCGATTTTGACGACCGTGCGCGGATTTTCGTCCGATGCACCAGTAAGCGATCCCATGACAAATTCGCCGGCGGGGATTCGTGTCAATCGAAGTGTTACATTATCGCTCAAAGCGAGCAGTTTCGTTGTCCCATTTTCGGATACATTTTTCTGCATTTCGAGAGCTTTGTCGGCATCGAATGGCCATTTGGGAATCGAAATCGCATCAGTCGGTGCATCCTTCTTTTCCGGCTGAATAAATTCCGGTTTTGGATTGTCGGCATAAAATTTCAACAGTTTATCATATTCGTCTTCTGGGTCATCCTCGATTCCAGCATAAATTTTCGACAATTCGATTCGTCGCTGTGCAAGTTCTGGATGGTCCCATTTTCCGCGCCAAGGAGCGTTCATGTCGATCCAGAGATAAATTCGTTGCCAGGCTTCCTTGTCGAGTTTGACACCATGATGATCTTTTTCTAACATTCGCACCAATTCGCTGGTCGAAGCATGATATTCAT
>JBOFGF010000235.1:0-2234 GCA_051649005.1 Thermoguttaceae bacterium | reverse complement strand
CCCGATGCTGGAACCAGACCGGCCCGAGTTTGCAGTGCCAGCCGCGTTTTTCTGGACAAACGATCTTGATATGCTCTCGAATGTGGTCCGCTCCACTGTCCGGTCGGAACATGATAATGTTCGGCGACCCCTTTCAATGTTTCAAATAGGAGTGTTTCGGCAATCGTCCGACATTCTTCGTCTTTCACCAAATCGAGAAGTCGTTCCAAGTCATTTACGACTGTCATCGCATAATTTGGGCTGTTATATTCATTGAATCCCCCTGTTTCTCGATAATAGTCGAGTACATGTTTTAATCGTTTTCGTGCATATTCCAAAAGATCATTTCGTCCAAGAATTTCGCCCCCCGCCGCTGTTACCACGCCTCCCATCACAGCAATGTTTGTGTAAGATGCGCCGACATTTCGTTTGAAGATGGCCCGACAGCAACATTCGAGTGCGAATTTGGTTTTGGCGAGTAGTTCAGGCGAGAGGCGATCCGCATTATGAATCAAAATTCCCGCCAATGTCGCTCCCTGAAAATCGGCCCAATTGAAATCAGGAGTGGCCATTTTGCTGAGTGGTTCGTCGGCATACCAGGCCCATAATCCGAAGGTTCGGCTTTCTGGATTTGTATCTTGAAGTAGTAACACTTTTTCGAGCAGTACCACTCCTTTTTTGCGATCTTCTTCGCGCGGACTTGCCAAGTAAAGAGCGGCCAGTTCCATCGCCGCCCGAGTTGGACGGACTTTGACACCACGCTCCAAATTGGTGTGATATCCTTTGGAGACCCCCTGTGTGCCGAGAGGAAATCCTGTTTCGGAATCAAGGTTTCTCGTCAAAGAATTGATTGCCGCCACAATTTCATTTTCGTTCGCTGCATCAGCACGAACCGTTTCTGCATAAACCTGCATTTGGACACACAAAACGATCAAAATGAGTAACAAATAGAAGTAATTTTTCATAAAAATTGCAGAAGAAATAATAATATACAGTAAATCGTCATCAATTCGATGTTTAGCCCGCTTTCGCAGAAAGCGGTTGTTTCGTAAAACTAAAAAAATGACACCAACAAAAGTCGAAATTCTAAAGCCGTCGAATATGAAAGCCGCCATCGACATTCAAAATTTGTCCGGGACAAAAATCAAGAAGCCCACTGCAACAAGCGAGAACCGCATCGGCAACATCTTTGGGAGAGCCAAGTCGCGGAATCGGAGTGAGACCATCAGCGATCATTTTTTCATATTTTTCACGAACGGCACTCGTCATATCTGTTTCAATAATTCCTGGTCTAATTTCGAATACACCAATTCCATCTGAAGCGAGTCGATCCGCAAAAAGTTGTGTCACCATTGAAATTCCCGCTTTTGAAATACAGTATTCGCCCCGAAAAATACTGCTGGTGTAACTCGAAATGGAAGCGATGTTGATAATTTTGCAGCCATCACCTCCCTGCTTGATCATTTGATTGGCAAACAATTGCGACATGAAAAACGTTGATTTCAAGTTAATGCGAATCAAACGGTCAAAACTTTCCTCCGTTGTTTCAAGGAGATCAAGCCGTATTTCAGGGGCAACTCCTGCATTATTGACCAGCACATCTACGCGACCAAAACGCCGAAGTACTTCATCGAGAAGATGTTCACGATCTTCTTTTGATGATACATCACAACGAATATAGTTTGGGCATCCTTCCACAATCTCTCGCGTGGCTGAATGGACGACCGTGTAATGATTGGCCTCTAAAATATCGGCAATTCCTTTTCCTATTCCGCGGCTCGAACCTGTAACAACAGCAATTGACATGATGTAATTATTGCCAAAGAAAGATAAAAAAGAGTGATAAAAACGGTGCTCCCGCAAGATCGCGGAAGTATTGTCTCGTCAAACATCGAGCCGGTGCGTGAGCACCGGAACTGATACAGCCGCACTGGGTTTCATTTGGCGAGCCGCCGACGTAAGTCGGCGGGTGGAAGTCCCATCGGGGCGACCTAATTGCGAAACAAAAAATAGATCGCTGTGACGCAGCTCAAATCTCGGTGATTCCACACCGGCTCGAAGCATTGTTCAGTTTGCCGTGATGGGTTCCTGAAATGACGAAAACCATCAAACGACTTTTGTGACTCCCGGCACTGCAATTGGATAATTTCCATTTTCATCAGGCATCACCGGAGCTGGGCCGTCCCACGTCAGCGATTCGATATTCGGAGCGAGTTCAACTTGTGAATTCATTGCTTCGTCCCAAGTTACGATAT
>JBOFGF010000234.1:0-45965 GCA_051649005.1 Thermoguttaceae bacterium | reverse complement strand
GTTTCACATTGCATAAATTTCGTACATCGCCGAGTGTGTCCATGTCGATGGAAAAGGCGTGTTGATTTTTGCCATCTCGCTCATACATGTCGCTCCGCTGCAACACTTTGTCGAATGGAAGACCGATTTTGTTGAAATATCGGACTGCAATATCGACAATTTCTTCTTTCGTTTTGTCGTTATAAAAGTCGTTTGGATTGATTTCTTTGGACGGCGGTGCTTGTTGGAAAAAAGGATTGTCATAATGCCATGGGCGTAATTCTGCAATTGAAACGCCAAATTTTTCAGATTGCTGGGCATCCAATTCGTTTTTCATTGTCGCAAAAAGTGGCGTTGTTGTCTTTTCCAGTTCGTCAAAAAGAGCAAGCAATTCCTTCGAATCATATTCCTGAAAGTGAATTTGCATTTCCCAGTAATTTGGAAAACCGAGTTTTTGAGCGGCTTCATTTCGGATTTTGGCCAGAGCTATGACATCTGCGTCAATCGCACCGCCGACTTGTTTGAGTGCTTCCCATACTTTCTTTCGTTTTTCGGAATCGGTCTCTTTGGAAAGCATTTCGAGCAAGTCATTATTCGAGTATTCTTTGCCATCGAGAGTTCCGCGATGTGTTTGGAAAGTCATCTGAATTTTCGATGCCATTTCTTCCATTTTTTCGAGCAAATCGGGGGGCAACTGCTTTTGCTCAAAAGCCATAATCATCCGATCCACCGAACGCAATTGGAGCGCAGAGAGACCAGTTGCCGAATTCCGAAGTTTTTTCATTTCGGCATATTTTTCTGCATTACTATGATATTTAGCAAGTTCGATTTTGGTTTTGGCACTTCGTTCGAACGCCTCCGGTTTTCCTGTTGTCATCGCGTCCCATTCGGACTCATTGCACTCTTTGAAAAGCTGCAAAACTTCTGTTTGATATTGTTCGAGGATGTCGGAAAGTTGATTAGCTTCTGAATTCATGGAAGATTTGGTATGATTTGATGATGTGGTTTGACGAACATTTTTGATCAGATGCGGAGTCGATTTAACAGATCGTGTACTTTTTGTACTTCTCGATAAAATTTGTGCATTCGCTGGAAATCCACTGAAAAAAAGCCAAACGCAAATAAGCACACAACTTGAAAAACAGGAAATACTTCTCATAACAGATATAATAATGGAGATAATGGAGAACGCAAACAAGTTTACGATTTTGATGAAATCGGCAAAAATAAAAGCCGGAAAGGAGGCGGCGAGTGTATGTCACACGATGCCGTATTGACGGTGGCACCGACCGATGGGAGCGAATTGACGATTTGCACAACAGCTGATTCTAACACATATAACCAAATAATTCAATTCTCTTGCATCATTTTTCAATTGAAATTTTTAGAAAAAAGTGGTATTGACAGGATAAATGTGATGTGATAAAATTCTCAAAGTTTCGATTGCAGTGATGCAATTGTTATGAGTGTCCATATAATTTGGACGCACGATCCCTGGTAGCTCAGTTGGTTAGAGCGGCGGACTGTTAATCCGTAGGTCGTAGGTTCGAGTCCTACTCGGGGAGCTTTGGAATTTTATGTTCCAACAAAAAAGCGAAACGAGGCAAAACATCCAATTTTGTGCCGTTTGCTGTCTATGTCAAAATACTCCCCACTTACTCATTCTGCTTTTTCGTAATGATTTCATAAATGCGATGGGCTTCTTTGGAGATGTTTCCCTCCCATGCAGTATCGTCGAACCGCTTTCGCAGCATCGGAAGCGCGACTTCTGGATTCATCTTTTCTGCCGCCTGAACGACTGCCAATCGGACTTGCCAGTTCCAGTGGTCTTGCTGCATGAGCAAAATTTCAAGTGCCTTTGGATGTTTGCTGCAAGCAAGATGTATCGCGGCAGAATATGATTTGTTCTCATCTTTTGAGTCGATGTCCTTCACAATTGCCGCCAGTGCGTCGTCGTTTTTGAATTTACAAAGTGCCGATTTCGTGTAATAAGAACCGTCTCCATTTTCAGAGAGTCGAATCAACCAGGGAATCACTCGCTCGTCATCGACATGAGCAAGATTTTTGCGGGCATGTTCCTGATTTTTCGATTCTTGTTCGTCCGTCGTATTTGTGGTTGCTGTTTTGCCCCATTGGTCGATCAAATTGCCCATCTCATCAAAATCTGTCGGTTTTACTTGCAAAATGCCAGTCGCAGTTCGCAAAACAAGTGGGGCATCATAATCCCAGTTGCCCCGCTTTGGTGGATCATCTCGTCCAAATTGACAATATCGCGCAACTTCGATTCGATACTGCCCCGGCTCTTTCAAGTCGAACCAACACGCGAAGCAGAGATCGAACACATATTCGCCGCCCGCTGGAACATTTTGTGGGCAGCACAAACCACCATGACAAGACAGCTCGGGAATTTCATACACGATTTTTCCGGCGGCATCACCATCCAGCCGCACAGCACGCATCGTGAATGATATCGGACGCGAAGAACCGCGATAATCGCCGCCGACGAACATCGAAATGTCGGTTTCCGATTCGTTTTTGATGACAAAATCGAACGATGTGGGTTCACCGACCATGATTTCCGCCTTTGGAAAACGGAGCGAAGCTGTGAGTTTGTCGTTTCGTTCAATCGCCGCCTGATATTCTCGATTTGGAAGATATGGCAAAATCGCTTTGCGGAAAATGGCCTCACTGTGGTCGATGTCCATTTTGCAAATCCACAAATTTTTCTGCCAGCAAAAAGATGGCGGGATGTTTTTTGTAGCGGCGACATCACGAGATTCCATAACAAAATCAATTTGGCACGGCTCGTTTTTCCGAACGGGAATAACATCGAGTTTATCTGCCGCAAGTTGCTTCAGTATGTCGTCGGTCTGTTGCAAAGTCGCCTCGCCGATGACGAGAAGATCGCCCGGCACCGACCGGCTTTGTGCGTATATCGTGTATGGCTCTTTACTGTAAAATCCAGCGGACGCATTGATGGTGAGTTGCTGAAACAGAAAAGTGCGATTCGGCTCTGTTCTCGTCTCCTCTGAATCGCCATTTGAATCGACATCGCCTGAAATAGCGTCCGAATTGGCATCGATTTTTTTGACCTTCAGTGGTGGAATGCAAAAGGGATCGAGTGGTGTGATGTCGAGCGAGTATTCGCCATTTTCGTCGGTGTAAGTGGTCAGTTGACTTTGCTGAGTTCCAGTGAACTGTGCACTTAGCTCGATCATAACATTCGGGAAAGGGTTTCCGGCATGATCGCGGACGGTTCCAAACACTCGCCACGAAGATTTGGCGGAATCGGGCGATTCCTCGGCGCAGACGGAAAAGCAGGCGAGGCACACAAGAAATGCGGCGACCAAAACAGAGTGATAATATATTTTTGTCATAAAAAGGTTCGCCTGAAAAATGTCTGGTGAAATGGAGAAACTTGGTATGATTTCATTTTATGCGATTCACCGGTCTGCGTCAACATTGACATTTGCATAACAAGTTTAGTCACGTTTTGCCGAAACGAGACAGTTTTCGTGTTGCTGACAAAAGCGAAGCAGCAAAAAGCAAATCAAACCATCTTGCCACACGGCGACTTTAATGGTAAAATAAGCGAATGGACTCGAAGCAAAACCAAAATCAACTTGTCAAAAGTGGATAAAAGGTTAAAATTTATGGCGGAGCGAAACATCGAGCCGGTGCGTCAGCACCGGCATTTGTTCGACGGGTTTTTTGGCGAGCCGCCGGCGTAAGTCGGCGGTGTGTTCGGCAACTTCCATCAAAAACGTCAGAACCCCATTCGGGGTTGAATAACGGCGACCATTATTCAACTCCGACGGAGTTGTATTGTATGTTTTTTGGGCAATTCGTTTCTACCATTATTGAACACCGCCGGTGTTCAGGGACGACAAAACCGCCGACTTACGCCGGCGGCTCGCCAAAACAAAACCCGCCAACTTACGTTGGCGGCTCGCCGAACAAAACAACCGCCGAACAAACCCGCCGAACAAATGCCGGTAACTACAAAAATGCCGCTGCTTACGCACCGGCTCGAAGCATTGTTCCATGTGCCGAGTGATTTACGTCACTGGTTGCTTTTTTGGTCTTATGGCGGCGAGAAAGGAGAAGAAGAGATGTCTCAATTGGTTGAAAATGATCCTTTGGTGATGGAGGCGCGGAGCGAATTGCAGCGATTTTCGTCTGATCCAAAGATGCAGGATTATTTGCGTCGTCGACGACTGGCGGAGCTGGAATACCACATGGGTCTCCAATATGCCAGAGAGGAAGGAAAGGCAGAAGGCGAAGCACGCGGCGAAGCACGAGGCGAAGCACGAGGCAAAGCCGAGGGGAAAGCCGAGGGGGAAATACTTTCGATTCTTACCGTTTTGAAGGCAAGATTTGGTCAGTTGCCACAACGAGTTATAAAAAACGTCTATAAAATCAGTTGCCACGACCGGTTGACGGAACTAACTGTCGCCGCAGCAACGTGTCAGTCGCTCAAAGAATTCGAGGATGCCATTCGGTAATTTGTGTCCAGCGGCAGTGTGCGGCTGGCAAAAAACTGTCCGTTTTTTCTAAAGCATGTCATCATTATGACTGAAAACAAATCCAACGAACATCAATCGGCAAAAGATGCTTCTCCCTGGGAACCACTCCGATATATTATCATTGCTGCCATTATCATTGGCGGCACTTGGTACTATTTTTCTCAAAAACCATTGGCATTTTCGTCCGAAGAAATTTCTGGACGAACAATGGGAACTGATTATTCCGTCAAAGTCTTTGATTTCCCAGAGGCCAAAAAAACACAGTTTCAAACAACATTCAAGCAAGAAGTGCAAAAATGTCTCGATAACATTGACAGCAAAATGTCGACTTATCGAGATGATTCCGATGTTTGCCGATTTAATGCGTCTGATTCGATAGATTGGTTTCCGGTCTCTCCTGAAACAGCAGAAGTCGTCGAACTCGCACTCCAAGTGTCGCAGTTGACATCGGGTGCATTTGATGTCACCATCGCTCCTTTGGTCGATCTTTGGGGATTTGGACCCAACAAAAAAAAGCCGTCTCTTGTTGAAATCGAGGCGACGATTCCAAGTCTCAAAGAATCGGTCGGATTTGATAAACTTTCAGTACAAAAAAATCCCCCTGCTCTCAAAAAGTCGCATCCGAATTTGCATATTGATCTTTCGGCAATTGCAAAAGGATATGCGGTCGATTCTGTTGCCGACTTGCTCGAACAGCATGGACTTCATAACTACATGATCGAAGTAGGAGGCGAAGTGAGATGTCGTGGAACCAAAGGACTCCGCGGAAAATGGGTGATTGGAATCGAGAAACCGCTGATCGTTCCACCAGATGTCATGCCAGGAATTCAGAAAAAATTGTTTCTCGACAATCAAAGTATGGCCACCAGCGGCGACTATCTAAACTATTATGAATTGGATGGAAAACGCTTTTCGCACATTATTGATCCACGAACCGGACTTCCCACCGAAAAAATTGAACTCTCAGAAGAAGTCCCGAAAGAGAAAATTGGTGCCGTCTCAGTGCTGGACAAAAGTTGCACAAGAGCGGATGCACTGGCAACTGCAATGTTCGTTTTGGGCGAAAAAGCGGGCATCGAATTGGCCAATCAAGAAGGGATCGCCGTCCTCTTTTTGATGCGGTCAAACTCCACTGAGTCGCAATCAGTTCGAGAGTCGCCATCAAATACCTTTCCAACTGCAAATGACTAAGGAACAGATTGTATTCCTCAAACAATTCATATTAACATTCATGGATTCTGATTCGAAATGGTATAAAAAGGGGCTTCAATTCGAGTGCAAACAGTGCGGACAATGCTGCGGCGGAGGCCCCGGATATGTTTGGGTTTCCGATGAAGAAATCGAACAAATCGCAAAAAAAATGGGATTAGACCGCTTTCTCTTTGAGCAAACATTTGTTTGGACGGTGAAAAAAGGAGAAAAGAGTCTCAAAGAATATGGAAATGGAGACTGCGTGCTGCTCCATGATCGACTGCGTGGCTGCAAAGTTTATCAGGAGCGACCAATTCAGTGTCGCACTTGGCCTTTTTGGGAAATCAATATCCATTCGGAAAGTACATGGAAAAAGGCCGGAAAACATTGTCCTGGAATCAATAATGGTCGTTTGTATACGTTCGATGAAATCGAAGAGCAACGACTCGCGTTTCGTTCTCCTTATGATGACTAGAAAATCATTCACGACAAATAAATGTCGGCAAGTTTTATGAAGCGAGACAGGAATGTCAATCGGCAGCGTCCATGTTCGGCGAAACGCCAGCGTAAGTCGATGGTTATTTGGCGGTGTGTTCGGCGGTTCTTTTGGCGAGCCGCCAACGTGAGTTGGCGGGTTTGTTCGGCAAAAAACGTCAAAAAAACGCAACAGTCCCGCAGGGACTTCCGAATGGTCAATCACGCCTTTTGCTACCATTCGGGAACCCCGACGGGGTTCTTGTTACGATATTGCTCACGCTTCTACCATTCTGCAACATCTACGATGTTGAGGATGATTTGTTATTGCAATGCAGCGTTTACGAAACACCCGCCAACTTACGTTGGCGGCTCGCCAAACAACCGCCGACTTACGCCGGCGGCGCGCCAAATACACCGCCGAATAAATTCCGGTGCTGACGCACCGGCTCGAAACGCTCCGACCATCGGGAGCGCATTGACGGTTTGTACCATGTTTTTACCGTCAATACGGTGCTGCGCACCTTCTTTCCGGCTGCTATTGGGTGGTAACCATTATTGCCCACCTCTTGTCCAGTCGTTTCGTGGTGAAGGAAATCAACGCATTCGCCATCGTCAATGTGATAGAAAAGTGGTGATGAACTATGCAGGAAAAGAACACCGATGATTACCAACTATTTTTCATACAGAGACTCGATGGTTCAATACTAATATTATTGTATACGTCTTTATGCAAAAATTGCTTAAAACTGGCGGTTGCTAATGCCTCTTCAATCATCGGAGCCAGTGTGATTGTTGTAAACAATTCTTGTTTTGTTTTTAAGTTGAAATGCCATTCTAGGTAGGGTACGATAATACCACTTGCGCTGACTCTGTGTTTCAATGTTAGACCGCTCTGCTGCAACGCTCGATCTCTCTGCTTACGGAACTTGTATGTTGAAGGAACCTCGATAACAAATCTATATTCATTCTCGCACTCGAACGCTTTTTGTTTACTAAATACATCGCGTTTAGCATCGTCGCGTTTAGCATCGTCGCTATACGTTATTTCATCCGGGATTAACGTTATATCGCCCTTTTCATTAGCGATGTCTCTTTTAAGCAAACGAGTGAAAGCCTCCACATTTATTCCTAAATTATAGCCCCGATAGTCTCCATTTTTAACATAATAATTCCACATTGTAAGGTTATCACGACTACGGGAAGCGCAAAAGACATACCGACGTTTCCCATCATCGTTAATTGCATGTTCATGTCTGTCGTTAAGATATTGGACTTCGGTAAACCAGATAGTTTTGTTACTAAGGATCGAAAATGCACCTTGGGGGCAAGTGTAATGGTAAACAGTTTTATCATTGGATTTGGTCATAACTTTTCCTTTCAAGTTAGGTTTTTAAGTTTGGGTAAAAGTTACCCGGTGTGTTGTGTTGGCAACGATACGATGGCTTCTAACCTATTTTTGCCGCATTTTTTCTACTGCCTGTCGGCCTTTATCTACCTGTTCTATGAGTTCTATGTACCGCAAATTGTTTTCGTGGCGTTCTTGACGATCAATACAACCTCCAATAACCCACGCAACAACGACCCCAATGAAGAGCAGTGCGGCAAGGTTCACCAATCCATAATTTAACCTAGTCGCCGTCACCCTCTTATTAAACGCACTGTACCATTTGGAAGCCATCGCGGAAATTTGCTCCCGAATACCTTTCGCCGTCACCCTCTTATTAAACGCACTGTACCATTTGGAAGCCATCGCAGAAATTTGCCCCCGAATACCTTTCTCCATCACCCCCTTCGTAAATTGCCCCAACGAACGCATCACACTCGGCAGCCAATCTTCAAAAAGCGAAAATGCGACAACCGCAAGCAAAAATGGGGCAAGCGCAAGCAAAAATGGGGCAAGCGCAAGCAAAAATGTGACAATCAGGGTGTCCATCGCACTAATAAATCCAAATAACACTAATCCCGGCATCGTACACTCCTCTATGAAGTCCTTCACGACCTCACAAAATGGGTTTAACCGCAAGATTGCGGAATGTTGGTATAGTCAAAAGGGCGTAAAAGGTTAGAATTTACGGAGTTTCGAGAAAAACTTCCATCCATTCTCATTTTTCCAATTACGCCATGAAAATCGAAGGCATTCATCGACTGTTCGAGAGGCGGCAACAAGAACGCTCAAAAACGGGAGCGGCACGCCTACAAGAAACGGAAATCATCCCACCTACGACAGTGGTGCATTGCTAGCCTAATGGACAATGCCGATTCAGTCCGTAAGTTCACACGCGACGCTCCCTTAGCGGGAGCAACGCAACTTTGTGAACAACCGATCATTTTCTACCCGGTTGCCCGGTTCGTAGTGCAGAAAATAGTCGTCCGCCGAAGCGATTCTTGTAGTTTGTTGTCGTACTCGAAAGTTATTCGCCCAGTATACAACCAGACGATATTTCAAAATTATGGATTAAATATAGCACGCTTTTCCATCGATGACAATAGCCCCGAAAATTTTTTCAAAACCAGCCACTCTCGGAATTCAGCACTTCATGGCACGCTCCAAAAGCATAGTAGAGCCGCCAAAACAAAACCGCCGACTTACGCCGGCGGCTCGCCAAACAAAACAACCGCTTTCTACGAAAGCGGGCTAAACGTGCGGCTCGAAACGCTCCGGCTGCTATTTTACCTGTTTTTCCAGAGCGATTGAAGGCAGATTGCTGACCACGACTCGAAATTCGTCAAGTCGCTGAGAAGATTGGGAACAGCAACGAATCCAGACTCGATCAGTTCGGACTCATTCGATTCCATGATTGGATGCGTCAAATCAAAACGATGAACGATTCCTAAATGAACAGACCCGACTTCAGTGGTGTCGTCGTTAATCAGTCCAATACACGACTCACGAAAGGGCGATCCAATTCGCACTTCCTCTCGCAATTCTCGTTCCATTCCTTCTCGATAAAGATCGGCATTGGTTCCATTTTCACGCAAATCTTCAGATGAAATGTGCCCACCAACACCAATACTTCGTTTGCTGGCAAGTCGCTTTTCACCACTTTTTTTGCCGCGAACATATTGGAAAAGATGGTCCACTCCCTCTGAATCTGAGTGACAGAATATCAAATAAGGGATCAATTGTTTGAATGATGGGTCTTTTTCTGCGTGGCTGCGTGGAAGAAATTGGACACATTCAGGAGCAAGAAGTTGACTGCGATATTTTTCGACATCACAACAAAATCCTTGAAAGAGTCCAATGCGATGAAAAAGCGAAGTGGGAACGACTAAAACGTGTTCTTCCATGTGCAATAAATGAGATAATCTCGCTGCTAAAAAAAGGCAGAAGCAGCGATGAAACAAGTGAGATTTCGAGAAAATAAGTGCCACCAAAAACCGTGTTTTGTGGCGGCAGAACGTGTAATCAAAAGCGGAAATCAAATTTCAGCGTTCATCAATTGGAGTATAATCAGTGACCGTATTTCCTGAATAAAGCTGTCGCGGTCGAATAATTTTTTGTGCCGGATTATCGTGCTGTTCCTTCCACTGTGCAATCCATCCAGGGAGACGTCCAATCGCAAAAATGACGGTGAACATATTGGTCGGAATGCCGATGGCACGGAGAAGAATCCCACTATAAAAATCTACATTCGGATACAATTTGCGATCCACGAAATACGAATCTTTCAGTGCCAATTCTTCCAACTTTCGAGCAACATCGAGAAGTGGATCGTTCGTTTTTAGTCTGGCAAACACACGGTCAGTGGCTGCCCGAAGCATTTTGGCGCGTGGATCATAATTTTTGTAAACACGATGGCCGAAACCGAAAAGTTTGAAGGGATTCGACTTATCTTTTGCCGCTTCAATGCAATCTTCGGGCTTCATTCCACCTTGATGAATCGCATCAAGCATTTTCATGACTTCGACATTTGCACCGCCGTGCAAAGGTCCCCAAAGTGCGCTCACACCAGCTGCACATGAGGCAAATAAATTTGCCTTTGCCGAACCGACGACTCGAACAGTTGATGTACTGCAATTTTGTTCATGATCAGCGTGCAAAATAAGGACGAGGTTCATGGCATCTTCGATTTCCTCATTGACGATGTATTGTTGATACGGAATCGAGAACATCATGTGAAGAAAATTGGCACAATATCGCAGAGCAGGATCGGGATAAATAAATGGCAAACCTTGTGAGCGACGAAATGAGTACGCAGCAATTGTCCTTGCTTTACTGATCAGTCGTGCCGCCGCCTCGACAAAAAGTTCGTCGTCTCCAAGAGGCAGAAATTTTTCATAGTAACATGCCATTTGACTTAACATAGTAGAAAGAATCGCCATCGGCGGCGATTTTGGTGGCAAGTTCTCAAATTGGCTGCGCAGTCCTTCGTGCAATAATTCGTTTTCGGTCAGACGTTCACGAAATTCCGTGATTTCGGAGCGAGTTGGGAGATATCCAAATATCAGAAGCCATGCAACTTCGATGAAATTCGGCTGTGGACGATCAAATTGTTCGATGGGAATGCCGCGATAACGCAAAATTCCTTTGTCGCCGTCGATGTAAGTGATCGTGCTGCGACACGCACTCGTACTTCCGAGTGACGGGTCGTATGTTGAAATTCCATGCTCGTCATATAATTTAGAAATATCAACAGCGATGTCACCTTCAGTGCCGAACAGAAGTGGCAACTCTATTTTTTTATTTCCGACTTCGAGTGTGGCAATATCATTTTTGTGTGGCATTTTTCGGTTCCTTTCTTCAATAAGTCGTGCCAAAATGGCACAATTTGGCTGAAAACCAGAGCCATTATACCATCATTCCCGCGATAGTGAAAGGTGGTAATATCATTTACTCAATTATATTACCAGTTCGATAACAAGTTTTACGATTTTGATGAAATTGACAAAATAGGCTCAACAAACCCGCCAACTTACGTTGGCGGCTCGCCAAACACACCGCCGACTTACGCCGACGGCTCGCCAAACACACCGCCGACTTACGCCGACGGCTCGCCAAACACACCGCCGAACAAAACAACCGCTTTCTACGAAAGCGGGCAAAACGTGGACAGATACGCGCTGGTGCTCCGGCGCAGTCGCGGTTTTTCAGACCGCTCCTTTTCCACGAAAATTGTCGTGAATGCGAATTGTATCACAAATTGGGAGAACAAAAACTTTGCCATCTCCGTCCATTCCTTCTACTCCTGTTCTGGCAACTTTTTCGATCATTTCGACAGTGCGTTTTTGAAAATCGTCATTGACAATGATTTCGACGAGAACATATTGTGTCAATTTCAGTGGAATTTGCCGTGTTCCGGCACTAACAGGTTCGGCAAATCCGAGAACATCGGCCACTGTCATGCGCTCCACTTCAATTTGACGCAGTGCTTCCTGCACAGCAATCCATTTTTTGGGTCGAATTATGGCATATATTATGAACATGTGAGCAAGCAATTAAGATGTAAATGCAGCAGCAATTAACTAAGGTATTCCAGTTGTGCTCGATACATGTCTCGTTCTTTGCGAGTGGCTTCAAGATCGAAGATCATATATTTAATGTCGAGACTCATTTGCGAAATTGTGTCCTGAATTTGACCAATAAGATGTTGACGTTGTTCAAAACCTGTGACAAGACGGTCTAATGTGCGATATAAATCGGCGCGATATTCAAGTGGTACTTTGTCGATGACACGAACTAAATCCATTAATTCATCGACTTCTGACGTTGTTTCAGTGGTTGTTTCGGATTTTGTTTGGTTCCGTGTCTCTGTAATCATGGGGGGAAAATAAGGAAATGGCGAGTGCAAATAAGATGCTTTCTTGCATGAAATTGCGAAATGGTGATTTTAGGACATGATTCCACATGTCAACATGTCATTTTTGTTTTTGGGGATTATTGGCAGTCTGCTAACAAGTTTTCACCACAGAGACACAGAGTTCACAGAGTGTCTTGTATTCTCCGTGTTCTCCGTGCCCTCTGTGGTAAAAAATTCCGAAGTTCACAAAACTTGTTAGTGGACTGGGATTATTGGTCAGGACGACTTGCATCGCAAAAACTTTTTTCTCTGTACTACTCTATTTTATACTCTTTCTTGACAAAAAATAAATATAAGTGAAGAAAAATTTTTATTTTTTCATTATCATATCATTTCATCCGATTTCACCGGTATTTTTTACTATTTTGACCTTTTCAAATTCTCCGTTTTTTTGTATTATTCGGTTTATGCTTCGCCTTCTATTTTGTATCTGTTCATTTTCGATTCTTCTGACAGTGGTATCTCACTTTGTATCTGCATTGTGGGCGGGCGAAGGTGCGCCGAGTGAAGAAGCTGTGCCAAATTGGCAATTGCGTCATTCGGAGAATAATGGGAAATGTCGCACAATAAAACACACACTGTCGCCGAATGAAATTCCAGTCGCTGAATTGGAAGTCGATTTACCCGAAAATTCTTCCGTTGTAATTGGATATCCTCTCTCTTTTCCACTTTTGATTGACGAAACCTCTCCGAGTGTCCAAATTAAATCGAACATGCCCGGAATCGTTTTGGCCGCGCAGGTCGTGCTTCCTAATACAATTCATCCAGCAACAGGAAAGCCGGTCACTTTTTTGGTCGCAGGAAGTAAACATTCCGGTTCTGGTCAATGGGAAACGCTCGATTTTTCCAGTCATCAATTTGCGGGCAGGCAACTTGCAGAAAGGCAATTTTCTTCAGTCCAATCGCAACAAAATAACGTCATTTTATCGGATAAATCGAGCCAGTTCATGGGAACGCAGTCAACATTGCAACAGCAATCAGAGCGAGTATCAGGTTTTCTTCGAGCGGAAATGAAACAACAACTTGATACACGGGGAAAATATATCCGACAACTGATTTTGTTCATCGAACCTGTTCCCAATCAACCGAAACAAACCACGATTTGGGTCGAAGCACCGCAATTGGAAGGAAAAATTACTGCCCACTTGGAAATGGTCAATCAATTTGAAACCGACAAAAATGGGGACTATTTGTATCAATTTGATCCGGTCAATTTTATCGGTTTTAAGCTCGAAAACTCACATGAAACTTATTTTCTCCATGAAATCCGTTCAAATATGCAGGGGAATGAAACTCGCTGGACATCCCAAGCAATTTCAGGAATACCAGAGCCACTAAAAGCAAACGTGTCAATGAAATACGAGCAACATTCACCGCAAACGGAACAAACCCTGTATGAAAAAAGCCGAATGCGGTTGTTTTATGGCGCACCAACGAGCGACGCGAAAAATGGAATCACATATTCAATGATGAATTATCAGTCAAATGGAGCGACTTCTCCGGCTGCATTGATGGACATTCGTCTTTCTGGTCAAAATCTTTTAGTTGATGGGATGCCAATTGGAGTTCGTGCAATTGAATATCAGGGAGAACCACTCGATTTTCTTCGACGACTCGAATTTAATGTCGTCTGGGTGCGAGGACGCGCCACTGCCGAACTTTTACAAGAAGCCAAAGAAGCCGGCGTTTGGATTATTTGCGAACCACCCGGACCAGCAGAATTGGAGCGTGCAAAGAAATTTGAACCCACTGCCAATCAGTCGGGAATACGCGCTGCTTATTTGAACACACCACTGCTCGATTCATTATATGACAATGTTCTGGCATGGAATTTGGGAGATGAATGTTCTGCGCCCGGATATGCCGAAAATGCACAGTGGGCCTCCGTGCTGCAAAACGCAGATCAGGGGCGCAGAAGACCGCTCCTTTGTACTGCACGAAGTGGAGTGCGAGAATATAGTCGAATCGCAAATGTTTTGATGATGCCACGCGAACCACTCTTTTCATCTCTTGAAATGCGAGATTTGGAGAGATGGCAAAAAGATTATCCGTCGCTGGCGAGGCCGGACACTCCATTTTGGGGGACAATTCAAACACAGCCGTCCACGAAACTGGCGACTCAGTGGATGTTGTATGGAGGAAATGCGGAAGAAATTTGCCCAATTTCTTATGAGCAATTGCAAATGCAGGTTTTTCAGGGACTTGCCGCAGGTGTACATGGGTTTCTGTTTACATCAAACACGCCTCTTACAAATAATGATCCCGAAACTGAGTTTCGTCGCACTGCACTCGAACTGATCAATCTTGAATTGCAGTTGATTGAAGAATGGTTCGCCGGTGGTCAGGTGCAATCGGCACTCGTCAATGCAAAACGAGGAAAAATGAGCAGTGTTTTGCTTCAGTCGGGTCGTTCACGACTCCTCGTGCCTCTCTGGCACGAACAACTAAGTCAACAAGCAATTGGAGCGGCTGTTGTCGGACCGGTCGAATACGTTGTTCCAGGAATTCCTGAAACTTATAGTGCGTTTCATTTGGTTCCTGGTCGTCTTTTTCCGCTCGATTCCAAACGAGTTGCAGGTGGAATGCAGCTCGAATTGGAAGAAGCCAATCTCAATTCACTGATTTTTTTTGGCGAAGTCGATACTATTTATGCACAAGTTGGTGAACGCGCCAAACAAATGGGTCCCCGCGCGGCGGCACTGGCGTGTCATTTGGCGACATTACATTTGGCATCGACGAAGAATGTTCTGACAGCATTAAAAACCGCAAAAGAAACCAATTCGATTCCAGTTCATCCCAAAGATAAATTACCGCTCGTTTCTGTTACTGAGCAAGAAACCATGCTGCGAACAACGAAAGAGGCGATTGATCTGGCAAACAATTTGGCGCAGAGAAACCCGCCTGATTATGCGCGCTCTTTTTTACAAGCAGAGCGATCAACGCGTGGACTTCGTGTGGTCGCACGAGACATGCTCCGAGAGGCGACTCGATATGAATTGAATTCAGGAATGACACCAGTTTCCGTCTCATTTGCCACATTGCCTCTTTATATTGGAGCATATCAAAGGGCAAATCAGGCGCAGCTCGGTCCAAATCGCCTTCCTGGTGGTGACATGGAAGATATTAACCAAATGCTCGCAACTCGTTGGGAGGCACGAAGACATCGAATTGAAGGCGTGGCAACTCCGACATGTGAAACGGTTTCAAACGCGGCACATTCAGGCCGAAGTGGTCTCCGCATGACAGTATCTCCCATGAATTTAGAAGACAAACCAACACAACTTGAAACGGCTCCTCTCTGGATTTCATCGCCGCCGATTCCAGTCCAAATGGGAGAAATGATCTGCGTTCATGGCTGGATTCGTATTCCAAAACCACTCGAATCGACAGTCGATGGACTCACTATTTTCGATTCACTCGGAGGAGAATCACTCGCACTTCGATTCACACAGACAAAGGGAGAGTGGCGAGAATTTGCATTCTATCGAAATATCCCACAAACAGGTGATTATTTCGTCTTTTTTGCATTGCAGGGATTCGGAGAAATTCAATTGGATGACGTGCAAGTCAATGCAGTCCAATTCGATATTCCTTCTGTCGTTCCGCCGCAGAATCCACCAAACACACCTTCAACTTGGCAGCGACTGAATCCATTCCAATATCTGCCTCCGCTCCCGCAATTGCCTCTAATTCCAGGACGCAATTGATTCCGTTTTCTCGAATTCATTCAGCTACAAGATTAAATTTATTCTGCGAAGTGCGTCATAAAACGACACTTTTGTTCATGCCATTTTGTTAAAATTCGATTTTTTTTATCAGACAGTCGCTTTTTGTGCCGAACTCGCAAAAGTGGGAGATAAACAGCTCATTTTGTTGCCGTTTATAATATGCAATTTAATGCAATATAATTTCGACAGCAATTAATCTCAAAAATGAAATATGTGCCAAACGGCAAAAACGGATGAATTAGTACAATCCGCGAAAAGTCTCGGTTTTGTGTTGGCCGGTGTTGCTCCTGCTTCGTCTCCAAAAACATATAATGATTTTTTGCAGTGGGTCGATGCTGGATGTCATGCCGGAATGGATTTTCTTGCAACTCGAAAAGAAGCGAGAAAACATCCTAATTCGATTTTGCCACATGTACAATCGCTGTTGATGCTGGGAGTGACCTATTCGACTGTTTTGGGAATCACAAAGGATTCAAAAGACGATTTACAAAAGTCCAAACAGCGTTTTGAAGCGGAAAAAACAAATCAATTGGAATCATCTTCCACATCATCAAATTTTTCTTCTTGTGACACCAAAAGGCGAAATCGCCCCGATTTTCCTTTCATTGGAGTGGCCGAATTTGCACGCGGAGTCGATTATCATGACTGGATTCGAGAGCGTCTCCACATTTTGGCACAAAAGCATCGTGAATTATTTCCAAATGAAAGATGTCGTGGTGTGGTCGACACCGCTCCACTTTTAGAACGCCAATTCGCAGTCGATGCTGGTCTCGGTCTCATCGGCAAAAACACGATGCTGATTCATCCTCATTTCGGTTCAAAAATTTTTTTAGCAGCACTCCTGTCCACTGTAAAACTCGATTGCCACAACAATGATTCGGCAAATTATCATTTCTCGGATCGATTATCTTTGGATTTTTGCGGTGATTGCACACTCTGCATTGATGCGTGTCCAATGCAGGCACTGAAACCATATCATCTCGATGCGAGACGATGTCTGAGTTATTGGACAATCGAACATCGCGGCCAGTTGCCGCCCGAAATTCAAGAAAATCTAACAATTTCCGGTCAATATGGCTGTGATGTCTGCCAAAATGTGTGTCCTTATTCATGACGATCCACCTAAAATTTATTTTTTCTCCATTGATTTTTTTTGATTGTGTGTTAGAATGAACTTACTATGTTTTCTTTTATGTTCTCGCCTCTCTCTCTTTTTTGGGGATTTGTGACATGAAAATGATAATCGCTGTTCTCCCGCCGGATCGATTGGAAAAAATTAAGAAGGAACTGGCGGACGTGAATGTCTTTCGTCTAACAGTCATGGACGTACAAGGATTTGGGGCAGCTAAAATCTCTCCCGACTTAGGAAAGGGACGTGAATCGGAGATGATGCAAACAAGACGCGTCCAAATTATGATCGGTGTCAATGATAATTTTTTGGAGCCGACTTTGGAAGCGATCCGAAAAGGAGCTTATGACCACGACACCACTCCTGATGGGAAAATTTTTGTTCTGCCTCTGGAAGAATGTGTGCGTATTCGCACTGGAGAACGCGGAAATGAAGCCATTTAGAACCGCCAATCAGGTGCTCACATCGTTTGTCGTTTAGTATTGACATGATTTGAATCGCACAATCTGTTTCTCTCAGCGTGACTTTGTTATACCGAAAACGGAGACAAAATGTCGCTCTTAATTGTGGTAATTTTGTAGATATTTGCTTGTTTTTGTAAAGCAGCAGCTTTCTACGAAAGCTGGATAAACATCCAATTCCGTGCCTTTTACTGTGTTAAAATCAATGTCTCACAATTGATGTCTCACAATTGTTTGTGCGTGCGTGAATCGAGAAATCCCCAATGAAGTGCCAACAAGAGAACTTCGATCCATTTATTGACGTGCAATTTTTTCATAATTCGGTATTGTAGATTCACCGCTGATCGGTCTTCAATACAGAGTCGCCGTGCGACCACAGAAATTTCTTTTCCCAAAATGAGATATTGAAAACAAAGCCACTCTTGTTCGGTGAATGTATGTGGATGTTCGTTCCGAATTTCATTTTTGGCGCAAAGTAAATCGCAAGTCGCATCAGTGGAAAGATAATGTACTCCATTTGGTGCAACAAAAGGTTTGTTTTCAAAAATAGATTCAAAACATTCAATGCAATCTTTGGGTGTATCTGATAATGTAAAATAGCCGTGAAAAGCCAAACGCTCCGCCAAAACGGAACATCCATGTCGTGCAATATCATCTAAAAGAACATATTTCGCACGAGGAAAACAGGTGGCAAGTCGATTGAAAATTGTCATAGTGGCAAAATACGAATTTCCTCCAATGACAAAAATAGGTGAAATCATAGTTTCCAGGCATTTCAGAGAGTGAAAGTGTCGATAAACCGTTTTCAGAGCACCATCGGACGAATTTGTAATGTGAACATCCACATTTGGAAATGTTTTTCGCAAACGATATTGCAGAAGGTCGGCAAGAAATAGACGATGTTCGATGACGACAACACGATTAGTTATTTCTTTGTTCATGGCACAATACTCCGTGTTAATTAGAAAAGAATGGGGTTTTCCAGTCACTACAGCATCGAAAGGGAACACCGATTGCCCCCTCTTATTCTTTTATCGGGTTCGAGCATGACATACGTCTGTCAGTGTGCATCGAATTAACTCAGAAAATCGGAGAAATTTCCGAAAAATGCTCCCACAGAAGAGAAAGTGGTGCGACCAAATGGATTTTCAGGTGAGTTGTCGGATCGACAAAATCAATACTGCGCGCATGGAGAGCAATTTCACGAAGCCGTTCGGTCTCAAAATTTTTTCCGAATGGAATCGTACTTCCATATTGGGCATCACCAATAATCGGATGTCCATGTATACACAATTGAAGCCGAATTTGGTGCATTCGTCCAGTTTCGAGATTGATTTCAAGATGGCTGACAGGCCTGTCTTGATAGTAGAATTGCTTCAAAACAGTATAATGCAAAATCGCTTCTCGTGCATCTGGATGAATGGGCGCGATTGGCTCTGCTCGTGCCTCATCTGGCACTTTCCTCATGTAATCAATCCAAGTTCCCTGTGACTCAGCAAGATGCCCTTCGACAATTGCCCAATATCGTTTATCGATTTCTCGCCGCTCTAATTGCTCCGAAATACGACGCGTGGCCCGTGAATTTTTTCCGAAAAGAATGACACCAGAGACGGGGCGATCAAGACGATGAGGGATTCCTAAATAACGACCGCCTCCTTCAACTCGACTCAAATAGTCTTTGACTCGTTGTTCCAGCGAATCAATTTTGGGAGCCGCCTGCGTCAAAAGCCCCGCCGGTTTGTTGATTGCCAAACAAGGGCCTTCTTCATATAAAATGTCGATTGAATGGATAGTTACCAGTGACGAGTCGAGAGTTTCCTGTGAATGAATTTCAGTTGAAAAAATTGGGGATGTGTGCGATTCCTTTTCCATATACAAATCGATGGCAACAAAATGGGATTGTTTGTTCTTGTTTGGCAGAAAAAGGCAACTCGCCTCTCACAACTCGCAACTTGATTATGAAGGGCGTTTTTCTGAAATTCCGAATACGAAATTCTGCAACTTGACAGAAACGATTCCATTTTCAACTTTCACTTCGAGCGAATCGAGATCACGCGGCGATACTTTGTCGATTCGGACTCCTTCCAGATCAAAGTGAGCGGAGTGACAAGGACAATAGAACATGACTTCTTCGGTCTCTTTTCCTGGAACGGTCCGCACACCGACTTGCACCATACATCCAGCATGAGGACAATCGGCATGAAACGCCTGAACATTGCCATTTATCTTTCTTAAAAATATCGAGCCGATTTTCTGATTGGGACGTGTGGCCCACGCATCTCGAATATCATCGACAATCTGGAATTTTTGCGGAACTTCCGAAAGACTTTCGGCAGAAGTTACTGGATAAAATTTTCCAGTTGCTGATTCTTGAAATACTGGGGCCAAAACAGCCACAGTGCCAGCACCAAGTGGCGCACCCAGCGCACACAAACCGACTCCTGATGCGACGGAAACTTTTAGAAAATCGCGGCGTTTTTCACTGGTTTGTGGCGACAAAGAAACAGAAGATGTTTTGACTGAATCTGGTTGTTCCACCAAACGAGAGTCATCTGTTGATGAGGATGTATTTTGTTGTTTTGACATATCTTTATTTGTTCGAGCAACTCGAAAAAATTTTATAAATCGCGGCGGATTATACAATAAACGGCAAAAAAATGAAGCATTTATCCCGCTTTTCACCAAATCGGACTAAACAGCAACTCGTTTGAGAATTTCTGTGCAGAAAGATTCGGTGTATTCAGGGAGTCCCCAGAGCGGAGCACATTGACCAATGTTTTGGGCTATTTTCTTGAGTCCATCTGCATCGACACCAATGTCGGCCAAAGTTGTCGGACTTTTGATCGATCTAAACCACTGACGCAATTTGGAAATCGAGTCGTCGGCATTTTTTGTTCCAAAAACGGCAGTTCCGAGTTGTGTGATTCGGGCGGCTTGTTTTTCGCTCTGTTCCGCATACCAAGGGAGCCAGCCTCCGAGTGAAATGGAGAGAGACGCACCATGCGGCGTGTCATACAATGCACTCATACTGTGTCCGATTAGGTGGTTTGGAGTGGACCAATTTCCAACTCCGGCGGGCGCGAGTGTGTTCCATGCCAAAGTCGCCGCCCACATAAACGTGGCACGAGCGGCACTGTCATTCGGATTCGTTTGGATTCGACCTGCGATTTCTGTAATCGTTTTGACGATTCCTTCGACATATCGATCTTGAAGTGGTGTATATGGATCGCTTTGTGTGAAATAACTTTCAAGCAGATGAGTGACTGCATCGACCGCTCCATAAGCAGTTTGTTCCGGTGGAACAGATCGCAAAGTTTCTGGATCGAGAATGGATGTCTTCGGAAAAAAATGAGAACATGCAAGTCCGAGTTTTTCATTTGTCTTTTCATTTGTAATGACAGTTCCACCATTCATTTCCGAACCTGTCGCTGACATAGTGAGAACCGTCAAAAGCGGCAAAGCACCGAGTGGTGTTGCTTTTCTTGCGTAAAATTCCCAGACATCAATGTCAGTGACTGCGCCGCCTGCAATCGCTTTTGCTTCGTCCAAGACGCTTCCACCGCCGACAGCAACAATGGCATCGACTTTTTCGCGTTTTGCCAGTTCGATTCCGGCCCGAGTGTGCGAAAGAATCGGATTCGCTTTGACATCGCCAAATTCAACTATTTCGATGCCAGCAGCAAGAAGCGAACGCACGGTTTTGTCATAGATACCATTCGATTTGATGGAACCTTTTCCATAAACGTACAATATTTTTTTGGCAAATGGACAGGTTTCCGCACCAATTTGTTCGATAGTGCCATCACCGAAAACGATTTTCGTCGGATTGTGAAATGTAAAATTTTGCATGGAAGGAAGTGATTAGTGGTGAGTTGGTTCGATTGCTTTCGCAGTATGCGTTCACGGGTTTTGTTTATCGAGCCGCCGGCGTAAGTCGGCGGGTTTTGTTTGGCGGGTGTATTTTGGCGAGCCGCCAACGTAAGTTGGCGGGTTTTGTTTGGCATCGGAATTCGTTCCCGAACACCGTCGGTGTTCAATTATGGTAGAAACGAATTGCCCTCAAAAACACACAACTCCGTCGGAGTTGAATAATGGTCACCGATTGAACCCCGAATGGGGTTCTGACGTTTTTGATGTTCGTGTTTCTACCGATATTGAATCCCGACGGGATTCGGAAATGCAATTTCATGGTAATCAAATTTAATCTGTATTTGTGGAAATTTATGCAAAAAACACAAAAAACGCGTGAACGCATACCTTTCCCAAAAACTTAATAATTCTGTTTCGCAAAAACTAAATAATTCGTATGTTTTTTGAGGAGGGGAGTTGTTGAAAAACCACCCCGCCATTTCGGGCACCCTTCATTAAAAAGGAGGGGTGTTTTTCATAATGGACTATTTCCCGGCACTTGGCTGGAAAATTGCGTGACATTCATCGCATGTTTTTGAAAAGCCTTCGTAAATCGATTCAAAAGCGGCGTATTCGATCTTTCCATCCGCGAAATCATGGAGAGCGGTGTTCGTTTTGATCGCGGCATCTCGGAAACGTTTACATTCTATTTCCCACTCGGCGGCGGCATCTGGTTTGATCGTTTCAGCAACATTTGCCATACTTCCCTGTGCAATGACGGCCAGGGCGGCAGTTGTTCCGTACAAACGCTCCGGCTTTTTCATCGAAGAAGTCAACTTTTTTTCTGTATTTGTCAGTCGTTTGAGAGTTGCATCCAAGTTGGGAACTGCGAGCATGAGAGGTTTCAGATGGACTTTCTGATTTGCGGCTCCTTGCTTCCAAGAAAGATCGCCTGCATCGCCCTCACTTTTCAGTGATTCTTGCAGGACAGCACATGCTTTTTTGGCATTCTCATAAGTTTCAGCACCTGCGAGGTTTATGGCCGCTTTGAAAATTCCTGGAGCGGCTTTTTTGTACTGCGAATCACTTTCGGAAAGTCCTATTCCGAGTGCCACAAGAGCGAGAGCATTTGCATCACGAACGACGGCATCGGAATCGTTTTTGTAATTGCTCGTTCCATCCAAGTCTTTGTTGATCGTTTCATCAAGTTTCGACACATATTCATCGACTTGTGCGACAAGGTCATTGACTGGTGGGAGTGAAACAGCTTCGGAGGCAACTTTTCCAGATATACTACTTGAAAGCGATGCAGGTGATGGAAGCAAAAATGCGCCGTCTTTGGGAGATTCAACTTTTTCCGCTGTTGGAGTGGCGGGCTTTTCAGACGGAACATCTTGTTTTATCTCGATTTTATTGGTCTGATTGGCATCTTTGTTGTCAGTATTGGACGCTGGTTCGGTCGATGGTTCGAGTGGAATCACCATTTTGTCGTTCGACTGTTTGTCGGTGACTTGGGATTTCTGTGTCTCACTGGCCGATTGATTTGAAGCTGGTTTTTGGGGAGTTTTAGAACAGCCAAGAAAGAGAGACAGCACCAGAAAAGCGGAACCGAAAAGAGCAAATGACGAAAATTGTTTGAGCATAACACAAATCCTTTTTTGGGAGAGTGAAATTGAAAAAATAAAATCAAACGATATATGGAACGAAAAATGAGGGATTTACACTTATCCTATTTATCCAAGTGGACATCGGACAATCTTTTGGACATTCTCATTATACTCAATTAAAAATAAAATACAACCGACCATAATTCAACTCCGACGGAGTTGTCAGTCTGCTAACAAGTTTTCACCACAGAGACACAGAGTTCACAGAGTGTCTTGTATTCTCCGTGTTCTCCGTGTTCTCCGTGCCCTCTGTGGTAAAAAATTCCGAAGTTCACAAAACTTGTTAGTGGACCGTCGGAGTTGTGTGTGTTTGGGCAATTCGTTTCTACCATTCTTGAACGCCGACGGCGTTCGGGAACACGGAGAAGACGAGACACTCCGTGAGAGAAAAAAATTCCAGCCGTTCAATAGAAGCCGGAAAGGAGGTGCGAAGCACCGCATTGACGGTTTTGTACAACTTTGCAGCATTATATTGACATTTCCTGAAACCCGTCGGGTTTCAGGAAAGAATCCCGACGGGATTCGACGCGGTATAAATGCCGGTGATCACGCACCGGCTCGAAACAAAACATTTCTACGAAACGCAACTAAACACGGTATTAGCCGCCGACAAGCGAAGCGGCATATTGTGGGAACTGATTGGCAATTGCCAGTGTTCTCGCACCCGATTGAACCAGAATTTGCGCTCTCGTTAATTTTGAACTTTCTTCGGCAAAGTCCGCATTTGAGATTTGCGCCTCCGCCGCCGTGATCGCTTCGAGATTATCCTGTAATGCGGAAATGTTCGGATCAAGCGTGCTTCGTTGAATCGCGCCCAGTCGTCCTCGCATCGTCGCAACTGCAGAAATCGCATCCATCACAATTTTGTCCGCCAATTTGCGGGTACTGTCCGATGTAACTAAATCCGCACTTCCCCCAGTGCGCAGTTGATACAATCGGCCAGCAGAGCCGCCCAATCGAGATGTACTCATGGCAATCAGTCCGAGCCGAATCTGTTGATTCGAGACGACCTGCGGACCAAGTTGGAAAAGGGCACCGCCGCCAGTAATCGAAAATGTAAGCGAATCTCCCGTCGTGACTTTGTCGGCCATCGTGACATCGAGTTTCAATGTCGATGTGTCGATCATCAATTTTCGCCCATCTCCCTTCATCTTTACTCCATTCAAAACGGCTTCCATGTCCGTTCCATAAGTCGTTTCCATTTTTTTGCCAAATTCGTTCTTAAGGTCAAACGTCCCAGTTTGCACGCGAACGGAAACCCACTGACTCGAACCTTGATCAATCGACTCGAAAATCAATTTATGTGGGTCTTCATCTGTCGCACCGAGCATCTGTGCTCCGCCGCGATAACCAGCATCGTATTGACCATCTCGCAGAACAAGGAAGTCGTCTTTGATAGTCACCATTCCACTCCCGTTTCCGAGAAGGTTCGCACGGAATAAATCCTTTGTATTTTTGCTCGTTTCGATTAGATTTTTCACCTGAGTCGCCGTCGTATTGCTTTGAATATAGACAGTGATCATCCGATCTGTCGCGCTGTAATCTGCATACATTGCCTCATTCGGATCAGTCAAATTGACATATCTGAATCCGACTCCATTGAAATTCGCTCCCGGTGTTCGGGCATAAATTTCAAGCGACGCATCAATTCCGTTTGTCGAAATCACCGTTCCATGTGCATTGCCATTGGTAATAACTTCGCCAAATGAGCTGAACGTGATCGGATAAGAAGTGATTCGGTCACAATCGTCGATAGTCATTGTCGGTCGCAAAATTCCCTTTCCCCAGTCATCACCACATTCGGTGATATTGGGAAGTCCAGGTGGTCTCACCACACTAACACTAATTCCATGTGTTTGTTCAGGTGTCAATTTGTCGAAAAATTTCACGAGGTCCGCCGCCGTCGTAATCGAATTGCCAAACTTATCTGTCGCCAAGTTGACATAAATTGTTCCCTTTTCGTCGCCGGTGCTTCCCAACATTCGAGTCACCATGTTGGTCGTTGTTTGCGATTTTCCGTCCGAACCGATCACAGTTTTTAGATTGTCTTTGCGGAAATTTATCAGGCCAGCTCCCGTTCCCAGTGCGTCTGCATAAAAGAGATTTCCAGTCGTCGGTCCAGAATTGATCGCTCCAATTACATTTAATGCCGTGATTTGTGCGTTTGTGCCTCCGACATAGACTTCGAGGACACCATTGTTGCCGCCAGTTTTGCCCGTGTTTCCGATCACCGATTCGACCACGCCGCTGCCAGCCGGAAATAAAGATGCAAAAGTGAAAATGTCGGCACCTGATCCAGGGACATCATTATTGATACTGTAATCGAAATCCGCTTTGAACTGACCAGTCGAATTGATTGCTTCGAGTGCCTGTGAAACGGTCGTCGCATTGCTATTTACTGTGATAATCAATTGTTTTGTGGAGGCATCATAAACCGCTTTTGCTGGCTCCGTTTGATCCACATTAAGTCGGGCCACAATGTTGACATTGTTATATTCGTCCCCACCTTTTGTGCTTGTAACGATGAATTTTCCTTTTTCATCCGCTAATCCAGCACTTCTGACATCAATGTCGCAATAAGCCATCGCAGTCGATGGGCCGGCGATATATTGTGCATAACTTTGCGCATTCGTGAAATTTTTGTCAAGCCGAATCATTCTGACGGCCATGTTGTCGTACTCTGGTCCGCCTGAAAGAGCCTGCACAGTGAATGCCGCATTTGAATTTGTCGCCAAAAGACTCGCAACTGGACGAGAGCTGACCACTCCCGACGCAGCAGGAGGCGAATAGTTGATACTCAACTGGGAATTCGCACCACCTGTTGTAAACATAATGTTTGGCGAGCCTTTTGGACCGAGAAACTGGAGTCCCGTTTCGGCCCAAATATCGCCATAATAAGCAGCTTCGTCGAACAGTGTGACAAGTCCAGTTCCGACTTGTCCAAATGGAATATCGGCTTTGAACAATTTATTCAAAACGGAATCATTATTTATGAAGTTCATCAAATCACGACCAGTAACAGCGGTCGTGACACCATTTCCACCGCCCGTCAAAACACTTGTCGAAACACGCACCGGATCAGTGTCGGCCCCCAAAAAGATGCGTCCAGTGCCATTGCTCCCCGCCGTATTTGAGACGGTGAAATTGGCGGCAATGGCGGAATTGGCCGGAGCATTAAACGCTGTAACAACATCATTGGCTGTGGCTAAATTGCCAACAGTCACAAAGAGCGTTTGATGATCTGTGCCGATGTTGCCATTGACTCTTCCGGTGAAAATGATGCCACCAGGATTGATATTGCTGCCAGCAATGCCATCAAATGTGCGGCTCAGAGCAATTGGATCACCGTTTGGTTTGTCTGTTACATCAACACGAAACGGCGAAAATGATTCGACTGCGGCTTTGATGTTTCCATAAGTCGCATTGGTCAAATCACCTCGAACATGCAGGATTTTTTTGTCCTCATCAAATACAGCAGACATCGCTCCGCCACTGAAATTGGTGGTATCATCTTCGAATACTATTTCGACATCATTCAAAGCAGCACCAGTCATTTTGCTGGAAATCCGCATGTCGATTGGTGGGGCAGTTCCAGCCCACGAAACTGTGGCGGCAGCTCTTTGTGCATAATCCGCATATTTAATGTCCACAACTGCATCATTTGCACCACTTTTGATATAAACAATGTCGGTATTCTCGAATTTCGTGCCGGGAACAGTCGATGTGATATTTAATCCTGAATTTGCGCGGAGATCAATCGGTGTACGAAATCCCGTGCTTGTAAGTTGCTGGCCAGCCGTGCCAGAACTGGCGGTGAAACCATCAATGTCATTTAGCGCGGCCACCAATTGAGAGTTTGTTGCGCCGGTCTGATATTGAATCTTTAATTTTCCGGTTGTTTTATCAAAGACGGCGGCCGCATCAGATACGGCAGGAACAGGCGGCACAGCCATCTCAACATATTCGATCTGATTGATTTTGATGCCATCAACTGTGTTGATAATGACATCATCCGCCGCTGTCGCATTGCCGCCGATGTTGTAAGTGTGGATTCCATTGAAAGATGCGTCGAATCCTTTGACTGCCGGCGCAGAATTTCCGGCCATTTTGAGTTGGAATTCGATGATTCCAGGTGTCGTGGCAGTCGGATTTGTGATTGTGTATGTCGTTTTGTCTGAATTTCCGGCAGTAAATTTGAACGTATAATTTCCGGCCGCTGATCCGGCAGTCAGAGCAGTCAAATTGATGTCATTATCCAAACCTGCACTGGTGAGCATAATTTGTCCATAAGTTGCCTCATTTCCGACAATTGCACGCACTCCAGTCGAATCTGAAACGAGATTTACAGCATCTGCAATATCTCTGACGGAGGCTCCTGCATTGAACGAAAATATATCACTGCCTCGATTTCCACCAACTTCCATGACGACTTTTTCACTAACTCCGCCATTATTGTAATAAAGTCGGGCGGAACTTGCATCTTGCAATACATCAACGGAAATGTCGATCTTATTTTGCGTTCCAAAATTTGCCTGATAAATGTTCAAGTCTGTAGTCGCACTGCGATCTAGTCCGGTCGTTTGGAACTCCATTGATCCATCTAGTAGGAGCTTTCCTTGATAATTTGTCGTTTTCGCAATTCGGTCAATTGAGTCGAGAGAGGCATTGACTTGCAGTTGATTTGCACGAATCTGATCGGCACTCATTGCCCCAGAGTTGGCCGCTTCAGTTACAAGACCGCGAATGTCATTTAGAAGATTGCTCACTTGCCCGAGTGCGCTGTCAGCAATTCCAATGACGCTGTTTGCGCGCTGCGTATTTTGAATCGCTTTTTTTGTGGCGACAATGTCGCTCTTCATCAATTCGCTCGAAATCAAACCGGCGGGATCGTCTTTTCCCGAGTTGATTCGAAGACCTGTGCTCAGTCGCGTCAAAATACTGGACAGATTGCCCATATTTCGCTGGAGCTGCGTTTGAGAAACAAGTGAAGGGACGTTTGATTGAACATATAATCCGGTCATTTTGAAATCCTTTTCTTTTTTGTCAGCGTCTCAACTACCGTGTCGAGAAAGTTTGCTCCGTTTTATGGAAACGGAATGACGAATCATCCATCGTTTTTTTGGAGAAAATTTTCATGCGAAAATTCCCGCCGTTTTGAAGTATCGACGAGCTGAGATTGACTCTTTGAAAAAGTCTCTGGACTTCGGGTCGTTCTGATTAGTCCACTTTTGCACAAAAGACCGTGCGAAACGGCAATACCGTATTTGAGATGTCACGTTTCAGTCAATTCGCCATTTGACCTTTGTATGCGTTCACGATCACAGACACCCCTCAATAAAACAAACACCCCTCAATAAAAACGAGGGGTGTTTGAAAGCGGGCGTTTGTGAAACAACAGCTTTCTACGAAAGCTGGCTAAACATTCAGTTGATGACAATTCGCAGTATGTGAAACAACAGCTTTCTACGAAAGCTGGCTAAACATTCAGTTGATGACAATTCGCAGTTTGTGAAACAACAGCTTTCTACGAAAGCTGGCTAAACATTCAGTTGATGACAATTCGCAGTTTGTGAAACAACAGCTTTCTACGAAAGCTGGCTAAACATTCAATTTTTTGCCATTTTCGTTATACTACTCAGATTTTGGAAATGCACGTCCTGCTGGGCGTTGTTCACGTTTTGGTCCACCAGCAGCACCTTGTCCTGGTTGCCACGAATCATTTCCGGGACGATAGTTTTCGCCTCTGTTGCCATCTTGTGGTCCGTTTTGACCATTCGGCCCTCTTTGGTTTCCCTGTGGCATGATGCGTTCTCGGAGACCGGCTCCCTCTTTTGTCAATTTTTCTGCCTTTTCACGTTGTTCTGGTGTCAAAATATTTTTAATTTTTTCACCGTATTTTTGGGCAGCTGCCTCTCCTTTTTTGCGCATTTCTTCAAATACTTTTTGTCGTGCATCCTCGGGCATTTCTCTGAAATTTTGCCCCGCCGCAGGACGATTTGCTTCAAATTCGGTTCGGCGTTCTTCTTCAATAGCACGGATTTTCGTCTTTTGTTCTGCGGTCAAATTAAGTGCTTCCAAAGTGCGCAG
Organism: Thermoguttaceae bacterium; assembly: GCA_051649005.1. Classification (GTDB taxonomy): domain Bacteria; phylum Planctomycetota; class Planctomycetia; order Pirellulales; family Thermoguttaceae; genus WRKP01. The sequence continues at coordinate 17,073 of JBOFGF010000234.1, read as the reverse complement.
ACCGGCAAATGGCGACTGCAAACCACCAGATAATTGAAACTGAAGTTCTTTGAGTTTATCAAATTGATCAGGATTCAGAATCGCGGCAACTTTTTTTTGTGCTTCTTCCATTCGGGTTTCACGTTCGGCGGCCATTTTTTGTCGTTCTTCATCAGAAGGTGGCCCATTTTGATTGTTTCGTTGTGGCGCATTTGCACGTTCGGCTTCAAAAAAAGCCTTCAATTTTTCTTTTTGCTCTCCCGACAGATTTAGCATTTGTGCAAGTTCTTCGTTTTGAAGAAGCATTCCGAATCCGGGGCCTCCTCCTCCGGGTCCACGTCCTCCCGGGCCGCCGGGTCCTCCGGGTCCGCCGGGTCCTCCGGGACCACGTCCGCCGCCGGGCTGTGCAGAAAGTACAGAAACAATTGTCATCGAAAGGAGCAGCACAAATCCAAAACAAAATACTTTTTTCATTTTTTTCTCCGTTGTTAGAGTGAATGTCGTGATGAGAGTGAAAATTTCACTCCCGATCCATACTAATTTTAACAATAGAAACCACAATAAGTTTCGATGTTTTTTTGAGAATCTAATTTTTTTCCATTTTTTTAGCATTTTTATTGAAATACAGTGAATTTCAATAAATTTCATTGGATTTTATAGATTTTTTATATTTTATTTACATTTCTGGGAAATTTGTGATTTTGGTCTTTTCTCGTAATGAAAAATTTGTTATACTGCCGCTCGACATGGTTTTATTGCCGCGATGAAGTGCCAATTTTTTGTGAAATTGGCGTACTTGCGGACACATCAAGGAAGATTTAGCAGTAACATGACACGATCTACATTCGGAATTGGAGTCGTCTCACTGGCCCTATTTGCCGGAGCCAGTTTTTGGCTTTTTGCCGATAATGGCATCATAACAACAGATGAAACCAAACGGGAGAGCGCATCTAATGGTGTCCATTTGTTTCGCGGGCAAGTTGCATCGACACCGCAGCAAGGAGTAAGTACACTGACCAATCGGACGGGTTCTGGCACGAATCCGCTTCGATACAGAGAGCCCGCCGCTGGTGGTGTTCTGGTAAGTGCTGGTGTTCAGTCCCCCGTCGCTCCCCAGCCGCTTCCTCAAAGACTTCCATCAATGCCGGTGAATCAGGGGGCAATAACACAGGCGGCAGTAACACAGTCAGCAGTAACACAGGCAGCACTCCAAATGGAGACGGATGCACCATCTTCGAGTGCTTTTGAACGGCCGGGATTTTCAGCACCGAGTGATCCAACTGCTGGATTTGATGCAGGTGCATTATTTGATGCAGATGTCGCCGATGCACGCTCAGTTGCCGCACCACATCCGCTCCCTGTTTCGCCTCAGCGACTTGAAGTTGCTTCCGCCCCGGCATTTCCTGCTCCTGCTTCAAATAATTTGGCGTTTGACAGTGCATTTGATTCGGTCACTGCCGATGCCACTAATGCGGAAATTACTAAAGTGGAGCCTGCTCCTGCTTCTCCATTTGCCGCAGCTGATTCGTCCCAACAAACTGTTCCGAAAGTGGTCGCCAAATCACCGACTCCGCTGACCAGTGCTGATCCATTTGCCGCTGGTGTCAATGTGAACGATGCCGCGCCAGTTCACATTCAAACACCACTTCAAACAGAGATTCACCCAAAACAATCTTCCGCGTCTGAGAATGAACAGATTGCCATCGCGCCGAAAAATGCTGTTCGTTCGAATCCGCCTGTCAAACAAGTGCAGGAAACATTGGTGTCGCAAAATTCAGAGGGGACAGGACTTCCCGGTTTGGCCACACAAGATGGCCCACAGACACCGCATTTGACAGTGGAAAAGGTATTGCCCGCCGAAGTGATTATCGATCAGCCAACAACAATCAAAACAATCCTCAAAAATGTGGGAAATACGGCTATTCGGAGCATTGTTTTGAGGGACAAAGTGCCGCAGGGAGCGACACTTCTTTCGACTGCCCCCGAAATTCAAGTGAACCATGTCGGCGATCTCGTCTGGAATTTGGGTGATCTCGAAGCAAACGAACAAATTATTGTCGAAATGCGTATTCTTCCGATAAAAGAAGGAGAAATTGGAAGTGTTGCCGCAGTCAATTATACAGCCGAAGCTTCTGCGCGAATCAATGTGACTCGTCCACTTTTGCGAGTGGAAGTGAAGGCACCGGCTGAAATCAAACTGGGACAGCAGGCGAATTTTGAAATTACCATTTCGAATCCGGGAACAGCAACTGCAACTGGGGTTGTTTTGGAAGAGTACGTTCCCGATGGACTTTTCCACAAAGACGGCAAAATTCTCGTAAATCGAAACATTGATACATTAAAGCCAAAACAAGTGAAACGATTACCGCTCACTTTGACATGCACTGGCTCTGGTGAACTTGTGAATCGAGTGGTTGTTCGTGCGAACGGAAATTTGATGGTCGAACAAACGACCGCCATTTCAGCTCTGGCACCAATTCTAAAATTGGAAATCGCGGGTCCGAAACAAAATTTCTTGGAACGACAAGCGAAATATCGCCTCGTGGTGGCAAATTCAGGAACAGCGGCGGCGGAAAATGTTGATCTTGTGGCGACATTGCCCCCTGCAATGAAGTTTGTCAAAACGAATCAAAGTGGTGTTTATGAACCATCGACGCACTCCGTTCATTGGGCACTTGAAGAATTACCGGCACAAGAAGCCGGTGAAATTGAACTCGAATTGCTTCCTGCTCAGACTGGAACGCATGCCATTCGATTTACCGGAAATGGACAAGCAAATTTGAAATCGGAAACGACACATCCAGTTGCCATTGATGGGCTTTCGGCACTTGCATTTGAAGTCGTCGGTGAATCGAATTTGGTCGAAGTCGGAAAAGAGACTTTTTATGAAATTCGAGTGGCTAATCGGGGCACAAAAAATGCGACCAATGTGCGAGTGCAGGCCGACTTACCGGACGGAATGACTTTTGTAAAAGCAGAGGGACCAGTTCGATATCAAGCAAATAATGGCATCGTGCAATTTGAAAATCTCACTCAACTTGAAGCAAAAGGGGAGAAAATTTATCGAATTGCCGCAAAATGTATGACTGACGGCGATCACCGTGTTCGCGTGCAGGTCGTTTCAGATGATCTCAAATCGCCAATCAGCAAAGAAGAAAGCACTCGTGTCTTTCAATAGAATGGGACACCACAACTCCCGTCCTTTCCCTCATTTTTAAGCAGGCGTTTATTACGAAACAACACGTTTCTGCAAAACGTGGTTAAACTTGTTTGCGAACTGGCGGGGTTGTTTTAGCAGATGACACATCCAATGTTTTCCATTTTCCACTTTTTTTCTCACGCACCTTTCTCTCACATATTTTCAACACGATGTTGTGGCCAGGTTTTCGTGGAATGGTGCGACATGGACGCTGGTCATTTCTCGGAATCGCCGTCCTTTTCGCACTGTTCGTCGATACTTTTCTGATACTAGAATTTTACTGGACTGCCCAGATCACGCCGATTCAGAGAAATATGATTCTGTTCGGTTTGCTGGTTGCTTGGATCGTTTTGAGCATTTTGGCGGGGCTGATTGGTCGAATGTATGATGTCGCCGAACAGATTGATCAGGGAGATGAAAAATATCGGCTGGCTCTCTCACATTATCTGAGGGGAAATTGGTTCGAAACTGAATCGATTCTCCTCCCTTTGCTCAAAAAAAATCCAAGAGATGTGGAAATTCTTCTTTTTTTGGCAACTTTGTACAGACACACAATGCGACTTGAAGAAGCGGAAAAAATGCTCGAACGTCTCGACTTGCTAGAACCGTCTCGAAGATGGATTCTCGAAATGGAAAGAGAAAAACATCTTATCAATAAAAAACGGACGGAAGAAAATTACACAGAAAAACAGGCCGCATAAAATATACTGCGAATTGTCATCAATTAGATGTTTAACCCACTTTCGCTTTGCGAAACAATATGCACCGCGTAGAAAGCGGTTGTTCGGCAAAACAATGCAAATCTGAATGATTTATGGACACTAAAAATCGGGAGAGGTCGGAAATGTTTCGACCCACGGAAGTCCCCAGTTGCCGATTTCCTGCATAAATGGGTCTGGATCGAACTGTTCCATGTTGAAAACGCCTGCTCCGCTCCAAATACCTGTCAAAATCAGCTTTGCTCCCAGTGCGGCAGGAACGCCAGTCGTGAAACTAATTCCCTGCGCTCCAACTTCGGCAAAACACGATTCGTGGTCACATATATTATAAATGTAATACGTCCGTTCTTTTTGATCTTTCGTGCCGACAATCCAGCATCCGATGCAGGTTTTTCCCTTTGTACACGATCCCAATGAAGCGGGATCGGGAAGCAATTCTTTCAGAAATCGAAGCGGCACAATTTCATGTCCTTCAAACATAACAGGATCAATTCGTGTCATTCCGACATTTTTCAGAACTTGCAAGTGCGTCAAATATGACTGTCCGAATGTCATCCAGAATCGCATCCGCTTCACTTCAGGAAAGTGTTTAACGAGCGATTCCATTTCTTCGTGATACAAAAGATACATATCTTTCGGACCGATTTTATCAGGAAAATCAAAGATTTTTTTCACAGAAAGCGGCTCTGTTTCTTTCCAAGAGCCATGACCTGCGCCGTCGCCTTCGTAATAACGTCCATTTGCAGATATTTCTCGAATGTTGATTTCAGGATTGAAATTCGTGGCAAAAGGATATCCATGATCGCCCGCATTACAATCAATAATATCGACCGTTTCCATTCGGTCAAAATGATGTTTTCGAGCAAAAGCGGTGTATACATTGGTGACACCGGGATCGAATCCACATCCAAGGAGGGCAATCAATCCCGCTTTTTTGAAGCGTTCGTGATATTCCCACTGTGGTTTGTAACAAAATTTGGCGGTGTCTGGATGTTCGTAATTCGCCGTGTCAATATAATGAACACCAGTTTCGAGACAGGCATCCATTATCGTCAAATCTTGATATGGCAGTGCGACATGTAAAACGAGATCGGGTTTCACATCTCGAATCAGAGCGACAATTTCTGAAACATTGTCGGCATCAATGGACTCGGTGCGCACCGGAGCCGTGATACCTTTTGCTCGCATGTCAGCGACAATATCATCGCATTTAGACTTTGTACGACTCGCAAAAGTTATTTCTCGGAAAACATCAGGATGCTGGGCGCATTTGAAAGCGGCGACCCGACCAACACCGCCCGCACCAATAATAAGTATTCTATTCATTGCTTAATTCTAACATTTTATGCGCCCCAGTCAAGATACTTGTTTCTGCTTCTGTTTGCTCTTCTAGTCCGCTAATAAGTGCGCTAAAAAGTTTGCCGCTTTTCGCAAAAATTAAGAATAGTATTTTATATCTGTTCACCGTTTTAGATTTTTTTGTACAAAATTCGCGTCCACTTTTGGCGAGCCGCCAACGTAAGTTGGCGGGTTTGTTGGGCCATCGGAATTCGTTCCAGAACGCCGATGGGATTTGGAAATGCCGTTTTATGGCAATCAATTTTTAGCTGTTTTACTGAAAATTTATGGGAAAAATAACAATTTCTGTGAACGGATACTACATTTTGTAAAAAATCGCTTGTTTTTTGAAACAACAGCTTTCTACGAAAACTGGCTAAACATCCAATTTTATTCCGTTTTCATTATTGTTTTTTATTTTCCGTTTTGAAACCGTTTTTTGCGCAAAATGTGGTGATAATGCTGTGCAAAACGATGCGCCTCGTCGCGCACCGACTGAAGAAGGCGGAGAGCAAATGAATGGCGACTCAATTTGATTGGTGCATCTTGGTCTGGGACGAAAATTTCTTCTTCTCGTTTGGCGAGCGATAAAATCATTTTCGGTCTGCTAATTGATTTTGACAGAGCGTCCATTGCCGAGTGAAGCTGCCCCTTTCCTCCATCAATGAGCAAAATGTCCGGCGGCGGGTGATCTTCGGAGGAGGCCGCAAAACGCCGCGAAACGACTTCGGCCATGCACGCAAAATCATCGACTCCGTGAACGGTTTGAATCTGAAAACGTCGATAACCAGGTTTGAATGGAATACCGTCAATAAAATGAACGAGACTGGCGACCATGTCACTGCCGCCCAAATGAGCAATGTCGATCCCTTCAATCACACGCGGAATTGATTCTAACTTGAAAATTTTTTGCAAACCAAGAACACCGCGCCGCGGGTCAATCACGAACGCCTCCGGCTGCACATCTGTTTCGATATTTCCACGTTGTTCGAGTGTTTCGAGATGATGAATCTGATCACGAAGTTCGCCTGCCAATTCATATTGCCGCTCTTTTGCGGCCAACTTCATTTCACGGTTCAAATCAGCAAGAAGCTCTTTTTTATTTCCTTCTAAAAAATAAATGAGCCGACGAATACTTTTGCGATAATCTGCCGCCGTGATATGTCGATGGCATGGTGCTGTGCATTGATGAATTGAATGTAAAATACATGGACGAAACCATTTCCATCGGTCATCATCGGGATGAATAGGCAAAGAACATGTGCGAAATTTGAAAATTTTTTGCAAAATTAAAATCGCACCACGCAGTCCAGAAGAATTTGTGAAAGGACCAAAAATTTTGACTCCGTGCGATTTTGGTGAACGTGTTATTTCGACTTGCGGAAAAGGGTCTCGTGTCCGAATCTGCAAATATGGGAATGTTTTGGAATCCTTCAAATCCCGATTGTATTTCGGCTGAATGTCTTTTATCAGACGAGCTTCCATCAAAAGAGCATCGACTTCGCTTTCGGTTTCAATAAAATCAATGTCATGCACTTCTCGCAAAATCGGAGCCGTCCTCGAATCGTCCAATGCCGCACGATGAAAATATGAACCAGCGCGGTTTCGCAAATCTTTTGCTTTCCCAATGTAAATAACACGCTCCGAATCGTCTTTCATCAGATAGACACCCGAATTATGCGGAAATCCCTTCACTTTTTCAGCAGCTGATCGAGCATTTTCAGGAAGAAATTCTTCTGACTTGGAATCTTCTGACATGGAAAAAGACGACTAATTATGTTTTATTTTATTTTCAAATTTTGCGATCAGATTTTGCGAGGTGACCAGCACGTCCGGTCATTATACTATATTGAAAGCGGCAACAAAAGCGGGTTCATGAAGAACCACCATCAAAACTTGAAGAAAAACAAAAAAATAATCCGGTCAAAATTTTTAATACACCCCCCATCTTGCATTCGAGTCTATTTCATGTACAATCAGTTTGGTTGGTTTCGGCGACATGTTCCGAATTGATTTTATTTTCGTTCGGTTGTGCGTTTTTGTGGTGTCGATGTCCCGAATTTGACCGTTTTTGCGGGCGTAGCTCAGTTGGTAGAGCACGACGTTGCCAACGTCGTTGTCGACGGTTCGAACCCGTTCGCCCGCTTTTTTCGATTCACCTTTCCTCTCGTTTTCCCCTTTCCTCTCGTTTTCCGACTCCTCTGGCTTTTCGATTTTCTCTAGTTTTCCGATTACTCCGGTTTTCCGATTTCTCAGATTTTTCGATTTCTCAGGTTTCTTTTTGGAAAGCTCTTGGAAGGCTCATTCAGAGGGGGAAATACAGCATTACTTTTCAATCTGACCACTTATGACAGCTCTGGATGATGGCATTCTAAATTCTGATTCCTCTTCCGGCAATTCGAAACTGGAAGTAACAACTGAAGTTTTTACTGTTAGTGCGTGTGAACGGCGCATCAAATTGACAGTTCCTCTTCCTGAAGTTGAACGCTATTTTGCTCGTGAGTTTGACGACTTGGAGCGAACAGCTTATGTTCCGGGTTTCCGCGTCGGAAAGTCGCCTCGTAAGTTGGTTGAACGGCGTTTTCGGAAAGAGGTTTCTGAGCGAGTTAAAGGCGCGCTTGTTGTTGATGCTCTTGATATTGTCAACAATCACAGTGATTTGACCCCAATCAGCGAGCCAGACTTTGATTATCCGTCGCTTGTTTTGGCAGAAGGTACTCCATTTGTCTTTGAATTTGCCATTGAAGTTCGCCCTGAATTTGACCTTCCTGAGTGGCGAGGTCTCAAAATCGAAAAGCCGGTTCGTGATTTTACAAAGGAAGATGTTGACAAAGCGATTGATCGGATTTTGGCGACGTATGCCGCACTTGAACCGAGTGATGAGCCAGCAAAACCTGATGATTATCTGGAAGTGAAACTCTCATTTTTCTCAGGGGATGAACTACTGTCACCTTCGAGTGAAGAAACAATCCGAATCCGTCCAAAATTGTCGTTCCATGATGGTTCAATAGAAGGCTTTGATAAATTGATGACCGGTGTCAAAGCGGGCGACATAATTAAAACGACGACGAAACTGACCGATGATGCGGCGAATCCTGAATATCGTGGGAAAGAGGTGGAAGCCCAGTTTGAAGTTCTCGCAGTGAAAAAATTGGTTGCTCCAACACTCACAGATTCGTTCTTAGAAAAGCTGGGTGGTTATAAAACGGAAGGTGACTTTCGAGATGCCGTTCTCGATATTCTGAAGCGACAACTCGATCACGAACAGCGGCGGCGAGTGCGTCGTCAAATTACGGAATTGTTGACTGTTTCAGCGCAGTGGGAGCTTCCTCCTGGTCTTCTTAAAAAGCAGTCGGAACGAGAATTGCGACGTGCCATCATGGAATTGCAGCGCAGTGGGTTTTCACAAGAAGCAGTTCAATCACAGCTCAATTTTATTCTCCAAAACAGTAAAACTGAGACGGCGCGTGCTCTGAAAGAACACTTCATTCTCGAAAAAGTTGCCGAAGTGGAGAAAATCGAAGAAACTCAGGAAGATTATGATGTCGAAATCGCATTGATCGCTGCTCAGAGTGGTACAACACCGCGCCGGGTTCGTGCTCAAATTGAAAAATCTAATGAAATGGACATTTTACGAAACCAAATCATCGAACGAAAAGTGATTGATTTGATTTGTAACAGTGCCCAATTCACAGAAGTCAGCTTCGAAATGGAAGAGTCCGATGAAGAAGCGATTGATCGATCTGCTGTGACGGAGCCGGAAGTGATTGCCGAAGTCAGCGAAGCAGATTTGAAAGCAGTTCACCAAGAGATTGATGAGCGCAAACGGATTGATCCTAATACACGAACTAAATAGTATCGTTCGCATATTACTTTTAACTAATGAAACAAAGCATGTCGGATTCACCATCTATTTCTCCTGAGCAACAACCGAATCCGTCACAACAGCAGGTTGTTCGCATTGACGATTCCAAGGTTTTGCCGAGTTATGCTAATTTCTGCCGAGTGACTGGAATGCCCGAAGAGGTCATTATTGATTTTGCGCTGAATCCGCAGCCGATCGGTTTGCCCGATTCGATTCCGATTACGGAGCGAGTCGTCATGAATTTTTTCACGGCAAAACGCCTTCTTTTCGCACTTGGTGCCACAGTTGAGCGGCATGAACAGACGTTTGGCATTCTCGAAATGGATTTGAATAAGCGAGTCAAAAGGACAGAAAAGTCTGAAAACTCTGAAATTTGATTTGCATCTGGTGGTGGGTGTCTCGCCAATTAACTCAGTTTACAATCGACTCCATTTTATGGGAACCTCTAATAATTCAACTTTCAACAAATTACAGTGTTGTCACGTTTGAAATTGACAAAAAAGTGAATAAATAGAGGTGCCATTATGCACGCTCAATTTCGGATGACCAGTGTTTTCAGATGGACTTGCAAATGAGTAATTCCGATTGCCAATTATGATTCTTGCAATTGAAACAGTCGAACAATTTGGCAGTGTCGCTCTTTTTGATGGCAAACTCCTAATAGAAGAAATTCAGTTGCCACGAGATCGGCGCAGTGCGCAAACACTCGCACCGACAATTGATTCACTACTTCGCAAATACTCCGTTTCTCCTCAGCAAATAGATTCGGTTGTCGTGGTTGTTGGGCCTGGTTCATTTACAGGTTTACGAGTTGGTGTCGCAACTGCACAATTGTTTGCATATTCTGTCGGAGCAAAAATAGTTGCCGTTCGTACTCACGAAGTCTGTGCGATTCCTTTTTGCTCTGTTTCTGGCATCAATTTCATTTCAGTGGGAGTAGATGCGCAGCGAGGCGATGTTGTCGTACAAAATTTTCGACGGAGCGACAAAAAATCCGATACTTCTTTTGAAGCCACTTGCTCGCCTCATCTCGTTTCAGTGTCAGATTGGTGGGCGGAATCGCATAATTCCCTTTTTTTCACGGGACCAGCAATGGAAAAATGGCATTCCAAATCACCCGATTTTGTTGCAATTGCCGATTCATCTCTCTGGTGTCCAAGTGCATCGGCGGCTGGAATTGCGGCGTTGTCGCGTCTTTCACAGGGAATTTCAGACGATCTTTGGTCTCTTCTTCCTATTTATGCACGTCCAAGTGCCGCCGAAGAAAATGCGGTGAAAATTTCGCAGACCACCTGTTCTCAATCAGAATTATTAAGAGGAAGTGATGTTTGACCTCTGCGCTCCCTTTGATCCTTCTGGTGACCAGCCAAGTGCGATTGACGCTCTGATTCGTGGCATCGACGCAGGCAAAAGGATGCAAACATTGAAAGGAGTCACCGGTTCTGGCAAAACATTCACGATGGCAAATATAATTGCCCATTTTAATCGTCCCGCACTTGTTATGTCGCATAACAAGACACTTGCCGCACAACTTTATAGCGAATTTAAGGAATTTTTTCCAAATAATGCGGTCGCTTATTTTGTTTCTTATTACGATTATTATCAGCCAGAAGCATATATTCCGCAGCGAGATATTTATATCGAAAAAGACGCATCAATCAATGAAGAAATAGATCGACTGCGACTTTCTGCAACAAGTTCACTTGTTTCTCGCCGAGATGTGATCATTGTGGCAAGTGTGTCGTGCATTTATGGACTCGGTTCTCCCGAAGAATATAAAAATATGATGGTCTCGCTCCGAGTCGGCGAAGAAATCCCACGCAAAAAATTGCTGACTCGACTAATCGACATTCAATATGACAGAAATGACATTGCTTTTGAGCGGGGGCGTTTTCGAGTTCGAGGTGACTGTGTGGAAATTTGGCCCAGTGCCGAAGAATTCGCGGTTCGTCTCGAATTTTGGGGGGACGAAATCGAGCAAATATCGATAGTCAATCCAGTAACCGCGGCGACTATTCGGCGAGAAAAAGAATTTTACATTTATCCGGCAAAGCATTTTGTCATGCCAGAAGCTCGCATTGAAAAAGCGGTCGCTCGAATTGAAACCGAATTGACAGAGCGACTCGCTGTTTTCAAAGAAGAAGGAAAACTGCTCGAAGCACAAAGGCTCTCAGCCCGAACGAGATATGACCTCGAATTGATGCAGGAAATCGGGTTTTGTCCCGGCATCGAAAATTATAGCGCACCTCTTTCTGATCGTCCCCCTGGTTCTCCGCCGGAAACATTATTCGACTTTTTTCCAGACGACTATTTGCTCTTTGTCGATGAGTCACATTCCACAATTCCACAGATTCGCGCGATGTTTCATGGCGACCAGGCGCGCAAGAAGAATCTGGTCGAACATGGTTTCAGACTTCCGAGCGCACTCGATAACAGGCCACTCAAATTTGATGAGTGGGAAGCCCGAATCAATCAATCGATTTTCGTTTCAGCGACACCTGCTCCGTATGAACTCGAACAATGTAATAACGAGGTCATCGAACAGGTCATTCGTCCGACGGGACTTCTCGATCCGATAGTCGAAGTGGCACCTGCATCAAAACAAATTCCGCATTTGCTGGAACAGATACGAGAGCGAGTGGCAGTTGGTGAGCGCGTTCTTGTAACAGCACTAACGAAGCGATTGGCGGAGGATATTTCGGCTTATTTTGAGAAACAGAAAATTCGCTGCAAGTGGCTTCACAGCGAACTCGATGCGTTTGAGCGAGTCGAACTTTTGCGTGATTTGCGGTCTGGTCGATTTGACGTTCTCGTCGGAGTCAATTTACTCAGAGAAGGACTTGATTTACCCGAAGTGTCGCTTGTCGCCATTCTCGATGCGGACAAAGAAGGATTTCTGCGGAGTGAAACAGCACTTGTCCAAACAATCGGACGAAGTGCGAGAAATGTCAATGCAAAAGTCATTTTATATGCAGATAGAATAACCGATTCAATGCAGCGAGCAATCGACGAAACGGATCGGAGACGGAAAAAACAAGAAGCATATAACAAAAAGCATGGAATCACGCCAGAAACGATTCGCAAAAGCATTGTGCGTGGAATCGAAGCAGAATTTGAAGCCCATCAAAAAGCAAATGCCGCAGTTGGACAAGAAGATGATGCCCTTTTTATAACACAAGAATACATTATCGAACTGGAACAAGAGATGATTGCTGCGGCGGACAGACTCGAATTTGAACTAGCTGCGCAAATTCGTGACCGAATTGAGGAAATGAAAAAGCACATCGGAAAAAATGCACGACTTATTGATTTCAGCAGTAAAAAGCAGGGGAAATCAAAGTCGAAACGTCGGCGATAAAATGGATTCGCAACTAATAACCAATTCCAGCGGCTGACTGACGAATCACTTGCAGAGCATTTTGAATGACTCCCGATTTTACTTCGAGCGGAATAACGTGTACTTTTCGTGCTGGTTCCTCGATAGTTCTCCGATCCAAATCTTCGGCATATTCTCTTAATTCAGAGGCGAGTGGTTCTGGCGCAATAATTTCGATAGAATTTGTCACATTGTCAACAGTAACTCGTGGATAAACTCCGCCGGGGAGTCGAGTCGCCATGATTTTTTGTTGATATACGTTCAGGACTTGCTGCGCCACTCGCACTGCATGTGTGTTTTTTATAGGAACTTTAATCGGTTTACGAACAGATCGTTCTCCTGGCAATTCCGACACATCGAGCATCGCAATCAAATTGGCGACCTCTTTTCGTTCAGCCTTTCCGCCGCGCACATAAATTGTGTTTGTCGATTCATCTGGAGTGATTTCCAGTCCAGGCGACTGCAATTGGGCTGAAAACGCACGATTTTGACGACCAGCCAGTCGTTCTCTCAAAATGAGTTGCAATTTCAGAGCAACAACTGTCGCACTGATGTTTCGCACCGAATAAATTGTGTAATCACGCCCTTCAAAAACAACGCGCTCCTTGATTCGTCCCAGTATCTTTTCGAGCTGATCGAGTGCCTCCGTGTCATACGAGGCGACAGTCAAAGAACCATCGTCATTGACTGTCACATAAACATTCGGAGCGACAGTTTGTAGTATATCCTGAACTGATTGCGGCGAAGTTGGAGCAACATTGTCCGTCGTTTCCGACATTTTTTCTTGTGTCGATTCAGATTCGATATTTGGAACGCTGGCAACATCATCTTTTGATTCAGCTGGTTTTGTGCCGGTTTCTGGGCGAGTTTCTGTTTCGGATATTGCAAACATCCCTCCCTGTTTTTGAGCATCTTGTTTTGTGGCATCTGGTTTCGTGCTGTCCGACTTTGGTTCTTCTTTTTGCTGGATTAGTGGCTCTTGTCCATGATTTATGAGCAATCGATTTTGTTGGAATTGCGGCCACTGTTTTTCGAGTTCTCGGATTGTTTCTTTCACATCTCCTTCCACTCGAATGATTCGCAGACGACTTTGCTCGGCGCGAAGTGTGGGTGATCCTGTTGAAACCGAATATCCCGGCGAGCTTTCGCCATTTTGTGGCGAGGTTTGTCCGTTTTCATGCAGAGATTTCAATTGATCGGCGGGGCGGTGCAATAAATGCGATTCTCCCATGTTGATCAGGAGACGACGAGTCTTTTCCAATTGTTCGCGTGTTCCTTGTACGAAAAGTATGTTTGTACTTTGATCTACATCAATACTTGGAGCCGTGTAATACGATTCATCCGCAAAAAGAGTGCTGATTGCTGTGTATGCAGTCACAGGATCGGTATTCTCGAGTGGGAAAACTTCCAATTCACGTTCCTCCGTTCGGAGTTTTTCGAGGAGACCGGCGATGATTTTTTGATCTTCTGCACTTGCTTGTACAATCAGTCGATTTCCATACAAATCATATTCTATTTTCGCATCGAGACCATGTGATGAAATTAAACTCTGAACTTGTTGCCTGGCTGAATATGCATAAGTATTTTTGAGCGAATAAGTTTCAATTTGAACTGCGAGATCGCCGCGATTCAGAGTTTCAATAACAGATTCGATTCGCTGCTGATCTGATGTCTTCGCCCAAACGAGGAGTTGATTCGGATTGACACTCGAACTAAATTTCGCGTTCGGTGCAATCGACATGAGAGTGGGAGTAACAGAAACCGCTGTTCCGCGTCTTATTTGATAAGTCTGCATTTGATACAAACTTTGTGGAGACACGGCGAGCATTTGATCGACCATTGATCTAATTTTTTGTTGGTCGTCCATTCTCGCCCAGACAACGAGTTGACCTGGAATACTGCTCGGAAGCAAAACTGCTTGTGGCAAAACGGAGCGGATCGACTGAGCGGCATATCCAATTTGTGCCAGTGGGATGTCACTCAAATCATACACGACAGGAAGTGCTTCGGATTCGGATGGACGCGGCAGATCAATTGCACTCAAATTTTTTGCAATTTTGTCATGAATACTTTGTGTTGCATAAATAACGAGGTCGCCGGACTGCTGCAAAACGGAAATAGTCGCCTCGCTGGAATACATCGTATTCAGTGTCGTGAATGCTTCTCGAATCGGAATATGTTTGAAAAAATAGGTTTTCATAAATGGCTCTGGAAACGCTTCAGAAACCGTTTCCAGCATTTTTGTAACTGATTCATGGTCAGTCGCACATGCCCAAACGAGAATTTCATCGGGATTGATCGCAAATGAAAGTGCTCCGGGAAACTGGTAATTCAAAATAGACACGGAAAGCTGTGCCTTTTTGTTGCCGACTTTGTAAACACGAAGTGCCTGATTTTCTTCGACAAGAGCGGCGGCTTCGAGTCGTGCCAGAGCGGCGGCGATGTCGCGGTGTTCTTTGGGAGTCGCCCAGACACCAATTTGTTCCGGCTTTGTTGCGGGCAAAATCAATGCGGTCGGAGGCGGAGCGATTCGCTGAATCAGTGGAACGACTTTGTAATAATTGAGTTTTTTGAGTGCATAAACTTCGAGAGTGGCTCGTTTCGATTCTCGTTCTTCTTTGTACGATTTCAGAAAAGTGGCGATTTTTTTGTGATCTTCTTCATTGGCCACGACCAAAATCGAATGTAATTCGGCTCCCTGCGAGCAAAGTGCGTTTGGAAATGCACTTCGCAGTGAAAGGAAGAGAGAGTAATACAAACCCGCCGGATAATCATCAAGCGAATAAAATCTGGGGGACATCAAATGCGTTTCAGGAAGTTGGACATCCATTTCTGAAAGAGCTTTTTCAATTTTGAGATGTTCGACGGGAGTGGCGAGCACGACCAACATTGTCGGCTCTCCGGGCTGGACTGGCCGAATCGGCGGAGCAGGGATTCGATTCGGATCAAAAATCGCATTCGGACAAATTGCAGAAAGCCATGATTTAGCTGATGCAATACTCAAAAAACGGAGCGGATATGATTTCACAACTTGTGCGTCGTCGAGCGAGACTTTTTCGAGTTCGGCGACTACTTTTTTGAGTTTTTCTATTTTATGTTGTGCGGCCCAAATAAGAATTTGATTCGGCGAATTACCTGCGAAAATGAGAACATCCGGCTCAATTTTCTGAATCGTTTCAATCAAATTGTCACGACTTTGTTTTGATTCGGCAGATAGAAAAAAGGAAAACACTTCTTTCGCGCCGACACTTCCTCCTAAATTAAGTTCATTTACCAGTGCTTCGATTTTGGCATGTTCGCTCTCTCTTGTATATGCCAAAAATTCCTTATAACTTGCACGATAATTTCTATTATTTGCATTATAAGTATAAATCGAATCGAATGTCGCCGAAGGAGCAATTTGTTCCAAAAGCGAATAAATGTCATAAAAACTCATTTCATCGAGTGAATAACGTTTGACGACAGCACGATTTCCTTCTTGTGTATCAGCGTCAATAATCTGTTTCATGGCAAGTGCCACTTCGTCTTGATCTTCCTTCGTCACAAAAACATAAACCGCCTGCATTCTCGGATCAACTTTGTAATATCCGAGCTTTTTCGGTTTTGACGCATTCGGTGAGCGATACCACGGCATTCGTTCGTAATAATAGAGTGGATTTAGTCGATAAACGATGTCAATTGATGTCATTGATTCCGCACCAGAAAGTTGACTGCGGAGCATTGCTTCTACCATGACAGGATCGGTCTCGCCAAATGGATAAATGGCCAAAACTGGCCGGAGTGTGTCGTCTTTTTCACGAAGCTGTTCGAGAAGTTCTGCAATTCGTTTGTGTTCTCGACTTCTTGCTCGAATCGTGATTTTATCGGTTCCGACATCGGCAAAAATGTCGGCATTCGGGAACATTTTTGCAACAAGATTTCGGATCATCACTGGATCGAGATTCACCGAAGAATATGCAACAAATTTTTCTGAAAGTTCAGAATCCTCGCTGTTTGTCACATCTTTGTTTGCTTGTTCGATAATTTCGGCAATTGTAACATGTTCTTCTGGAGTTGCCCAAATAAGAATACGACGAGTTTGTGGTTCAGGTGTGATTTTGAGTCCCTGAAACACATCTTGAATGACTTTGGCAATTGTTTCGGGACTGGGACCGGCAATCGGATATGCGAGCATTTGACGATTTTCGATGCTTCCTTGTACTCCGAGCGACTGCGTGATTTTTTCGAGATCAGACGGAGTGGCCCAAACGAGAAGGCGATTTCCTTGTAAGTCTGCGAACAATTTCGCGTCTGGATGCGAGACAGTCAAAATTTCCTGAGCAGTTTTTAAATCTCCGACCGACAATTGAAAAACTTTCAATTGTCGAGGCGTTTCATTTGCCTGATTCTCCTGCATCTGTTTCAAGACAGCTGCAATCAGTTTCTGTTCAGATGGTTTTGCCCAAACGGAGACTTGATTCGGTGTCTGATCGGGAATGATGGTCACTCCTTTCAAGTCGGCGGCGGCGGTGCGAATGAATGATTGAAGCCAATTGCGTTCTTCTTGAGTGGCTGGATAAATGAACAAAATGGGTTCTTCGGGAGCAGTAAATGTTGA
>JBOFGF010000233.1:0-11454 GCA_051649005.1 Thermoguttaceae bacterium | reverse complement strand
CCGAGTCCGGCTTTTTTGGCTTCGGCAAATACGCGGCGTGTGTTCACTTCGATGCCAGCCTGTGCATTAATGACAATTGCGGCGGTGTCAACTCCCCAAAGTGCGCCGATTGTTTGCCCAATAAAATCTGGATATCCAGGCGTGTCAATAATGTTAAATAGCTTCCCAGCATGTTCAAAATGAGTGACACTCGATTCAATCGTGTATTTATGGGCTTTTTCTTCGTCGTCGAAATCGCAAATACTTGTTCCATCATCGACACTTGCCAATTTTTTGACCGTGCCTGTTTCGTTCAAGAGAGTGTCCAAAAGAGTCGTTTTTCCAGAACCACCATGTCCACAAAGAGCGATATTGCGGATATCAGAGATGTTAAATTTGCTCATAAACAATCCTTCTAATCAATAAAAAAGGGGATAAAAATGCGTGCAAACTGACGAGAAAATGTATTTTACACGGAAACGAAAACTGTTTCAATAGACCCCAAAATTTGCTTAAGAAACAGAAAAAATTAAACCATTTGAACAACACCCGTCCTTATTTAATAGGGAATATGCGACTGGGACGGGGTGGTTCGCCTGTGTAATAAAAAGTTTTTACGACGAATTTATTGGATTTGTATTGGATTTATTTGACGAATTTTTCTGCGGCCTCTCCCTGTTTGAGTGGGATGATTCGATACGAAAATTTGTACTCCGTGCCTTTCAAGCGGAATTCGTCGTGAGTTTGTGCTCCCCAGCTGTCATCGCCGCCGACTCCCATTTGAGCGAAATCGATGTTCACGAAAATTTTGTCCGACGATTTCGTCAACTCGAACGGATGCTTCGCCGTTTCAAGAGAGCTGCGTGGAATCCGCGATGCCGAAAAACTGAACGTATTCGGTTCGAGATTTCCTTTGTTGTTTCCATGTGTTCCAGCTGTCACGTCTGTCATCGGTTCGGCGACAATCAAAATGCCATCCCCCTTTTTGTTGCGGAAAGAGACCCAGCGAACGTCGCACCGATTCCCAAACTCGCCCGGCTCCGAATATTTTTGCGCCGTTTTATCGAGATCATCGACTGTCGTTTTGTAAATGCCGAGCGGTGAACCTTCTTTTCTGTCCCAGTAATTCTCGTCGGGTCCGAGTCCAAAGTATTCGATGTTGTTGTACTCGGCGGGAATTTCAAATCGGGTTCCAAATCGCGGCGGGTCAATCAGTTTTTCCGGCTTTTTCAGTGTCGCTGATACATGGTTTCCGCTCTGATTCAGTGTCGCTTCTACTCCCTCCGCCTTTTTCCACGTCGCCTCGTCTTTCCAAACACCATGTCTTTTCGGCATTTGATTCCCACGATCATTGTCGGTCGGAGCACGCCAGAAATCGAGCTGCGGTGTCACTTCAAATGGCAAAACGACGGATAAATCTGGCGGAGTTGCAGAAGCAGGTTTCGCCGGAGGACTGATAAATTGTTCCCACGCAACAACATCTCCTTTCTTGCCCCACGAAGTGTCGTCTTTGAGCGTGAAAGTGAAATTCAAACAATACACGTTATTTTCTGACACAATCTCTGGAAGATGGGACATCACATTCTTTATTTCCTGTTTTTCAAGTGGCCCGATTTTTTCGAGTTCTTCAAGAATACCGAATGTGATCACTTTTCCATTTTCCAACAATTCCCATTTTCCTTCGACATAATCGAGCGGCACGAAAAAGTTTTCGTTGTAGATATAAAATTTGTCGTCATCTTTTTGTTTCACCCAGATATTCTGGTATTCCTTTTTGACTTCGGCGAGTCCTGGATGCGGCGCTCTGTTTGCCGAGACGAGTCCGTTCATGCAGAAATTGTCGTCGCTCGGAACATCTTTCGGTCCGAAATCGCCGCCAAACGCGAAAAACGTCTCATGGTCGCCGCCGCTTTTCTCGCCATCATTTTTGTCGTTATTTTTGCCATCATTTTTGCCGCTATTTTTGTCTCCCTTTGCTCCGGGCACATCGGCCAAAAGTCCTTGATCGACCCAGTCCCAGATGAATCCGCCCTGCAAATTGGGATATTCTCGAATGGCATCCCAGTATTTGAACAAGTCGCCGTTTGAATTGCCCATCGCATGTGCATATTCACACTGAATCAGTGGCTTTTTCGGATTCGATTTCGCATAATTGATCATGTCCCAGACTTTCATGTACATCGGACAGACAATGTCGGTGTTTGCTCCTACTCCTGCACGTTCATAATGAATGGGCCGAGTGGAATCATTTTCACGCAGCCAGTTCGCAGTTGCCGTGAAATTCGGGCCATCTCCCGACTCATTTCCGAGCGACCAGATAATCACTGATGGATGATTTTTGTCTCGGTGGAACATTCGTTTTGTTCTGTCGAGATGGGCTTCTTCAAAGAGGGGATTTTTGGCGAGAGACTCGGCATCATATCCCATTCCATGTGCCTCGATATTTGCCTCGTCGATGACATACAAACCGAACTTGTCACAGAGCGAGTACCACTTTGGATCGTTCGGATAATGTGATGTGCGCACCGCATTTATATTGTGCCGCTTCATCAGTTCAATGTCGGCGATCATAGATTTTTCGGAGACATGGTGTCCGGTGATCGGATCATGTTCATGCCGATTCGTCCCTTTGAACAAAACCGGTTTGCCATTCACAAGAAGCTGCCCGTCTTTGATTTTCACTTCGCGGAATCCAAATGGAATCGCAATTTCCTGCCCGCCGAGCGAAATCGAACAGGTATACAAATTCGGCGTTTCTGCTGTCCAGAATTTGAGATTTGCATCATTCAGCAATTCATTGAACTCAAAGGATTTCGTTTCATTTGCTTTCAATGACACTGTTTGCTGGAAACCCTTTTTCAACAACTCTGAAAGATTACATTCCAATTTAACCTCGGTCTCTTTGTCGGTGTTATTGACGAGATCGACGGTGATATTCATTTTTGCGGTTTTCGCCGCGATGTCGATGTCGGTCGTCGTGATTCGGACATCTTGGATTCGCACTTTCGGGACTGCATAAACGAAGACATCGCGGAAAATGCCGGAAAGTCGCCAAAAATCCTGACATTCGAGCCACGATCCGTCTGACCATCGGAAAACTTCGACGGCGATCTGATTCTTGCCCGGTTTGACGTATTTGGTGATGTCGAATTCGACGGCGGTGCGCGAATCTTTCCCCATTCCGACTTTTTCACCGTTCACCCAGACATAAAACATTGATTCGACACCGGCGAAGTGGAGCAGAATTTCCTGCCCGACAAACGATTCGGGAACGTCGAAAGTGCGGCGATACATGCCAATTGGATTGAAATAATCTTTCGGCAAGTTGGGCGGAGTCCATTTGCCATCTGTTTTTGGCCATGGATATGGAATGTTGACATAAATTGGATAATCATTGACGACTCCGCCGAGATTCTTTGGCTCATGCGACTTGAGATGTCCGGTGAACATCGGCATTTGCCAATTCGATGGGACGGGAAGATTTAGCCATTTTGCGTCATCGAAGTCGGTTTTAGCGAAATCGGAAATCCGCTCAGTCGGATTTTGGACGAGCTGGAATTTCCAGTCGCCGTTCAATATGACGCACTCTTTTTCGTTTCCATTATAAAAGGGAACGACGGCGGAAGATTTGGGAGGCAAATTATTTTCACCGACGAGTTTTGGATTTTCCCAGTCGTTTGGCGGCATGACTTCCGCACAAATCAAAGCGGGAAATGAAAGAACTACAACCAAAAGAATTCTACTTGCGGCAATGAATTTGGAACGCATCATGTTTTATGTTTTCAGTTTTGAACAAAAATGTGAAAATCATTTCCACTCCATTTCATAAAAACATCTGATCAAAGCGACCAGACAGGAACAGAGTCGAACATACAAACCAAGTCGAGAATAAATCGTATCAGAGTACAAAAAGCAAGTCAAGTAGTGCAAGTTTTTTCCCAACTATTTATCGAGACCGGCAACAAGTTTTCGATTTTGATGAAATTGACAAAATAGGCCCAATAAACCCGCCAAACAAAAATCGCCAAACACGAAACTTCGGCGGTGCGCCCAATAAACCCGCCAACTTACGTTGGCGGCTCGCCCAATAAAACCGCCAAAGAAAACTCGCAAAACAAAACTCGCCAAAGAAAACTCGCCAAACGAGGACGCGAATTTTGCATCGCAAAAAATCTAAAACGGTGAACGGATACAAGTCACACCATCAATATCACTTCCATAATGTAATTTCAGGATATTCATGCAGTGTTTCACCAGAAAAATTATTCGACTTCGATTTCATACCAGATCGTTTTGTATTCCGGTTTCAATTCGACGCGATTTCCAGTTGATGCGACTTGACTGCGACGATTTCCTTTTTCATCGAGTGGGAAACAACGAATTGTTTTCGCTTTTGAAAAAGTGAGTGTCATGGGAATTCCTTCGCACAAAACGGGAGCGTCTCCAAAACGATTGCCGCAGGTGACACGGTTTTCTGGGAGAATATCTAGTTTCATTTCCGTGTTTTGCATCACACCAGTTGCTGTGACAAGAACACGGACAGGTTCCTGTTTTTTATCATTTTGAGGATTTTTCTGTGTGTCAGACAGTGGACCAAATCCATTTGCGTTAATAGAAACAAGTGAGATCGTGGCCCAATTGAGTCGTGTTTTTCCGACTTGTAATGAAACATCACCGAATTTTTTGACAGGAGATTTTTCGTTCACAAATCCTGTCATCAATTTAGTGTTTGGAGAGTTAACGAGAAATTCACCATTAACTCGAGTTTCTGGATTCAATCGAGCCAAAATTTCCTTTGTTTCATTCAAGTATTCGACAAATCCAGCCGTGCTGGCGCGGTCGATCTGTTTAGGAATGTTTGTCGTTGTTTTTCCCGAAACATCGAGAGCGGTCGGATAAACCAGTGTCAAACGCGGATCGAATCCCTTCTCTTTCATGCTTTTGAAATTAAAATTCCAGCATCCAACTTCTTTTTTGAACAGATTCATTTCCGTTTCAGGATCGAATCCTCCCAAAATCGTATTTTTTCCTTCTGCGACATCACCACGTCGAAACATGGCTGCACAGGCGGGGAGATGTGCTGTTTTCACAGCATTTCCGACAAGATCAAAAAAACTGCCCGTTTTTTGGGTGTCAAAATTGGCTCGATTGTGCGAATAAGAGAAGTGGAAAATTCCGTCCCAATTCTGAAAACGCCCAAATGCGGCGAGAATCGGGAGGCCTTCCGCGGCGTATTCATTCGGAAATGGTGCATCAAATTCGCTGATTGTATATGGCTTTCCAAAAACCCGCTCTGTTCCGAGTGATGGCAAAATGTCGCGGTCCAAATAATTCACCAGAGAACGATTGCTAATATACCAGTCGTTCATATCCCAAGATCGACGCGGAAAATTAGGATGATTCCAGTAAGAATGATTGTCCAGATAATCGAGTTGTGCCTGAATCGTCGTTGATCCATACGTTATTTGCGTCCCACTGATAGGTTGTCGCACTTTTAGGTCGTCCTTCAAATAATTATACATTTCGAGCCAGTATTTCTGTTCGATGTCGAATAAAAATTCGCAGAAATCGCTGATTGAATTCGCCGGGAGACCACTTCCATCAGTGTCGATGAGTCGAATGGTTCCCGATTCGATTGTTTCCGACTCGTTCAGACCGAATTTTCCTCCCTGCTTAAGTGTGGCATTTCTAAATTCAAAGATGCCCGGCTGAAAATTGTTGATGTCAAATCGTGCATTGTCATCCGAAATTTTGGGAATAAACGAAAATTCGAATTGCTTCCATTCAGACGACACTGGGATGTTTTGCTGAAATCCGAGTCCGTCCCAGGGAGCGTGATTCATTCGAGCAAAAAGCGAAAGTGAAGTCGGTTTATCCGCTTTAACTTCGATTGAAAACGTATAAGGTTTGCCTTCTTGAAATGCGAGCTGACTGGCAATCAGCTGCGGATGCCACGCGACATTTCCCTTGTTTTCGATTTCGAGTCGCATGACATCGCCGTTTTGAATTTTGCGACATTTTGTATCGGAATCAATTTCGACGTTCCACTTGCCGTGTTCGGAATCGCCGCGCAGCATCTCTGCTCCGAGTGGTTCGTCGAAACATTTCCATGCTTTATTCAAAGCATCTGTCGTTTTATATTTTTTCAGCAAAAAGTCATTCCATTGTTTTTGAAATTCGGTCGAATACGGAGCAGGCATTTTCAGCAGCTTTCCGCGTCCCCATCCGCACCACTGTGAAACGACCGAATTTTCGTTGTTAATTTCGACAACAGCAACAGCAGGTTCCTCAAAATAGGCCGTTTTGGTATATGGATTCACATGTGTTAGAAGGTCTTTTGCATATTTTTTCTGAAGTTCGATCAGTTTTGGATAAAAATTATCGAGTCCTTTGTCGAAATCAGGCCGGGCATCTTTGTCGGAAAAGCCATCTCGGTCATCCATTTTTCGTGAAACATGGAGATTTATGTTGACATAGACACCATGTTTTTTAAGTTGATAAATGTAATAATCGAGTTTGTCCATTTGTGTCGGGTTCAATGTCAATTGCGATGCAGCATTGTTCCCCCAAATGTCGTGCATGTCCATGTGATGCAGACGCACGCAATTGAAACCCAGTCGGGCCAGTTGGGCAGCAACTTTTTCGGCCTCTTCCTTGTCAGGAAAATTGGCGGAAAAACATGTGTTCGTTCCCCAAATTAAAAAACGTCCCGCATCATGGACAAACTGGCCATTTTCAACACGAATGAAACCATGTTTTCCTGCCGGCACATCGTTCCAAGAAGCAATGTTGGTTATATTGTCATTTACTTCAGACGAAATAGGAAAAGGGAACAAAGGAGCAAAGGCATCTTGTGCCGAAAGATCAATAGCTCCGCACAAAAAAATTACAAGTAAAAAATTTGATAAAAGAGTTGCTCTGAAAGCTCTAAAATTACAAAATGATTGATGAAAAAATGATCGTGTCATACAATGGTCTCCAAAAAATTATTGAGGGGGATGAATAGTGCGATAAAATTTTATTGCACGATTTTTCGTCGTGGTTCGCCATTTCGGCGATCCGCCAATGTCAGTGTTTTTCATTTCTTTTTTTTGCCGTGCCATCGAAACGGATTCCTTCTTTTTCAATTTCGAGTCCGTCAACTTCGATGATGAAATCTTTGGCATATACCAAAGTGAGTGGCATGGAAAGCACCGGATCGCCTGCCTCGGTACTTTCTGACACTTCAAAACCATTCGATTTTAATGCGTCTTTTAATAATGGTGCAAAAAATTCTCGTCCAATTGGAATGAGTCCTATTCGGGCTTCCTTGATGCGAATTTGCAATCTGCTCGGTTCTGGAATTGTTAAACCAAGCACCAAATAAACACCCATTGATATTCCGTCTTGGTAAATTCGGCATGCAATTTCAACTTGTCGATGCGAAAACGAAATACGCGGCTGTAAAATATATTCTGGAAGCAAATTGCTCCCTTGTTTCGGAATCTCGACTGCCAAATACGAATTTATGTCCGCCGCCGTGAACATTGCTGACCAGGGTTTTTGCGGATTTTGGAGTGCATTATTGAGCCGGATTGTCTTTTTGAGCATGGAATCATATCGTTCCTTTTCCACATCCGGTGAAACACTTATTGCTTCATAATAAAACCCGGGCATTTTTTGTGCCGACATGTAAATGAAGCCCATCGACAGGAGCAAAATGATACCAATTCCAGTCGATATGTAAATGCTCCGCAACAAAATAGTCTTTGTAAGTGACCGCCCATGAAATTGGTTTGCCGCCTGAATCTCTGGATGAGTTGCCAAACAATTTTTTGGAGCTTTCGTATCAGGCATTAGTAACAGTAAAATAATAAATGCGGCAAAATAGGGGAGTGTTCGCGGCCCAAATCACCACTCCCCCCGGGCACCTCTCATTAAAACGAAGGGAAGTTCCTTAAAAAGAGGAGTTATTTGAAGGTTTTAATTTTTTTCTGTTTATTACTGTTTATTAGTCATTTTCGATGTCTCGCCAGACGAGTGGATGTCGTTGTCGGGATTCGATGCGAAGTGCAACTTCGCCATTCTGAAAAATTCTTACTGTCCCACTCGAATGGCTGACAGCCACAGCAATTGCCGATGTGTTTCGACTGATTGCAGCAGCAGCCCAGTGCCGAGCACCGAGTCCGAGTGAGAGAGAAATGGTCGAAGTGGAAGTCGATTCGAGATATCGACATGCGGCTTCGACAGTGCCATCACAAGAAACGATGATTGCTCCATCTAATTGAGCGATTTCTTTTATTCCTTCTCGCACCTTCGGATCGAACAGAGAGCGTTCTTTTCGCTGATATCCACGCACTGGATCGAAACCAGCTGGGCGACTGAGTGCCATGACTTTCCTAGTATCACCGACGACAAAAAGAGTGCCGACAGGATTTCCTTCTCGGCCTTCCCATCCGACATCAATTGCCAGATCGACGACCGTTTTGAGGGTTTTAAGTGGGACGCGACTTTCGAGTTGTCGCAGATCACGGCCAGAAAGCCGATCCAGATGCTCATTCAGATTGACGACGCTGATCGAGTCGAGATGCGCCTGATCGAGGGCACTATACATGACAAGAACGCGGCATCCATGTGGAATCAGGTCATCGGCCACAGCTTCCAGTATGACATGGGAAATGCGGTCGTAAATTGTGGTACTGCCGCCGAAATGTAAATGAACTGTCGGAAATCCGGCCAATTTAGCTGCTTCCAAAACATCCGATTGCATTGCACCGACTACGACATACTCATCGCTGAAAAAACGACGAAAAAGCACCCAATCAATTGGCATTTCTGGAAACACCAGAATAGCAGATGCTCCGACCTCAATTCTGAGTTGCCGGATTGTTCCGATCTGTTTGCGAAGTTGGTCGTCTAATTTAAGTGGTTCAATCATCGGAATATGCGAAAAGCAAGACCTGCAAAATCGGTTCAAAGTTATTCTAAACCAATTATACTCTTGTCCATTCGTCCTGTCAATCATGGATGATGATTGCAGTAGAAAAACTGACATAGAAGCCGGAAAGGAGCGACCAGCGGGAGCGCATTGACGGTTTGTACAACTTTGCAGTATTCTATTGGCATTTCCCGAATCCCATCGGGATTCAATATCGGTAGAAACACGAACATCAAAAACGTCAGAACGCCGTCGGCGTTCAATATCGGTGACCATTATTCAACTCCGACGGAGTTGTGTTGTGTGTTTTTGGGGCAATTCGTTTCTACCATTATTGAACGCCGCTGGTGTTCGGGGACACGGAGAATACGAGACACTCTGTGAACCCTGTGCCTCCGTGAGAGAAAAAAATTCGTACTGTTCAGTAAAAGCCGGAAGGGAGCGCAGCGTACTGACGGTTTGTGCCATGTAGCCTTTTTATATTTTTACCGTCAATACGGTGCTGCGCACCTTCTTTCCGGCTGCTATTGAGGGGTATGTGAACGGAAGAAGAAATCAAACGTCGTGGAATGAGTTCGTAAAAAAATGAGGCACGAAAAAAATGGCGTTTTCAGAAAATCGGGTGGTCCCTTTTTTTATTCGGGGGGTATTGCACTTATCGATACAGTTTGATAGAATGAAAAGAGTTTGAAATTCAATTCAGCACTTTTCGGAGGATTATGAAATAGTTTTCCCCGGTTCGTAGCCGGTTCACAATTAGATAATCGCAAGTATTTTGCCACAGAAACCGTCTTTTTGACGGGGCATTATTCCATGTATCACCCGGTTCGCCGGATTGGAATAAAAAGATTTGCCAACTCGATCATGCACTCCCAGTCATGGGAGCGTCGTGGAGTTGGCTTGCGAAGCGTTCCGTGCAGGCAATTTGAAACTGTCTGTATTGGTTTGCGTTTGCGCAAGCTGCCTCCGTGATACGAGGGGATGTTTCGCATTTCTGTGGCACATGGCGTTCCCTCTTCTTTTTTGAAGACGGCTTCGTCTATTCTTGTCCGATTCGCTCGTGAACTGTTTTTCACCCCTTTTTTTCAGCGAATCATGGCAATTCAAATCGAAATCGACGGCATCTTGAAGACGGTTACAAAAGAAGAACTTTTTTCATTGGCGGCATCGGGAGCAATTTCACCGACAACGCCGATTGAAGTAAACGGGAAACGCACGACAGCGGACAAAGTGCGGGAAATTGTCTTTGGCCAGCCGGTGCCAGTTGTTGAACCGCCGCCGATTCCTCCCGCTCCGCCATCACCAAGATCGGACACACATCAATTCGATGAAGCATTTATGGATGCTGTTTTTGACGACATTTCTATCCCTAC
Source organism: Thermoguttaceae bacterium (assembly GCA_051649005.1). GTDB lineage: Bacteria > Planctomycetota > Planctomycetia > Pirellulales > Thermoguttaceae > WRKP01. The sequence continues at coordinate 1,185 of JBOFGF010000233.1, read as the reverse complement.
TACCACAAGCCCAGACACACATCAACTCGGTAGAATGCTAGTATCGGAAAATGGGAAAGGCAATCCTAGTATTGTTCACGTTTGGTTTTGGATGTTACTCCTTGCTGGCATAAACCTGTTTGTCTTTTGTGTGATTCTACCTGCAAAAATTCGAGAAAACAATACGATACCAGTTTACGCTGGCGGTTATCGTGCAACGAGTTATGTAACGGATGGTGGCGAAAAATCCGCCAGTTTTATGTTTTGGTCCGGCATTGGGATATCCATTTTCATCATTATCTATACAGCGTTTAACCTCAGAGGTGTGGCAAAAACAGAAGTGATCGTCTATGAACAAGGGATCACTGGAAGGGGTTGTGGTAAGTATTATGATGTCAATTTTGACATGCACACATTTCAATACGCATACGATAAAATAACAGGGATTGATGCAACTCAGTATGCCATCATGATTCATGCATCAGGTGCTCAATATAAGTGCTATGTTAAAAATCCCAAAAAGATACTGAACATAATCGTTAGCCAGCAGCAAAAAAAAGACACTTCATTCTAAAATGGGCTTTTCAATCAAACATATCGCCGATGCCATTCTTACTCTTCCAACGTATTGGATTCTGCGTAACAATGTTCTTGAATTCATCGACATCAAGTTGAAGCATGGACAATAGGCATATCGAGCGAAAATCGACGACAAAATAACAATCATAACAGCCGGAAAGGAGGTGCGCAGCACCGCATTGACGGTTTATACAACTTTGCAGTATTCTATTGGCATTTCCCGAATCCCATCGGGATTCAATAATGGTAGAAACACGAACATCAAAAACGTCCGAACGCCGTCGGCGTTCAATATCGGTGACCATTATTCAACTCCGACGGAGTTGTGTTGTGTGTTTTTGGGGCAATTCGTTTCTACCATTATTGAATGCCGCTGGTGTTCGGGGACACGGAGAATACGAGACACTCTGTGAACCCTGTGCCTCCGTGAGAGAAAAAAATTCGTACTGTTCAGTAAAAGCCGGAAGGGAGCGCAGCGTATTGACGGCTTGCGCCATGTTGCCATTTTTTATTTTTACCGTCAATACGGCGGAGTACCGCCTTCTTTCCGGCTGCTATTTTACCTGTTTTGTCAACATGCCTTTTCCAAATTAACAAAATTTTGATGCGTTCGCTCTAGTCTGTGCC
>JBOFGF010000232.1:0-7007 GCA_051649005.1 Thermoguttaceae bacterium | reverse complement strand
TCCCGAAGTTATGAAGCGAATCGCGGCGGTTCGGAAATTTCGTTTATCAAGTAAGAGTGAAGGGACACGAAAGATCGCCAAAACGCCGACGAGATTTCATGTCGAAAACATTCCGAATTGCGATTACATTTTAATTCCGCGTGTTTCTTCGGAGCGGAGAGATTATATTCCAATTGGATTTTTGAACAAAAAAATGATTACCAGCGACTCAGCTCATATTATTCCCAGAGCTGAAATGTATCATTTTGGCATACTGACATCGACGATGCACATGTCATGGATGCGGGCGGTTTGTGGGCGGCTCGAAATGCGATATCGTTACTCGAAAGATATTGTGTACAACAATTTTCCGTGGCCTGAAAAAGTGTCTGATGTTCAGAAAACGAGAGTCGAATTATTATCGCAACAAATTTTAGATGTCAGGTCGAAATTTTGCGATTCGTCGCTTGCTGATTTGTATGATCCGAACACGATGCCATCGGAATTAGTTCGAGCGCATTCGATGTTGGACAATTACGTTGATAAATTGTACAAAAAAGAAGGCTTCAAAGACGAAGTGGCGCGAGTGTCTCACCTTTTTGTAATGTATGACCGATTGACATCAAATGATTGACATCGGAAGATTGACATTAAATAACAGAATTAAACTGAATGAAGCACAAATGTGATTATGATATTTTAGTGATTGGAGGGGGACATGCGGGGTGCGAAGCAGCACTGGCGGCGGCACGAATGGGTGCCCAAACCGCCATGTTGACGAGTAATCTCGATACAATTGCCCAGATGAGTTGTAATCCGGCCATCGGAGGAATCGGAAAAGGACACATTGTCCGCGAAATTGATGCACTCGGTGGAATGATGGGACGAGCAATTGATGCAGCCGGAATCCAGTTTCGAATGCTCAATCGAAGCAAAGGTCCTGCGATGCAGGGACCGCGTGCGCAGGCCGACAAAAATTCGTACCAGCAATTTATGAAACATGCTCTCGAGTCGCATCCAAATTTGACTCTGCGACAAGAACGCGTGATTGATCTTCTGACAGAACCCAATCGAGACCATGAAACAAATATGTCAAGAATTGCAGGAGTGTTGCTCGATGACGGCACTTCGATTCACGCAGATGCAGTGATTTTATGTTGTGGGACTTTTTTGGAGGGGATTCTTCATTTTGGCTCACGACGATATTCTGGTGGGCGTGGCTGTGAGCCTGCATCGCATGGAATCAGCGCAGCTCTCCGCCGTCTTGGTATTTTTGTCAGTCGTTTCAAAACGGGAACGCCGCCTCGAATCAATGCGCAAAGTATCGATTACAAAAATCTTGATGAACATCGTGGTGATGAAGAACCTGTTCCTTTTTCTTTTTTAGAGGAACAAAAAACATTTGATCCTCCAAACATTTCATGTCACATTACATGGACGAATTCTGAATTACATGATTTCATTCGGAAAAACATGGCAGAAGCCCCCATTTTCAGTGGTCAAATCGAATCGACAGGACCTCGTTATTGTCCCTCAATTGAAACGAAAATTGATCGATTCGGCGACAAGAATCGTCATCAACTCTTTTTGGAACCAGAGGGTCTTCACACAAACGAGGTTTATGTCAATGGGTTTTCGACCAGTTTTGGACGTGAAATGCAGGAAAAAATGATCCACATGATTGACGGACTTCATCATGCAGAAATAATGCGTTTTGCGTATGCAATCGAGTATGATTATATTCCACCCGATCAACTTCGATTGACACTTGAAACAAAAAATATTGCCGGTCTTTATATTGCTGGGCAATTGAATGGGACAACTGGATATGAAGAAGCCGCCGCTCTCGGACTCGTCGCTGGGACCAATGCCGCACTGAAATTGTCAAATCGAGAGCAATTTGTGTTACAAAGAGACGAAGCATATATTGGAGTGATGCTGGATGACCTCATAACATGCGGAGTCGATGAGCCATATCGAATGTTTACAAGTCGTGCGGAATATCGGCTCCTTTTGCGGCATGACAATGCGGACCGGCGTTTGACACCAATTGGAATGCGTATTGGAATTGTCGATTCGGAGAGGCAACATCGACTTGAACGTAAATTGTGCGAGATAAACAGGGCGAATCATCTTTTGAAAACGACACACGATGCGTCGGGTTCGATGCTGAAATTTTTGTCCCGTCCTGAAACAACGTGGAATGAGGTGGTGCGGCGAGTCCCAGAACTGGTGGATATTTCACTGGAATCCGCCGAGCAAGTCAGCACCGACGCAAAATATGAAGGATACATCAGGCGGCAAGAAGTCGATATTGCACGGAGTCGCCGTCTTGCTGACCGGCGTATTCCTGAATCAACCAATTATGCGATTATGAAGCATCTGCGGAGTGAAGCCAAAGAAAAATTGGAACGAATCAGTCCGATCAATCTCGATCAAGCGAGTCGAATCAGTGGTATAACACCCGCGGACATTGCCGTTTTGACCGTTTATTTGAAAGATGCCACTCCAGTTGAATAAAAATATAATTGTTGTTTCCAAACATCAAATTTTTGCTCTTGTCGCATCGTCATAAAATCGTTAATCTTCCGCGTTCGATCATCGGAAAGATTGTCCGCGTGAACAGATTCGAAACAAACGATTTATGACTACAACACGATATAACGACCGGTTTTTCTCCCTTTTCGCCCTCATTTTTGTGGGATTTGTCGCTATTTTTGGTGGCGCATCCACTACAATTGCGCAGAGTGGGACATCTGATGCTTTTTCAGAAGGCTTTGATTCTACATCGACTGTCGGACAGTCTGGTTTTGCCCAAAGTTCGACATTTGGAGCCGCAGTGCAATCATTTAATGGTTCTACTTTGATGATGCCTCCAAACACGCAGTCGCTCACTGGCGAATCAACGCCTGAAAAGGTTGATCCGAATATGGTGCAAGATGTCCGAATCACCGGAAATAACCAAATCGGGGCGAAAGATATTTTGAAAATCATTAAAACGAGACAGGGGCGACCTTTCAACGAAGCTGCTCTCGAAGAAGATAAACGTGCTTTGATGCAAAAAGGCTGGTTTATCGATGTGAAACCGAAAGTCGAACGTACACCAAATGGATATATTATCACGTTTTTGTTCATCGAGCGTCCGATTTTGCATTATGTGAAAATAGTCGGAAATAATGCACACACACGAACCACGCTCCTCGAAGAATCTGGAATCAAAGCAGGTGATGCTCTCGATCCGATTGCCGTGCATCAGGCAAAAGAGAAAATGGAGCAGTATTATCGTGAAAATGGATATTTTCACGTTCACATCGAAATTTTGAGCGGCGACGAAATCGGAGATCGCGGCGCAGTTTTTCTTGTGAGCGAAGGTCCGAAGCAACGCATTCGTGATGTTGAATTTCAAGGAAACCAAATAGCTAGTTCAGCACGCCTCAAAACACTCATTCAATCGAAGCCCGGCTGGTTCTTTTGGATTAACAGCGAATTTACCCGCAAAAATCTCGATGAAGATGTCGAAACACTCACCAATTATTATCGTAAACTCGGTTTCTTTTATGCAAAAGTTGACCGTGTTTTTGTTGAAAATGAAGGATACACTGGACTCGGGCAAAATCGTGGCTGGGTCACTGTCAAATTTATCATCGACGAAGGTCCACGATGTAAAATTCGTGACATTCGTTTTGCCGGTCAGCACGTCTTTTCTGCCGAAGAACTTAAAAAGACGATGAAATTGCCGAAAGAAACCTACTTCAATCAGGACATGCTCGAATCAGACATGGCCCGAATCAAAGAACATTATGGAAATTTGGGATATGTTTTCGCGGTCACCGAACCAGACCCGCGAATCGACGAAGACCAAGTCGATCTTGTTCTCAATATAAAAGAAGGTCCCCGCTGTTATATCGATGGAATTACAATCGAAATGGTCGGACCAGAAGGTGCGCCTGGCTCCGAAGCATATACCAAATGGCACACGATTTTGAACCGCAGTTCACTCCGCGCCGGCGAAGTACTCAGTACAAAAGAAATCAATGCGACCAAACGGCGGCTTTTCGCGTCCCAACTTTTCGTCACAAACCCATCACAGGGACAAATTCCCGACATTATATTCAATTATCCACAATCAGCAATTGAAGACGAAGAAAAATCGGCGGCGATGGCAGATGGTGCAACAAAAATTCGCGGTCAATACACAGTGCGACAATCGGACCATCCGATTCGTGGAAGCAGTACAGGTGTCCCCGGAGAATCAGGAACCATTTTTTCTACTGGAGTTGTTGCAGCAGAAATCGAAAAATCAAAAGACGAAGCAATGGAGCAATTCGCCAACTTTTTCCGCCTGAAATGGTCGGAAAATGTCGTCGTGGAATCTCAAAACATTCCTGCGACTGGGACATATCTGGTTCAACCTCAAAATTTGCGAGAAAATTTATACGAAAATCAGCATCAAAATTCGTATCAATACCAGAATCAGAGGCCACATCGGGAGCCGAATCAGGATCAGGTGCCACATCCAAATTCGTCTCAAAATATACCTGTTTCAAATATCCCATTATCTGAAACGAAAACATCGACACCAAAAGTAATTTATCGCGGACAAGCTCCGGTGTTTGTCCCTCCGACGCAGTATTCGGCAACTCCGTATTCATCTGCCGCACATTCACAGAGCCAGATTATCTCATCGCAAATATCAAATTCCCCGAATACGACGCAGTACATGCCTCCAATGCCACAGGCAAACACGCCTTATTCGACAACATCAACGCCGCCAGCAAATTCGTTCCAATATCCATTTGCGGCACAAAATAATGGAGCTGGAACGAGTGGAACAGTACTGATGGCGGCAAATCAGTCGATCATCGCCCCGCCGCCATACAATCCAAGTGCTTATTTGGGCAATAATTCCGTTTTACAAAACAATTCAATTTCTGGAAACTCGAATCCATCTGCGCGAGAAATCCAGATGGCAAACACGCCGCTCCCTGCAAATACACCGACAAATGCCATATTGCCGACAAAACCAGTTATTTTAGGCAGTTCACAAGAAGCCATTTATGGATATGACCCGAATGATCCGACTGGACTCCGCTCAAAATTATATCCAGTTACACCAATTATTAAAGTTCAAGAAACACGCACAGGACAGTTGATGGTGAGTGTCGCCGTCAGTTCCGATTCCGGTTTGATGGGACGTTTTGTGCTCGAAGAACAAAACTTCGATATTTTGAATTTGCCAAAAGGATGGAGATTACAAGATTGGAAAAATGCGTTTCGCGGAAAAGGACAACGATTTCGACTCGAAGCGATGCCTGGAACACAAGTACAGCGATATTCAGCCAGTTGGGACACTCCATATCTTTTCAATCTCGATTACTCGTTCGGTGTTAGTGGATTTTACTATCAGCGATATTATGATGAGTGGTACGAAAACCGAGTCGGTGGAAATATGTCATTTGGAAAACTTTGGACACCCGACTTTTCAACTCGATTGTCACTCGGCGCACAGGGAGTCGAAATTTATCGTCCCATCAATCCGACTCCCGCCGATTTACGAAAAGTCGTTGGACACAATGCGATGTATACAATCGGTCTCGATGCGACACATAACACACGAGACAGTGAGTTTATGCCGACCGAAGGACACATGATTTCAGCCGGAATCGAGCAGGCTTTTGGAACTCATCAATTTTTACGAGGCAGCATTGATGCACGGAAGTATTTCATGTTACGAGAACGTCCCGACAGAAGTGGTCGCTGGGTGCTCGGTCTTCGCAGTAATCTTGGAGTTTCCGAAGGAAACACACCAATTTATGAACGATATTTCGGCGGCGGATTCTCCAATCTGCGCGGTTTTGAATTTCGTGGCGTTTCACCACGCGATAATAATGGAATCGTAATTGGTGGCTGCATGGAATTTTACAACTCGGCAGAATTGGTCTTTCCAATCACGGCAGATGACATGATTCGCGGATGTGCTTTTCTCGACACAGGAACGGTCGAATCATCCATTTCAAAGTGGGAAAACAATTATCGTGTCGCCGCCGGATTCGGTCTGCGTCTGACTATTCCGATGATGGGACCTGCGCCAATTGCTCTTGATTTTGCTTTCCCCATTTCACAGGGACGCGGCGATCAGACGCAAATCTTCTCGTTCTCGATGTCGATGATGAGATAGCAACAATAAATTATTAAAACCATTCCAAAACGTATCCGTTCACGGCAATTGTGTTTCGAGCCGGTGCGCTTCGAGCCGGTGCGTAAGCAGCGGCATTAAATCAACCGTCTTGCAATTTCTCGTCATTTTTGGTAAAATGTGACAATGTCAGATATTTCGCAGGAAAATACGCCGCCGGAAAAATTCGACATCAAGTCGATAACCGTCACTCATGATACGTTTTTCACCGAGACGTTCCAGACGAAACGACTTGCCATCGCCTTTTTGAAAGTGGTGTTGCCGAAAGAACTCGTTGAAAATTTGAAACTCGATGAACTCGTCGTCCTGCCGCGACACGTCACGAGCAGCATTTTCAAGGGAAAAGTTGCGGATGTCATTTATCGAGTGCCGGTCAAAAAATCTGTTGCAAAAGGTGTGCCCCACGTCGATTTTTTCGCCGTCCTCGAACACAAAAGTAACACTGATTTTTTGACGATTTTTCAGCTTTGGAGCTACGTTCAGCGGCTCTGTGAGATGAATCTGACCGAAGCAAAAGCGGCAAAGAAAAAGTTTAATGCCAAGAATTATCGATTTCCGCCTGTTGTGCCGGTCATTGTGCATCATGGCGAGTCGATTTTTACTGGTCAAACGGAACTTTTCGAGTTGTTTGCCAAGTTGCCGGGGACTGAAACGTACTTGCCGCGATTGCGAGCGATTTTGTTCGATTTGAGCCGGTTTGACGACGCTGATGTGCCGAGCGACCCGGAAGTGCCGGAGTTGCGCTGGATTTTGATGATTTTGAAGGCGATTTTTTCGCCTGAAATCGGCAAGACGCTGAAATCAGTGGCGGAATCGCTCAAACCGTATTCGG
>JBOFGF010000231.1:0-6623 GCA_051649005.1 Thermoguttaceae bacterium | reverse complement strand
AACCGTATCATGCCTGATGGTTTCCATGCCTATCACGTCCAAACGGACCGTAAAAATTTTCCAAAAATCGTCCTTTTTTCCTTGAACCCCTTGACAATAACATAGTAACTACAAAAAGGCCGCCGCGATGCGGCTACATAATGCCGCCTGCGTTCCCAGCAATAAATAGAGATGCCCAACAGTAAAATAATGGATGCGGCTGTAAACGGCAAAATTTTTCATGGTTCGACATCCTTTTCCTTGCGTTTTTTTGGGGAGGGCAACCGTTTTTCGCGTTTTTGCGTTTCCTCAATGAAGCGGTCAAAATCCGACGGCGTGTTATCCGCTTCGAGAAGGCGGGTTTTGTCAAATTCCGTAAATTCCTGATGCGCTTTCCGTTCCATCTGCTGATGAGAAATTTTACCGGCATGTGTCAATATGTTCCGCCGTGTGAATTTCAAAAATTCATGCAGTGCCTCAATCCAATTGGTCATTTGCATCGGAATATGACGACGCGCTTGATCTTCCGCATAATCAAGATACATCGAAACAACTCGGTTAAGTTCTTGCAATTCATCCTCGGTGAGATAGTTTTTTGCAATCGTCACATCGGTCTTACGAATCGTACCTTTCGGACCATTTTTCCAAGTCGTTAATCCCAGATTTGTCTTTTGGGAACTGACTCGTTCATAAATCAACTCGGCGGCGGTGTGTCCATGAATCGCCCAGTGCAGTTTATTCTGGACGGTTGCAAAAAATTCCTTCGTAATTTCCGAACAGGAATCGTAATCGATGCTCGTGGCATAAATATCCATGATTTTCTGGTAAAACAGCTTTTCACTACTCCGAATATCTCGAATCCGTTCCAGAAGCTCATCGAAATAATGGGTTCCCGCCGTTCGCCCTTCCTTGATTCGTTCGTCATCCATCGTGAACCCTTTGCGGAGCAACTCTTCCAAACGCAATGTTGCCCAGCGACGAAAAAGTGTTCCACGCGGAGACCGCACACGGTATCCAACGGCGAGAATCATTTCAAGACTGTAGTGCTTTAAGAAACGGCGAACCGGGCGATTCCCCTCCTTTTGAACTTGTAAGTATTCCTTACAAGTTGTCGCTTCGTCCTGTTCGTCTTCTTCATAAATCCCCTTAATATGCAGCGTGATATTTTGCGGTGTCGTTTGGTAAAGCTCCGCCATTGCAGCTTGCGTCAGCCAAACGGTTTCGCCTTCCACTCGCACATTTATATTCGCTTCCCCTTCAGAAAACAGGAGAATTTGTCCTTCCGGTGCTTTATCTGTGTTCATGATTTTCTTCCCCCTCCATGTCCAAATTCAACAATTGTCATCGTGTCATTTCCGACAACTCCAACAAACCCGCCAAATGAGACAACCGCTTTCTACGAAAGCGGGCTAAACGGGCGGCTCGCCCAACAAAACTGTGAATGGATACAAATAAATTATATCTTCTCATTTTGTCTCGTCGGATTCAGGGACCCAGTTCCAAGCGAGTGAGAGCCAGCCATCTTGACAACTTGCCAAAACTGGGACGAGTTTCCCCTTTCCTTCCCAGTCTCCTTTCAGTTCTTGGGGTTTTCCTTCAAAATGTTTGGGAAGACCTACTTCGAGACGTTTTGTCACAATTGTGCGAATCGCTTGATGTCGCGCTGAAATCGACTTTCCACTATTTGGATCAAAATCAGGTGGGAAAACCTGCGGAGCCTCTGCTTGCTCAAAAATGACGGTAACTTTGTCATTGCCATTCTCCACTTTTTCGATATTCGTTTTCACGTCATAGAAAATGGTGATATTGAGTCCCGGATATTTAGTACCTTCTTGAAGAAATGAGTCAATTCGGAAAACCGCTTTAATTTTATTGTCCACAAAAGAAATGGCGATTGGTCCACTTTGTGCAAAAGTCACGTTGATCGGCTTCTGACCTTCTTTTGGTTGTAATGCGGGGGGCAATTCTTTGAATTGCTTTTCGAGATCGGCCCGAACGGCTTCTTCGTCGAAAGAACGGCCCGAAAGAGCAGTGGCGGCGGCATTGTTTAAGCTCGATTGATGCACTTGCACAAGAACATCGACATTCTGATTGATTTGCGGCGGTTTACTTCCAGCAGCTGGCTGTGTCGGTTCTCCAATGAGGACGGACCAGTCGATCTTTTCGGCAGTGCTGTTCAAATCCCAAATACGAGGAAAAAAGCCTGCTTTTACGAGAGGTTCACGCAGTTTCGTCTGGTAGTTTTCGTTCAGCTCGTTGATTCGTGGATTTATACGACTGTCTATTCGTTCATTCATTCGTTGTTCTGCCCGACGACGCGCTTCTGCTTGTGACGCACCTCGCTGTTCCTGAATACGATCTCGTGCGACATTTTGCACAATTGATCCGCCACTGATTCGAATATTTGAGATGTTCGACTGCAAATTGGCCACTGTCTTGGTCGGAGTCGTCGTGATTTTATCAGGAGCAATAATGATTGATTTTGTCGCTTTCATCGTTCCTGATGTGTCTGTGTTCAGTGTCACTGGAAAATGATATCCCGTCGTTCGAGAATTCATTTTCGTATCAACAACGACTTTAATTTCCGCGACTCCAGTGCGAGGAACAAATTCGGCTCCACTATTTCCTATAATCGTTCCTGATCCGACAACTCGTGTTCCGAGAATATTGTCGTTGATCTCGATTTTTTCATCTACATTCGTTTGGAAACCGACAGATGTGAACTTGGATGTCACAAAAAGCTGCAAATTGACCCGATCAAATCGGCAGCGCGCCAAATAAACAATGCGAGTTGTTCGGGGATCGATGACAGACATATCTTCGAGCCAATCAAAAGCATCTCGAATGAAGATTCCATATTGTGGGTCTGTGTTATTCAAGTATTCATTGATGTATTTTGGGAGTGCATCGCATATTCCCACCATTTGTTTCTCATAATCTTGGTCATCCAAAACTTTGGCGAGTGTGCGATATGTGCGCAGTGTATCACGAAGTCCATCGAAGACTTGCCACTTGATTCCCGCATGATCCGTGTGCAAAGCTCCCCAAACTTCGTCCAAAATAGCTTTTTCAGGTCCGTCTGTGGCATTTAATGTTCCTTGCAACTCGGCAAGCTTGAACGTCTCTCGCCAAAATTTGGCCGCTTTTCGATTCGGATCGCGTTCAAATACCCGAATGAGAGCATTTGTCGCAGTAATCAGTCGTTTTTTTGCTTCAATCAAATCTGATTCAGTCGGTTTTTGAATGTCGTCTTTCACTTGCCGACAGAGTTCGATCAACTCTTTTTCCGCTTCTTCTGAAGAAAGTTGTCGTACATTCAGTGCTGGTACTGTTTGTGCCGGTGTTTTGGCAGTAGTTGCCGTTCGTGTTCCAGATGTTTTAGCTGGCATGGAACTTGTATCAGCAGGCATCGGCTCCGCACCTGTCGTTCGCTCATCCGACTCTGCTTTCGTTGTTTCGGTTCGCGCCTGTGGTGTCACCACACGGCGACGACCTCTTTGTGCAAATGCCGATTCAGAAAAAAGAGAAAAAAGCATGAGTGTAACAAAAAATGTGACAATTCCTGCCGCAAAAGAACGATTTAATGGAACCAATCGAAACATTTGAAAATCCTTTCAAAAAAGATGCTGTTTTTAATGCTGTGCGTTAAACGAGCATGATAAAATGTGGCGCAAAATTCAAACTAAGAATTGTTATCAGCACACCGGGATAAAACGATACTTTTGTTGGTGTCATTTTTTAGAAACTTGCTTTGTTTTGCAAAACAATCGCTTTCTACGAAAGCGTGTTAAACTTCTAATTGATGACGATTCCAGTATAATTGTCCCCGAAAAAAAGTGTAAAAAAATTTGTTTGGGGGGGTGTATCCTTTGTTCGATTGTTGCTATAATCCAAACAATTAGTATTTTTTGCCCAGTCCGAATCGCTGATACAATCAATACAATCAGCAACTTCGGACTCACCACTAAACAGGAGTATACTGGATGATCTTTGTAATTAACATTGCAAAAAGCAGCACAGCCGAAAACGATACAACCAAAAATGAGTTTTCCGATTATATCAGATTTGTCAAATACGGTAAATCGGGGAAATGGGGTTTTTCAGAAATTTTGGCAAAATTCTTTGGATTTTTGCTACTTGTTTTTGGGATTTACATATTGATGCCATCGTTTTTGATGGCAGAATTGACCACAGCAGAGAACGAAACGAACAAATTGGAATCAGAATCACTCGACTGGAGTCAGTGGGAAACTGATTATGAAACGGCTTTGGCACTCGCTCAGTCGAGTTCTAAAAATTTGCTCATTTATTTTCACGCGGAAAATGATTCACCAAGTTTGCTGAACGAATCCGAAGAAAAGTTCGTTCCCATAAACAACAATTCCACTGGCACAAATGGACCAAATACAATTCGGCAAGTGGTATATTTGCCGCCGTCGGAACAGCGTTCGACTCCCATCGCAGTCGCATGTCGCCAATTTGAAAAGGAATCGCTCGCAAATCGAGATATTCAGACTGAATTGCAAAATTATGTTTTGCTCCGCCTTTCACACAATGCCACGATTTTGGATGAAAATGGAGAGGAAATATCAATTTTCGATTTGCCTCGCTTTTCGGAAATGGTTTCACTCCCAGGACTCGCTATTTTGGATTTCACTCATCATGAGGAATCATATTATGGAGAAATCGTCGGAATTTTGCCTTTTTTGCGCGGAAAGCCACCAAAACAAAATGAAACACTCACCTTTCTTACATTGCCAGCTGGTACTTTAACACAAAGGACGCTGATTTACGCTGTGAGAATTCATCCCGAAAGACCGCGCAGTGCAGATGGAGATGCTCATCCCGTTTTGCTTGGTGCGACACAAGAACACTCGGCATATCAAGCGAAAACTGGTGTGCTCGGTCATCAGAATTTCGGAGCACGCGGACAACGAGTCGCATCGCAAGTCGGCATATCATCGCCATCAGAAGTTTGCGCACAAAGTTGGTCCGGCGAACATCTTCTCGAAGCGGCAATCGGATGCGTGCGCGCATGGAGAGGTTCTTCCGCTCACTGGACTGCCGTGCGAGCACCTCACAAGTGTTATGGATATGACATGGTGCGTGGTCGAAATGGAACGTGGTATGCGACAGGAATTTTCCTTCGCTGAAAACATCGCAAAATTAGCTGTTTAGCCCGCTTTCTGTTTAGCCCGCTTTCGCAGAAAGCGGTTGTTTCTACTGAATACTTTCGAGCGAAAGCCAAATGATCACGACTCTTTATGAAGACAATCATCTTCTCGTCGTTTCCAAACCGAGTGGTTTGGCGACGATGGGACTCGCCGCAGACGAAGAAACGCTCCTGACTCGCGCTAAAATTTTTGTCAAAGAGAAATATAACAAACCTGGAAATGTTTATCTCGGTGTCGTCAGTCGCCTCGATGTTCCTGTTTCTGGGGTCGTTGTATTTGCGCGTACTTCAAAATCCGCAGCAAGATTAAATGATCAGTTTCGCTCTCACAATGTCGATAAAATTTATTTGGCATTGGTCGAAGGGGTTATAACACCTCCAAATGGAACGTGCATCGATAACATTCAGGAAGATGAACGACATCGAAAAGTTTGGATTTCATCGAACCAGAGTGGAAAAGAATCTCGATTATACTATAATAAGTTGCAGCAGATCAGACACCATCAAATTGGACCTGCTTCGCTCGTCCAAGTACGACTAGAAACTGGCCGGAAACACCAAATTCGTGTCCAACTCGCCCATTTGGGATTTCCAATTGTCGGAGATAGAAAATATGGTGCAAAAACCTCATTTCCTGAAGGAATCGCTCTGCACGCACATCGTTTGAATCTCGATCATCCTATAACTGGAGAGCGGATGACTTTCATCGCCCCGCTCCCGAAAACATGGAACATTCCGTCTTTTACAATTCCGCACGAATTGCTGGGCTTGTCGCCAAAAAACAATTAGATGCGGCCCTGAACCGACTCGCTGAGATTGATGCCGGAAGTCGCTCCGCTGATCATTCGACAGAACCACCTGTCATGCGAAAATGTGTCGATTTGCAGCAATTGCAGCGCGTCGCTAATTTGCACTGCGGAGTCGGACACCACATCATTCCATTTACAACGCATGAAAATTCGGGAACACTCGATTCCTTTGAAGCGTCGCTCGATGGAGATGCAAGTGAGAAGAAAGTCGAAGCCACCGATTTAGATCGTCGCCTTTCTGAAGAAATAATTCGACAGGGATTCTTGAATCGCTGGCAAGCTCGCCAACTTTTGAATGGAAGAACAAAATTCACTCTCGGACAGTATTGGATTCTCGATGCCATCGGGAAAGGAGGATATGGACATGTTTTCCTCGGACGAGAAGATCGGGCTGCCAAAAAAAAAGCGAAAATGGTGTCAGCAGAAAAGAGCGAAAATGATGCACATCGACTGGAATCGCTGGAAGAAGAAAATTATGTCGCCGTCAAAGTATTGCCACTCACCAAATCCGCACAGGAGCAAATTGATCGTTTTTTGCACGAAATCGACATTCATCGGAATTTATCACATCCAAATTTACTTCAGTACATCAATTCCGGTCGAGACGGCAATGTCCATTTCATGGTGCATGAATTTATTGACGGCGGCGATTTAAGATCATT
>JBOFGF010000230.1:0-35305 GCA_051649005.1 Thermoguttaceae bacterium | reverse complement strand
GAAAGATGCGCAGCGCACACGAAAGTGGGGTCGAACGCTTCGAGTGGTATCAAGGGCGAGTCGATGGCACCGACTTTCCGTCCGAAGTCACCATAATTAGCGTCGCAGATGAGGCCGATAGTACAAAACAAGTTCTCGTTGCATGTACTCGTGACATAAGTGAAGAAAAAGAGTTGGAGAAAAAAGTTGATCACATGCAGCGACAAATGCGTCTGATGCTTGATTCGACACCAATTGCCTGCGTTTTACGCGATGAAAATTTTCGGATGATCGATTGCAATCTCGAAACGGTGCGACTGTTCGGACTCAGTCGGCGCGAGGAATACACGACCACCGCTGATTTTTCGCCGGAATTTCAACCGGATGGAAGCCGATCATCTGATGCTGCGATGCAAAAATTGCGATCCACATTGTCATCGGGATATGAACGCTTTGAATGGGAATATCAAACCGTGCAAGGTGAACGGATTCCCACTGAGGTGACATTGGTTCGACTCGAACTCGACAATAAAACATTGATCGGCGGCTACATCCGCGATCTGAGAGAAGAAAAAGCGATGCTCGCAAAAGTGGAAGAAGCGAACCTCACAGAGGCACAGTCGGAAATGAAGATGAAATTTCTCGCCAACATGTCGCACGAAATTCGCACGCCGATGAACGCGATTGTCGGAATGTCGGGCCTGCTCATTGACGAAAATTTGACACAGAAACAGCATAGTTACGTTTTAGATATTCAGCGATCAGCGGATACTCTTTTGACGATCATTAACGACTTGCTCGATTTTTCTAAACTCGAATCGGGTAAAATGGAGCTGGTGCCATGTCATTATAATTTGAGGGAGATGGTCGATCATGTAATCAGTACACTTGGTTTTGTCGCAAAAAACAAAGGACTCGATCTTGTTCTCGAAAGACATGACGATGTGCCGCAATTTTTGTATGGCGATGAAGTGCGTTTGAAGCAAATGTTTTGGAACTTGATTGGAAATTCGATCAAATTCACGAAGCGAGGCAGTGTGAAACTCGTGATTTCTAATCTGGGAGAGCAGCTTCGTTTTGAGATTATCGACACAGGAATCGGAATCAAAGAAAGCGATTTACCCCGACTTTTTGAGGCATTTATGCAGGTCGATAAGCATAATACGGCGCACGCTTCTGGGACGGGACTTGGTCTTAGTATCTGCAAAAGTATCGTCGAACTGATGTCGGGAACGATTTCCGTTGCCAGTGTTTACGGCGAAGGGACGACTTTTACAATTACAATTCCGAAGGTGTTGGGAGATGAAACAAAAGTTAAGCAGATCATCACGACACATGATTTGATTACTGATTCCTCCGCAAAAATTCTTGTCGTCGATGACAATGACATCAACATCAATGTGGCGACGGGAATTTTTGCATCGCTCGGAATTAGCATTGAAACGGCATCATCGGGAGTGGAGGCGATCAATAAAATCAAGCAAAAAGAATACGACATCGTATTTATGGACCACATGATGCCAGAAATGGATGGCATCCA
This sequence comes from Thermoguttaceae bacterium, assembly GCA_051649005.1. Taxonomy (GTDB): domain Bacteria; phylum Planctomycetota; class Planctomycetia; order Pirellulales; family Thermoguttaceae; genus WRKP01. Next base: position 33,786 of record JBOFGF010000230.1, on the reverse strand, counting down.
GGCGACAAACATAATTCGTTCCTTCGATGAAAAATGTGGGCAAGTTACGATTATTGCTCTGACGGCCAATGCCGTTCAAGGAGCGCGTGAAATGTATTTGGCCGCTGGTATGAACGATTTTATTTCAAAGCCGATTGACCGAGTGGAATTGAATCGCCTTTTGGTGCAGTGGCTTCCCACCGAGTTGTATACTATTGGGAACACAACATGTACGACAAAGAGTGAAGGGGACGACGCACAGACAACAACATTGAAAGAATTGATTCGGGAAGAAGTTTCAGAGATGAACGTCGATCTCGGACTGGTTCGCAGTGGCGGAATTTGGGAAATTTACATCAAATCTCTGACTATTTTCTGCCGGAAACTCCCCGAATTGTGCGATACAATGAGAGGTTTCCTCGATGAGTCCAAAATATCGGACTTTGCCATTGTAATTCATGGACTGAAAGGGTCACTTGCTGGAATGGGCTGTGATTTGCTTTCAAATCAAGCGAGCGAACTGGAACTTGCGGCCAAAAGAGGGGACGTTGTTTTTTGCGTTAATCACTTTGGTTATTTTCTGCATGATGTCCAAGAAATGCGAGAAAAGTTGGCCAAAATTCTCGGCGATGTAAAACAGAACCGCCCAGACGGTTCGAGCGAGACCGGAAGTATCGAGGTTTTGCGCGAACAGCTCGCCGTCATTGGTGATGCGCTCAATAATTTCGACACAGATATTGCAAACGAGGCGTTAGAACCACTTCTTGGTGTAACTTTTTCTGGCGAAATCAATGAGCAATTACAAAAAATGAAGGATTTTATCGACGAATTTGACTTTGAATCCGCCTTAAAAATTCTGGCTCGCCTTTCTTCATAAAAACAGGAATATGTTTTGTTGGCGAGCCGCCGGCGTTAGTCGGCGGTTGTTTGGCGAGACAAGTTTGGCGAGCCGCCAACGTAAGTTGGCGGGTTTTATCGCTCTTGACGAAAATGTATTATTTTGAGACAATCAGAGTATATTTGGGGATACAAAACCGAGACAAACTATTTTACTTCTTATCATATCATGCTTGATCGTAAATTTATCTTAGAAAATTGTGATGCAGTCAAACGAAATTGCCAAAATCGAGGCGTTTTGGTCGATGTTGATCGATTTGTTGAACTGGAAATAGAACGAAAAAAATTGCAGCAAGAACTTGAACAATTGCAGGGAGATGCGAACGCCGTCGCCAAGTCGATTGGCACGGCCAAATCTTCAGAGGAGCGAGAAGCGAAAAAAGAAGAAGGCCGAATCCTTCGTGACAAAGTGGCGGAATTGCGAACGCAAACAGATCAATTGGAAATAGAACTCGATCAGATTCAGCGTTCTATTCCGAATATGGCCCATTCAGATGCCCCGATTGGTGTGGACGACCAATCGAATTTGCGTCATTCACTTGGCAAAACTCCAATTCCGACTTTCGATTTCAAACCACTCGATCACGTCGAACTCGGCGAAAAACTCGATTTGATTGATTTCGAATCAGGAGCCAGAGTGGCCGGAGCCGGTTTTTATTTTTTGAAGAACGATGCAGTCATTCTCGAACTTGCATTGCAAAGATATGCAGTCGAGATTCTCCAACAATCGGGTTTCACATTGACGACGACTCCTGATTTGGCGAGAAACGATATTTTGCAGGGAACTGGATACATTCCGCGTGGTCCCGAAACGCAAATTTACAGTATTGACGGCACAGATTTGAGTTTGATAGCAACTGCGGAGATTCCACTGGGCGGTCTTTTGGCGGGACAAACCGTCGATTCTGAAGTATTACCACTTCGTTTTTGTGGTATTTCGCACTGTTTTCGGACAGAGGCCGGCGCGGCGGGACGTGCTTCTCGTGGTCTTTATCGAGTTCATCAATTTACGAAAGTCGAGATGTTTGCTTTCACGCATCCCGATCAGAGCGAGGCGATGCACCAAGAAATGCTCGCATTGGAATGTAAAATTTTCGATGGTCTCGGTATTCCATATCAAGTCGTCGATACTGCGACTGGCGATTTGGGAGGCCCGGCTTTTCGCAAATTCGACTTGGAAGCATGGATGCCTGGACGTGGAAAAAACGGCGAATATGGCGAAGTCACGAGTACATCGAATTGCACTGATTATCAGGCTCGTCGTTTGAATGCACGTTATAAAGTCAAAGGCGAAAAAGGAACGCATTTCTTGCACACATTAAATGGAACGGCAATTGCCATTAGTCGGGCACTGGTCGCCATTTTTGAGTTATATCAGCAAAAAGATGGCAGCATTCTGGTTCCAGATGTTTTGCGCACATTTGTCGGCAAAGACGTGATCGTTTCCAAATAAGGGTTTTACCCGAAATGAAAATATCCAAAACCGAGTACGTTTTGATGGATTGATCTTTGATTCCGTTCGCAGATTTTGTGTGTTTTTTCTATAAAAATTGCTAAAATTTACTCGCTCAACAAAACCCGCCGACTAACTTCGGCGGCGCGCCAAATTACTCCGGCGATTCGCCAAACATGGCTCGCCAAACGTGAACGGATGCTATTTTTCTTCTGCCAGTTCGCGTGCAATTGGAATGCGAAGAATAGAAAGAGTGACGAAAAAATTCGTTACAAAAACAATGAAAATCATTCCTCCGCAGAGCCAAAGAAAGAGCTGGCCGATTGAATAAAAACTGATCGGTTGAATCGGCTGTCCAATTCTGCCATCGAAAATTTCGCCGAAAATTATTCCGAACAAAAATGGCAAAAGAGCCATGCACAAAGCCATTATCGCAACAAAAATGGCGGTGAGAACAAGCAGGCTCGATTCATAAACCAGGAGCAATATCGTTCGACTTTTCGTGAATCCCAGTGCAGATAAAAGGGCAAGTTCATGTCTGCGTTCCAAAATCGTGCGTACTTGAATCACCGTGAGTCCCAAAATTCCGAGTAGAAGACCGATGCCGCCGAGCGATTGGAACGTCGATAAATAGGTGTTCTGAATAGCAAATAATTTTCGTAAACGATCCGTCATTGATTCGCCACGAATACCGAAATCGGCCATCAAATCACGCAGAATTTTTTCAGAGGCGGAATTTAATGTGCCCAAAGGAGTTTGATCTGATAATGATTTTGGCTTTTCGTTTCTTAAATTAGACTTTTGTGAAACAAGAAAAAATTGAAAGCCGGAAACATTTGGAAAAAGTTCCAGCAGATTTTGTTCGCTCATTAAAATGTCGCCTTGTAATGCCGAATTACCAAGAAGTCCGACAACTTCGCAGCGAATTGGCTTTTCTTGTTCAGACTTGATTTCAAATGTTTCACCAATTCCCGCATATAAATGGAGCGAATACTGCGCGGTATTTGCATCCAGAATAACAGGAACACGCCGAACTTCGTCAGAATCGAGTCGAATCGGCTGTTTCAGTGCGTTCCATCTCGAAACACTTGCACCGGATTCAGAGCGGCTTTGTTTCGTTTGCGAAAAGTTGAAAGGATTTTTTTCGATGAACGAATCAGGAAGTCCCAAAATGCGTGGATTTCCCGCCTGATACAAATTGAGACAGCTCGCATTGTCTCCATCTTTCATGCGACAAGAAATAATGTCGATGCCATTTTCTTCCAATATGTCATTGTCTTTCGATTGAATTCCGATTTCATTTCTTCCTGATTTCGTTCCGATGTCATAATAGACGGGATATGCCGTTTCAAAAACGAATTGAAATCCGCCGGTGAGACCGGTGCCAGAAAAGCCAGCAACTCCTCCACTTACATTTGGATCGAGTCGAAACGCACTCATTGCAAGTAACAAAAATGTCGATGATGCAACAAGTGCAATTGCAAGAATACTGCGTGTTCGGTTTCGCATCGCATTTGATCTGGCAAGTTGAAAAAGCGTTTGTATATTTTCGGAGTTGGTCCATTTTCGACTGACATTCCAAATCAAAAAAGCGAGATAAATCGTTCCAAAAAGAAATGAAGCAGGCGGAAACGACATCCAGAAATATGCAACAAAACAGCCTGAAATTAGAAGAAAAAAATGAAGTGATCTCACATGATTTTTGAGAACAAGAACGAATTTTCGTTTCGATTTTGTCGGTGAAATCAGTTTTTGTTGCCGTTCCCAGTTTTTTCCAAGAAGGGCACGAATCGAAAGTTGTCGAAAACCACGCAGTGAGAAGAAAATTGTAACAAGAGCCAAAATCGTTCCTGTTTTCCATCCAATAATCAAAGTCCAATAATTCATGTGGAAATTGACAAATGGAACGGAAATGGCATCGACCCACCAAGTCGAAAGTCCATAAATCATTATTTTCGCATAAAAAATTCCGAACAAAACGCCCAAAGCCGATCCAACTGCCGCGATCAAACCACCTTCGCACAAAAATTTATTGCGAATTTGTGGGTGTGACCAGCCGAGTGCGAGAAGCGTTCCCACTTGACTTGCCTGCATTTGCATGACAAGTCGAAACAAAAGCCAGACGAGAATGAGGGCGGAAAAAATTATAAAAAAGCTGAATGAAATGAACAAAACGGAAAATGGAGTAGTTCCAGAAGAAGCCGCATATCCAGCCGCTTTTACCGGTATTTTCTGGATGCCAAACAATTCTGGTCGCAATTGAGATGAATCAATAATGGACGATTTTTTTTCTATTTTTGTTTCAGTTTCTTTTTTAGCATTTATTGTATCAATAATGTCGATGTTTTTATTTTTTGCGACAATCAAAGTAGTATAATCTCCGAATCGACTGCTCCAAAATCGATGTCCATCATTTAGTGGCACAAAAGCTTTTGGGGCGGCGCGATATTTGTCCCAGTAATCTTCGTCTTCTTGTCTGATTTTTTTTGCATCAAACGGAAACGGCGGATTCCAGTTGGCAATCGAATTTTCGTCGGTCAATCCTTTCACATCAGGAACGAGTGAGTTGCCCCACTTGTCCATCGGCACGATTTCGCTCAAAATGAATTGCCTCGAATGTTGAACTTGCGTGTTTTCTGGAGCGAGCCAAGTCAGCTCGATGACATCGCCTGGGACGACATCGAGTTGGTCCGCCGTCCATGTATTCAAAGCAATCGGCGTTTTTTCAATTATCAGAGCGTTTAGTCCGCTTTTGTGAAAATCCTTAGATAAATCAATTGCACAGACTGTCGAATATGGAACAGACCGGCCATTTTTTGTCGCCTGAATTGATGTCGCCAAATAGACCAGTGCCGCATTTGGTGATAAATATGAATATGTCGATTGGAACATATCAGAACTTTTTACGATTTCGGCCACTTGCTGCGGTGTGAAAATCATGCGATCCGATTTAATGTAATAATAATTCGCATCTTCATCAATCAAAATGCCAAGATCATCGAGAGTCGGAAAAAATTCTACAGAATCGTTCAGCTGGAAAACCGCATTGACTTTGTTTTCAACTTCCAACTTTCGTTGCAGCCACGACAATGAAACGATTCCCAGCGGCTGCGGCGACTGATCAATTTTGAGCGAAAAACGACCTATTCCTTTGTTCGGAATAATTGATGTGATCGTCAATCTGGAACGGAGCAGCACATTATCGCGGTGTCCGAATGAACTGTCCGGCGGAATACTTTGTGGCGACAAAAAGCGGAGCGAAATTGTTTCGCCGACATGCACATTTAGACGTGCTGCCAGTGCTTCATTGATGATGATTTCATTCGGACCAGGAAATGGTGGCAATGAACCGAGGTGACAAGCTCGTTCATCGAGTCCCAGCAATTCCAAGTCGGTCGCTCCACTTTCTGCCGACTCACTGCTCGAAAATGCTGCCGCCGAATAAAGAATCACTGGAATTGAATCCGCATCAGCTCCAGAATCGGAATTTGAATTTGAATTTGAATTTGAATCGGAATCAATTTTTCCAGAAACGTTATTCGTTAAATAGACATTGGGAGAATGAAAAGCGGGCGGATGAAAAAAGCGATTTCCTAAAAGAATCGTGTCAATTTTTCCCAGTCGTTCTTCCGTCAAATCGAGAAGACTTCCTCGCATCGAATCACCCACCAGAAGCGAACCGGTGAAAACTGCCGCTTCACAAAAGACACCGAGAAGAACGGCGGCATATATCCAGCGATAATACCAGAGAGAACGAAGAATCTGCTGCCAGTAAAATGAATTCATTTCGTCAAATCGAAAATGTCAATCGGAAATTAGTCAAGAACAACAAAAAACAACGAGAGAAGTATGTCATGCACTCCTCTCGTCGCATTATATCACATTTTCTTTCCGTGACTTCTCGTATTTTCTCTTTTCAATCAAATTCAATCAAAAAATCATCTCAGTTGACCGGCCCAGGAAGGATTCCACCAGAGTAAACATTTCCTGTGCAGCTCATGTCACACGGATTGCAAACCGGTTCGCATGGATTGCACGCGGCTGGTTCACACGGATTACACGAAGAAGCAAGTGATGTCTGATATCCATTACTTCCCGTCATATAAACCGTTTCTTGTGGATGCGAACTGCGAGACGACCAGGGAGACCCGAGTCGGCACCAATTACTGCTGCTGGTGCTGCTTCCACTAGATGTGCATCCAACTGCGAATGATGAAACCAAAACGGCGGCAAAACAAAACAACATAAATTTTTTCATTTGTAAATCTCCTACTAATAAGCTTTTTAGGGGGGCCGGGTGAGAAACAGGGACATGGAGCCCACTCTCTCTTGTCTACAAATCTGATTCTCTTTTTCCGCGGTCACTATTTTTCGCTGTAGTAGTTTACACCACACTTCAGTCAAAGCAAATAAAAATAATAAAATAATAGATGTCCTTCGGCGCAGACAGATTATTTTCATTGTAATCCGCATTGTTGTTTTTGTCGGATTATTTTTGCTATTTTGCCATTTGTATCTATTCGGAAAAAATTTTATTTTCTTTGCTTTTTTTAATAGAGTATTCTATTATAATAGGGATATAAATTACGAATGTCTCTGCTTTCGTGTGTTTTTAGGAAACGCAAATAAAAACGATTCGTCTCTCATTATTTTCACGCTAATTTTTTGATTTACAGCCATGACACGCTCTCATTCCAATTCAATACTTTCCAATTCGACATTTTCCACTTTGACATTTTCTAGTTCGATATTTTGTACCTCGATCATTTTTTTCGTTATTTTCGGCATTTTTGCCCCTTTTATTTCTGCTTCTGATGCGTGGTTCATCGATACTCGCGAAGAAACAATGAAGTCGGATAAACATTTCGAACGGCTTTATGTAAACCGTCTGTCTGACGATGGAAAACGCTGGAATGATGGGAATGTGGATGATTTTTTTGCGACTCATGATCCGACAATTCCGCTTGTAATAATAATTCATGGAAATTGGATGAAACTCTCAGATGCCAAAGTACATGGAATCAAATTTCATCAACTTGCAAAAGACAGGGGCGATTTTCGCCTCCTCGTCTGGAGCTGGCCATCTGAACGAGAACTGCGAAACATTCGAGAAGATGCCAAATTGAAAGCGAGTCGTGCTGATGTGCAGGCACGGTTTCTTGCCGAATTTCTTCGTCGACTTCCCGTCCAAAGCAAAGTTTCGCTCATCGGTTTCAGTTTTGGAGCAAAATTGGCAAGTGAAACACTCCAACTGATTGCAAAGACAGCAGAGGTTTCGTCTGAAGACTCCGTTTTGGTAGAACATGGAAATATAGGACACTCACTCCGCCTCCGCACTGTCCTCCTCGGAGCAGCAATGGACCAGCAATCACTTGGAATTGGACACCAATATGGACTTGCACTTTCTGCAACAGAAAAAATGCTAATTCATGTCAACAATGAAGACAAAACGCTCTGTTATTACCCATTACTTGTCGGACTGCGGGGGCCACAGGCAATTGGCAAAAAAGGTGTGTCACTTGCTGGAATGCCACAAAATTATCGGAATAAAATAAAATCGGTCAATGCAAATCCCGTTTTGGGAAATCAACACGGATTCATGTTTGCACTTCGTGGTTTGCTCGCTTTCAAAAACGATTTCCGCCACTTCGCTCTCTTCGAGTAAGAGTATCTACTCCAGCAATCGCGTTTTGACATCTGATTGGAAGGTGAATCATAAATTATCGGGAATCTCAGGTTTCCAGCGGTCAGAACGCATTTTTCGTTGCCGTTTTAGCATCCGCATCCGATTTCATTGCATCCGTGAAATTAAAATTACTGCGAGTATGCGGCCAGCAAACCTTGTTCCGCAGGTGCAAGAGCGTCCGCCGCCGTTTTTTCGACCTGAAAACCTGATCGTAAACAGAATTGGTGGGGAACGAGTGGCATTTTTTCTCATTCAGTTTGGTCAGTTTGGTTCACTTTTTGCCGTCCAGTCGCACCCAAAAAGGATGGAGTCGATCACCACGAGTTCTGACATCTTCTAAAATCACTTGAATGTCAGGTTTTATGTATCCATTTGAAGGATGATAATTTTTGCTGCCGACTTGAATCGACGTTTTTTGATCGACATCAATCATTTCTGGAGTGAGAAAAAGAACGATATTCTGAAGTCGTGGACCGATTTGGAGTTGTAATGAATTTGCCGCAGAAGATTGCTTCCATCGCACTGAAAGCATTTTGGGAGCTTTTTTATCTGTGGGCCATTCAATCGGGTCAGTCATGTAATCGGGAATTTCCTGATCGAGTGAATCGAGTTCTACTCCCCAGAAGAAGCAGTCCCATGCCCGCATCGAATTGACATTAAATTCTTTGAGATTGAAATTTCGTTTTTTAATGTTCATCCACGCAAAAAGATTTAGAATTTCTTCATAATAATCTTCGACTCCCCGACCGATAAACCGCACCAAAGTGACATCGAATGGCTGCATTTGTCGGGCAAGATATTGATTATACACGGACGCATTCAGTGCAAATTTATTGACATTATTCATCCCTTCTAGTTCACCAATGATGAGATAAAATGGGACATATTGAGCGTTTTCTTTGTATGCAGTAATGTATTTGTGAGCTATTGCATTAAAAGGAATTGCGCCCGCCCAAAGATCGGGGTGTGCCAGTGCCATGTCCCAGGCCGCCGTGCCACCGATTCCATGTCCAGTTATAAAAACACGGTCAGTATCGACATTGAATCTCCGAAAAGCGTCTTTTAGTGAAAATAGAACAGCGGCGTGTGAAAAGGCGGAAAAGTCATGGTCCATCAATTGCATTGGATTCCAGTCGGGAGCGATCACAATATATCCATGTCTGGTTGCTTGTCCGAATCGTTCATTTCCTCTCCATTGCCCGGCCCACCAATCGAGCTGCATGTCGGGAGTTCGTCCGAGTCCATTTAGTGTCACAATAATTGGATAACTGCGGCGAGAATCGTATTCTGGCGGCAGTTGAACGACATATTCGATTTTGTCGGCGAATCCTTTTAGTGGATGTTCGACCGCGAAACGATAATAACCCGGGCGATCAGAATCGTCTTTCAACTTTTCCGATGATTTTTGCGGTTGGTTTTCAAACAATTTTTGTGGTTGTTTTTCAGATAACTTTTTGGACAGATTTTCTGGCACCGTTTTTGTCTGATTTTGCGTTTGTGATTCTTTTGGTGGTTTGATATAAGCCATCATTTGAATGACCAAATCGGGGCGAGCTGATTCAACTTTTTTTAATCGTTCGAGAATTGCGATTCGTTGCAAGTTATCCTGTTCTGTTTGTAAATACTCGATAATTAAATTGCGAGTTTCGAGGAAAGACGCGGAAATTGCGAGATTTCGATTATTCGCCCCCGGCCCTGCAAACCAACCGGTGATTCCGATAGAAAGTCGTTCTGATTCCGAAAGATTTTTGTCATTTGCGTACAAAAAATATGTTTCGAGACGTTTTATGGAGTCAAAACTGAGTTCTGATTCGATTTCGTTTAGAATTGTTGTCAACTGTTCTTTGGTTTCTGCGTCTTGCTCCGAATCAGGAATAACAGCGAGAAGCGAACGCAAATTTTCGATAGTCTCGTTTCTTTTTTTATCAAAATCGTCATATCTCTGAATCATGCGGCGTACTTTCATGAAAAGCTCTTCTGGAAGTTCTGCGTCTTGTTCCAATTCCGCGAGAAATTTTCTAACAAGTTTGTACTGTCCGGCATTCCAGCGAATTTCGAGTTCATCAATTCGACGTTCGTACATCATTTGTCGAATCATGCGATAATTCGGCAAAAGTTCCTGCTGCACTTCTGGGTCGGTTTTCCAGTCGTTCATTATGCCATCCAATTCGGCGAGAGCAGATTCGTACAAATTTCCTTGCACATAAAATCTGACAAGTTTTCGACGATCTTCTATATTTTTGGAATTGATTTGGCTCATCAAAATAGGAGTCAATTCTTCGCGGCGAAGGCTATTTGTGGCCAGTCTCATATCCCAATAAATCGGTCGATTGTCGATGCGAATACCGCGCACTCGCACATGTTTTGGTGTCAATTCGGTAATTACCTGCGACACATATTTTGTCCCGTTATATGAAGGAATGGCCAATAATCGACATCCGAATCCATCAAAAGGGATTCCCATATTGCACTCGCCGAGGACGGAAATAGGATCGCCGTCTCGTGAATAAGAAAGTCCCGTCTTAAATGTCTGCAATTCCGGTGCCACTTCGGGAATCTGATCGGGACGTGTGTTGTACTTAGAAAAGTAGATATAACGAAGGCCATCATCGAGAACATAAATCAATCTGACTTTTCGTTCCCCAATTGTTTCGATTTTTTCGTCAACTTTTGCCAACTCGGCGTGTTTTCCATCCAGCACGCGTCCATCTTTCAAGACAAATCGCGCTCCAGTTGATATAAATAAAATGAAACACGCAAAACAAATTATGGAATAATGACGAATCATGTAAATATACAGCGAATTGTCATCGATTGGATGACGATTACTCTCCCGGCACAACGACGGCATATTGCAAAAGGATTAAATTGGATTTCTGAAATTCAGTGAAAACACCATCAACTTTCCAAACAGATCGAGCAGGGTTTAATTCGATTTCTTTCAGTATTCGTTCGAGTATTAAATTTTCGAGACAGACATATTGCTCATTGTCTTCGACACTAAATAGTGCGGTCCGATTGCCGAGTGGTCTGAAAAAAACCTTTTTGTCACGAAAAGGAGTTCCCTCCCGAATCCGCTTTTTTTCCGGCTCTTTTGCCATTTGACGTGAAATTACTGGTTTGGAAACCTCGGCGGGATTATTGGAAACTAAATCACGCTGTCCAAACACGACCGAACCAGCAACTCCAATTAAAAGAGAAGCTGTTATAGCAAAGACAAAAACGAGGCGAATTTGTGAAGACATTCGGCAAACAGATAAAAAATAGAAATTATATTATACTGTCGGGGGAGTTAATCGAAGGTAAAATGGCGAAAAATGCAGCGAAGACACGAGAATCAATGTATCACAAACTGAAAAATCAGTCAAGATCAATATATCTTATCCGTTCACGGTTTTGTTTATCGAGCCACCGGCGCGGCGAGCCGCCAACGTAAGTTGGCGGGTTTATTCGGCATGGCAATTGAATTTTGACGCAAAAAGTTGATTTAATGCCGGTGATCACGCATCGGCTCGAAACGTTGGCGGCTCGCCAAACATGGACGCGAATTTTGCACTATAAAAAATCTAAAACCATGAACAGTTCCAAAATTTTTTCAAAACAATGAATTTGCCGCTGTATTGGATGGTCTTGAAGTTGAGTCGATGTTGGTATACAATGTCACCGATATACAAATCGTTTTCTTTGATGTTGAAATCAAGGAGATTTGAAAAGCTGTTTTCCATTTTTTGGCTGTTTTCCGTTTTTGGGCAAATGGTGTGTTTTTTGTTGAAGCAAAAAATTGCGAGCAATTATTGTTTCATTATACGGGAAAATTAGACCATGCCCGCCCGCCTTCAAAAATTACAATAACTAACTCTGATAATGCACCTCATTTGTCAGAAATTTGAAACGATATGAAATCGAACATGAATGATGTTGTGAATGTTGCCCTGCTCGGATTTGGCACAATCGGAGCCGGAGTCGCTCAGATTTTACTCGACAAAAAAGATCAAATCAAACGAGCAACCGGAAAAGAGGTCCGACTCGTCAAAATTGTTGACAAAGATGTCAAAACTGATCGTGGTCTCGATTTACCCGCCGGGATTTTGACTGATGATGCCGAATCAATCTTTTGTGATCCATCAATTTCACTTGGAATCGAGCTGATCGGCGGTCTCGAACCGGCCCGCTCGTTTGTACTGCGATTTTTGAACGAAAATAAAGATGTGGTCACTGCAAATAAAGCCCTTTTGGCAAATCATGGAACGGAACTTTTTGAAACAGCAAGACAAAAAGGACGCACCATCGCTTTTGAAGCGGCAGTTTGTGGTGGAATCCCAATTTTGACGGCACTTCAAACAGCTTTGCAGGCCAATTCATTTCTATCAATTCATGGCATTTTGAATGGCACGAGCAACTTCATTTTAAGCCAAATGGAGTCAGGAAGTATTTCATATCAAGATGCCGTCGCTGCTGCACAGAAACTTGGATATGCGGAGGCAAATCCTGCGATGGATGTGGATGGAACCGATGCTGCCCAAAAACTTTCGATTCTCTCTCAAATTGCGTTTCGCAAAAGCTGCGACTGGAAACAGTTTGATCGCATGGGAATCGAATTTGTCGAAGCAATCGACTTTAAGTACGCAAAAAAACTCGGATATCGAATAAAATTATTGGCAGTGGTTAAACAGAATAAAGATGGACTCGAATTTTCTGTTTCTCCCACTTTGATTCGGACAGACAGTCCACTGGCGCGCGTGCGAGACGCTTTCAATGCCGTCAGTGTTGTGGGTGATTCGGTTGGTCCGCTCTTTTTCCAGGGGCTCGGAGCGGGGCGACATCCAACTGCTTCGGCGGTTGTTGGAGATGTGATCGACACGATTTTAGGACGCACTGCGATAACTTTTCGTACATTAAATCTGTGGAATCCGCAGACTGAATGTGATTTTCCGATTTGTAAAATTGAAGATTCACTTGCCAAGTACTATTTGAGATTTAGTGCCGAAGATCGACCAGGAGTGATGCACGAAATTACTGGAATTCTCGGAGATCGGCAAATTTCAATTGCTTCACTCCTTCAATACGAATCGAAAAAGAATCTTGCAAACAATGGAGTGAATGATTCAACTCACCTCATTTTGACGACACACGAAGTCAGATCAGGTAATCTAATTGATGCCATTGCTGCACTCGAAAAACTCCCATGTCTCCGCAGTAAAATTATTCGTATGAGAGTCCAGTGATTTGCGGTCCAAACCACACACAATGATGGCACCACTCCTTTGAATGAAATGAGAGGAATTATTTGCGGAATTTGATTTTTATTTTTTGTTCGCACGAAATTCGCAGGAAGATAGATCAGTTAATGTGAGCTTCAGTATAGTTTGCATATTTTTATAATTATCACCTGTTTTTGGCACGAAATTATCGCGCTGGAAACGTCACATTTGAGGAGCATCATGGAATTTTCAAACAAAGTTGCACTAATAACCGGAGCTTCCGGGACCATCGGCAAAGAAATCGCTCGTCGTGTTGTCGAGGAAGGTGGAAAAGCATTTATTACCGATCTGGACCAATCCAAACTCGAAGCCGTCGAAAAAGAAATCGGCTCGAACTGCAAATGCTTAGCTGCTGATTGCACAAAAGCCGAACAGGTCGCCGCCACTGTTAATGCCTGTCAAAAAGAGTTCGGCAAGAACATTGATGTCCTCATCAACGTCGCCGGTGTCACCGGAAAAGGTGGAAAAATCGAAGAAATCACGGAGGAAAACTGGGACTTCGTTTTCGCCGTCAATGTCAAAGGAACATATCTGTTCATCAAAGAAGTGATGCCAATTATGAAAGCACAGGGAAGTGGTTCAATCGTCAACTTTTCGAGCAAGTCGGGAAAGACCGGCTCCGCGCTGATGACTGCTTATAGTGCCGCAAAAGGAGCTGTTATCACACTGACACAGGCACTTGCTTTTGAGGTCGCAAAGCAAAATATCAGAGTCAATTGCGTCTGTCCAGGAATTACCGAGGCGACAGGTGTTTGGGACAATGTTTCTGCGGATTATATTCAGAATATGAAAATGCCGAAAGAGGAAATCGTCAAAACATTTACCGCAAAAGTTCCGATGGGAAGACTCGCGCACATCAAAGACATCGTTAATGTAACTTGTTTTCTCGCCAGTGATCGGGCCGCATATATGACCGGACAGGCGATCAATATCACCGGCGGACGTGAAATGCACTAAGTGTCTGCGAGTAAATAACTTGCCTGTTTGATTATATCCGTTCGCGGTTTTAGATTTTTTGAGATGCAAAATTCGCGTTCATGTTTGGCAAGTCGCCGACGTTCCGTGTTTGGGGCGAGCCGCCAACGTAAGTTGGCGGGTTTATTGGGCTTTCATGCGGCATCTGATTTCTAAAAAACATTCACAAAAAAATCCAGCATTTATAAAATGTCATTTGAAGTCGAAATCAAATATCAGATCGCAGAGATTGATGAATTGGAGGCGGCACTTAAATCGCACGGAGTGATTTTTGGCCTGCCTTTCGAGGAAATGGACCAATTTTATCAGCATCCGAATCGTGATTTTCGCAAAACAGATGAGGGACTTCGGATTCGCAGACGTTTTGTTGCTGATCGTGCGGACGAATTTTTTGTAACATATAAAGGCCCCAAAATTGATCAGCTGACCAAGACTCGCCGAGAAATCGAAATGCCGCTGGTCGAACCTGATTTATGGAATCAAATGTTGCTCGCTCTTGGTTTTTTGCCCGCCGGTTTTGTTCACAAATTTCGACGACATTCCCATTTGACCTATTCGGGCATTTCTATCAGTATTTTGCTTGATGAACTTCCATTTTTAAGAGAAAAAGGAATGCCGCACCAATTCGTCGAAATCGAAACTATTGCAGAAGAGGCTGATTTGGAAGTTGCCAGGACTATTTTGATTGATTTTGCCGCATTGCTCAATTTGACTGATCCTGTGAGAACTGGATACTTAAATATGTTAGAAGCAATATCATAAAATCACAATACGGTTTTGGGCCGAAAGAAAAGTATGCGTTCACGGGTTTTTTTTGTTTTTTTCATAAATTTCCACAAATGCAGATTAAATTCAATTGCCATGAAATTGCATTTCCGAATCCCGTCGGGATTCAATTATGGTAGAAACACGAACATCAAAAACATCAGAACCCCATTCGGGGTTCAATAACGATGACCATTATTCAACTCCGACGGAGTTGTGTTGTGTTTTTTTGGGGGCAATTCGTTTCTACCATAATTGAACACCTCCGGTGTTCGGGGACGAATTCCGATGCCAAACAAAACCCGCCAACTTACGTTGGCGGCTCGCCAAAATACACCGCCGAACAAAACCGCCGACTTACGCCGGCGGCTCGATAAACAAAACCCGTGAACGCATACAAAGAAAATATCGTTTCAATAACAATAAATATAGTACAAACTTATCTCCCAAATCCCAGCAACTTACAATGTCTGAATTTCCTATTTCTCATCGTGTTTTTATTGAATCAAATACCACCAATTCCAATAAAAATCCCACTCACATACTGTCTCGTCGCGCTCTGCTGGGCGGAGGTCTCGGACTAATTGCAGGAACCGCAATTGCACAGCAATCGGAGACAACATCGAATCAAACATCTGAAACGTCGGAAACGTCGTCAGTGTCGCCCCCGACATTCATGCCGACATCAATGCCGACTGCTCCAATTGTTAAGCGAAATACAGGAAAAACGCATGTCAAAATTGATCCAAACAGCTTTGCTATTGTTCGAGACCGCATGAGTTGTAATCGATGCGGCGAATGTGTCGAGTATTGTTATCGAGTCAATACGATTCATGGATTTCGATCCTCAGAAGGTTTTGAGTCTTGTACTGACTGTGGACAATGTACTCTCCACTGTCACGGAAATGCCATCACTGAAAAACCGCAAATTGCCGAATTAATGACAGCTTTGCGCGATCCAAACAAAGTGGTCGTCGTTTCCACTTCTCCTGCTGTGCGAGTTGCCATCGGTGAAATGTTCGAACTGCCGTCTAAAAATTTGGAGGGACAACTAGTTGCTGCGCTGCGGAAACTTGGATGCGATCACGTTCTCGACACGACTTTTGGAGCCGATTTGACCATCATGGAAGAGGCCGCTGAATTTGTAAAACGGCTCGATGACACAAGTGCCAATTCGCCGAGTAATGCAAATGCAACTTCACAAAATGGCATCGTGAATGGTGAAAAAGGTGCCATTTCATATCCGATGTTTACAAGTTGTTGTCCATCGTGGGTGCGATTTGCCGAACTGTTCAAACCACAGCTGCTTCCACATATTTCGCAGGTGAAAAGTCCGATCTTGATTCAGGGAGGAATGATAAAAACTTTTTTTGCAAAAAGGAAAAATATCGATCCGAAGCAAATAGTAACTGTCGCCGTGACTCCCTGCACTTCAAAAAAAATGGAGGTGCGCCGCGAAGATCAATGGACACTCAAAACGATTCAGGGGTGTGAAAATATGCGGGAAATGGACATCGTTTTGACCACTCGAGAACTCGGACTGATGCTTTCTCATTTCAAAATTGCGCTTCCGACTTTGCCACCGAGTGAATACGACTCGATTATGGGACGTGGAAGTGGCGGAGGACTCGATTTTGGTCGAACTGGCGGTGTGTTGGAATCAGCTATTCGTACTGCTTATTTCATGAAATATGGCGAAAATCCGCCGCAAACTGTGAAACAAGAAACTGTTCAGGGAATGGAAGATGTGGCGTGGTTTGAACCGATTCCTTTTCGTCGTATTGCAGGAGTTCGAGAAGCGAATGTCGCTTTCAAAGACCGCTCTGTTCGGGCGGCAATCGTTGAAACGCCTGGAAGTCTGCGCGGATTACTGGATGCAATTGAAAATGACGGCGAAGTCTTCGATTTTGTCGAAGTGATGAATTGTCGTGGTGGATGTTTGGGCGGCGGCGGACAACCTTATTCGATTGGATTTCCTTATATTCTTGGATGCACAACTGCGATGCAAAATGCTCGAAAGGCGGCCATCAAAGAAGGTGTGGATGGCAGTGCGGTCCGGCTTTGTCATGAAAATCCCGACATTCAGCTCGTCTATAATGAATTTCTCGAAAAACCACTCAGCACTCTGGCCACGACATTGCTCCATCGAAAAATGATCTGAAATAAATTAAATCCTCTCTCATTGTATGATGCCATTGAAATATAGAAGCTGAACGAAACAACCGCTTTCTGCGAAAGCGGGCTAAACAGAACGCTGAACGAAACAACCGCTTTTTTCAAAAACGGACTAAACAGAAAGCTGGATAAACATCCAATTTTGCGTCCAGATTATCGGAAGCAAATTATTTTTTCCAAAAATTTCTAATAAAACGACCGCAGAAACGTCTTCTTGTATAGACGGAAAAGTTTGTGGTCGTCTTTTTTCTCTTTCCCAAATGTTCTGAAATGAATCCTCTCTCATTGTATGATGCCATCTTTCGATATGTCGCCCGGCTTCTTTCCGATTCCGAGACCGCAAAAGACATTGTGCAGGAAGTGTTCCTCCGATTGGAGCAGCATCGAAAGGAAGTCGCGCAAGAACGTCCCTGGGTTTATCGAACTGCTCGAAATCTCGTTTTGGACCATTTTCGCCATCTTCAACGTGCACGGAAAGTGGCAGTGGACATCGACGACATGCCAGCAGAAGCAACTTTATTTGACCCAAAACGACTCATTGAAAACAAGGAGATTTCCCAAATGATCCATAAAAAAATCAATGAACTTTCGGCAAAACAGCGAGAAGTGCTGCGGCTGAAATTTCAAGAAGGACTCAAGTATCACGAAATCGCAGAAGTTCTCGGACTGTCCACATCACACGTCGGAGTCATACTCCATGAATCAATCGCATTTTTGAGGAAAGAAATGGCGAAATAAAAACGAAGCGCGCGGCAGATTTCAATCCGCCGGTTTTGAGCGACGTTTGACACTAATTTACCAGCCGATTGACATCGGCGGCTCGCTGGTACACCTTTTAACCAAAATATATTCAAATGAAAATAGATCATAATGACCCAAAATGGACGGCGTTTGTTCTCGGAGAAGTAACTGAGACCGAAAAAAATGCCATCGAAAAAGAAATCGAAACCAATCCCGATCTGCGCTCTGAAATCGAGGAAATTCGCAAAATAGTCACCGAAATCGAATCCACCATGAAAGCGGAGCCACTCCCCGCCGGCAGTGCTTCCTTCGGCGGTGCTGTCGGCGGCAATACTGGCGGCGAAAGGGCGAACATTCGAAAAGATGTCGATCAACCGACTGCGACGAAGCCGAAACGACGATATTTCTCACTGACGAGCCTGCTCATCATCATTGTAGCAATGGGCTTATTTGCCTCATTTCTGATGGTGCCCGGCAAAGAAGCAAGAGAACTTGCTCGTCATGCACAGCAAAAGGCGAATGAAACCGAAAAAATGTGGACAAAACATGATGTCGCACCGGCAAAATCGCTCCAAGTTGACATGAACGCCGAACAACCGACAATCAGTTTAGATGAAAAGCATGAATTGCTCGCCGAGTTGAATACCAAAGCAGATGCCGAACCTGATCTCGGCAAAAATCAACAAAAACAAAAAGAACAACCGAGTCAACCAGAACAACCGCGAAGAATGGCCTCCGCCGATTCGCCTTATGAAAACGCCGAAACACTTGCAAAGGATTTAGACGCTGCTGCTGATTCAATTGCGAACAGCCAAACTCTGCCAACTGAAGCTAAAACCAATGAGTCCAACAAAGGATTACCTGCCAGTCCGCCGACACAAAAGGCGTCGAGAGGTCGAATTGACGGTGCATTTCGCGGTGAAATGGGTGAAATGGGTGGAATGGGTGGAATGGGTGGAAATGGCGGCGGTGAAATGGTGATGCGCCGCGGCTATTCTGCGCCGTCCCAGTTTGGCGTGCGCGGAACAATGGGCACAGTGGACGAAGGAAAAAGTGCAGCGGTGAAAGGCGGGGCTATTTATGTTGATGGACGCCCCGCATACGACTCGTCGATAATAATGGGGAGTCAGCCACAAGTCGCCATTGTTCAAGAAGACCGAGAAGAACCCGACTGGAAACGGGACCCGTTCAACAACGAGAAGACGGAAAAGTACAAAAATGCGCCGGAGAACGAGTTTCTGAAACCGAAAGACGCACCATTTTCGACATTTTCGATTGACGTTGACACGGCTTCATATAGCACGATGCGACGATTTCTCGAATCGGGACAAAAGCCGCCGCAGGACGCTGTTCGCCTCGAAGAATTTGTCAACTATTTCAAGTACGATTATGCACCTCCGAGCAAAGACGATGTCGCCGCCGGAAAGAATTTTGCGACGCATTTGGATGTCGCATCGTGTCCCTGGGAACCTGAACATCTTCTCGTTCGTGTCGGAATCAAAGGAAAGACATTTGACACCGAAGAACGACCGCCACTAAATCTCGTTTTTCTGATTGACGTTTCCGGTTCAATGTCTGCATCGAATCGATTGCCACTGGTCATTCGCAGTTTGACGGAATTGGTCGAAATGCTTCAACCGAAAGATCGTGTTGCTATTGTAACTTATGCAGGTCGGAGTGAACTAATTCTTCCGTCTGTTTCAGGCCAGGAAAAGCAGGCAATTTTGGATTCGATTGGCGCATTGCAATCAGGTGGGGGCACTGCCGGAGCCGCCGGAATCAAGACGGCATACGAAGTTGCTCGAAAGTATTTCCGGCAAGAAGGACAAAATCGTGTCATTCTTTGCACGGACGGCGACTTCAATGTGGGAACGACCGATAACAAAACGCTGGAAGATATGATCGGCGAGGAGGCGAAAAGCGGCGTATTTTTGACCGTTTTGGGATTTGGGATGGGCAACATCAAAGACGAGCGGCTCAAAACACTTTCGATGCGTGGCAATGGAAATTATGGATATATCGACACAATTGACGAAGCCCGAAAATTGCTTGTCGAAGGTTTGACTGGCACACTTTTCACAATTGCAAAGGATGTGAAAATTCAGGTCGATTTCAATCCGAATCGCGTGGCTGCATATCGACTTCTCGGATATGAGACACGAAAATTGAAGGACGAAGATTTTCATAATGACAAAGTTGATGCAGGTGAAATCGGGGCCGGACACACAGTGACCGCGTTGTACGAAATTGTTCCGGTCGGAGTAAAAATCCCTGGCAGAGTTGATGCGTCTCGGTATTCAGTTGAATCGACGAGTGAATTAGGTAAATCGGAATCTGAATCTAAGTCTAAGTCAGAGACTGAATCTGAAACGGAAACAGAAAAGACATCTGACATGAAATCGGCGGAGCTTCTTTTGGTGAAATTGCGTTACAAGCAACCGGACGGAGTGAAAAGTTCGTACATCGACTTCCCACTGGTTTTTGAGAAGGATTCCAAAATTGATTTTGATGGTGACTCGCAATTTTCCGCCGCAGTTGCACTTTTCGGAATGTTGTTGAAAAACAGTCAGCACAGTGGCAGTGGAAACTATGACATGGTTCTCGAACTGGCGAATCCGAATCTCAAAGAAGACAAATATCGCATTGAATTTGTCGATCTGGTGAAAAAGGCGAAGGATGCTCGTGATTGACAAAGCGTTGATGCCGACACTTCGTCGTTAAAGAGTTGTTCAAAAGTCGTTAAAGAGTCGTTAATGAGCGAGATTTGAAAAAATGTATGCGTTCATGGAAACAAAACCTTTGAACGCATACGATTTTCTTTCCTTTTACTATTTGTTTCCGTTTCTACAGATCACTTTGTCCAATTGATTCAAAATAGCGACGGAGCATTTGTCGATGTTTCAGCGGAATCGAATCAGGCGAGATTGCTGATTCGACAGAATGATGTACTGGAACAAGATTATTTGAATCATCATTCAGAGCGGAACTTCCGGTCGCTTTGTTCGATAAACGGTCAGAAAACGACGAAGCATCCAAATCTGATGGCGGCGATTCAGTTGCCATTCGCTCCACTTCAGATGCGCCGATTCCCAATTGGCCGGCGAGTGAATGGCGTTCATATTCAGAATCAAGTCGAGTTGCTGTTTCACCAACTGGGTTTGAACCATTTGCCATGCCAATTTGTTTATTGGCAGATTCAGAGCGGTGAGACGACGTTTCAGCTTCATTTTCATAAACAGGAGTCATCGTATTTTCGGAAAAAAACGAGTCCGTTTTGGTTTGATTGATTTCAGGTGTTCGCACATACTCGGTGTCAATTTCCTGCTCACTAATAGTTGCATTGACCAATTTTTCGAGTTCTCGCAGCTGTTCAGGCAAGATGTCCATCTCAGTAAAATCACGACGGATCCGTTCTGGAGTATTTTTTAGAATTTCATTAAGCGACGTGAGTATATCCTTCGTTTCATTGGCGGAATCAGCGAGCAATGTCAATTTTTCGTTCAATTTCCGAAGTGATTCATGGAGTTCGGCCACTTCTCGATCTTCTGGATGCTCCGCACTCCATTTTTCAAGCAAAGGCAAAACTATGTTCTGTAAATGTTGGTGAATTTTTTCTATATTTGAAGAATCAAGAGAGGATGAAATCGCCAAATCACTCCATTTGAGCTTCTGGAATGAATCTCGCAAATTTAAGGAAAATTGAAAAAGAGATGCAATAAGAAATGCTCCGACAAAAACTCCAATAAACGAGAACAAAATACGCCATCGGACGAAAGAAACATCCAAATTCATGGTTTTCGGATTCAAATTTTGCAGATACTTTTCCGTCTCCGCCAGTTGTAATCGCATAATCGGAGTTGGTATCTGATTGCCCTCAATAATATCGAGTGCAGTTGAAACCCGATCTTTCAGTCGAGCAATCCGGTCAATTTTTTCAGCGACTTTTCGTTTTGAAAGAAATGAAAGCCGAAAAAAATATCGCATCTGAACTTGATTTAGAAAACGCAGAGTGTTCACGGCAAAACAGTGGCAAAATTGATTGAAAATTCGCCTTTTTGGAGACGATTTTGTCATCTTACTCAGCTCTCCACATTTCGTCAAGTCTTTTTTGGTAAAAAACGGCAAAGTGCTCTTGACCAATCTCACCAATTTGTGATAAATTATTCGTATGCGTTCACGGGTTTTGTTTATCGAGCCGGTGCGTGAGCAGCGGCATTAAATCAACTTTTTACGATAAAATTCAATTACAATGAAATTGCATTTCCGAATCCCGTCGGGATTCAATAATGGTAGAAACACGAACATCAAAAACGTCAGAACCCCATTCGGGGTTCAATAATGCGCACCATAATTCAACTCCGACGGAGTTGTGTGGTTTTTGTGGGCAATTCGTTTCTACCATAATTGAACACCTTCCGGTGTTCAGGGACAACAAACCCGCCGAATAAACCCGCCAACTTACGTTGGCGGCTCGCCGCGCCGGCGGCTCGATAAACAAAACCGTGAACGGATAAATTATTATTCCTAATATGTGCAAAAGATAGAATTATCTCCGAACAAGCAAACCGAGCCGCAGTCTGTCAGTAGACATTGGCCGCTCGTTTTCAAATAATCACTCACCAATTGAACCTAAATCGATGAAAGAAGAGCAGTTTGGTTTCGGCCCATGGGAATATCGCCATGTGTGCAAAGGATGTGGGCACACAGTGCGACCTCCAAAGAACAAGTCACCATGCAGTGTGTGCGGCGGCGATTTCGGAATGAAAATTTCGATGCGGAAAATTTATTTGGAACCTGAAAAGCCGTTTGAAACAATAGAAGTCGAAACAATTGCCGAACAAACTTGGTGGGACCATCTGCGCAGCTTCCTCGGATTAACAGTTGAACCACGAATAGAAATTAAAAAAGAGAAAAAACGCGGTGATCGTAGATGGCGATGGCAAACGCACTCTGAATCAGAAGATGAGTCTGGAATCATCCGACATGAGGATTTTTTTGGCGAGTAATAAATTGTAAAAATTTGTAGAAAATCAAAAATCATAAGAAAATAGAATCAAAGTTGCTTTTCTAAAGAACCGGTGATGTGGTGATTTGAGCGGTATTCCACTTGACATCATCTGATGAAATTCCTCTTTTTTCCCACTTTCCCATTTTTTACAACAATGACTGATCTGCGTTTGGATGAATTGGTACAACGAGTGCTAAATGTCGGCGTTTTGACGCAGGAACAAGTTCACGAAATTTGGGCCGAAGCTGGAAGTACCTCAATTTCATCTGAAATTTTTTTGCAAACAGCACTTCGGCGCGCTCTTTTGACAAATTATCAAGTTGATCGCATTTTGGCAAATGAGACGGATGGCTACTTTTTCGGTCCATATAAAGCGTTGTATCACGTCGGAGCCGGAACATTTGCTCGTGTATTTCGTGCAGTTCATCGGGAAACCGGCGCAGTTGTCGCTGTGAAAGTCCTCCGCGCGAGATTCAGTGACAATGCGGCGTTTATAAATCATTTTATGAATGAAGCAAAACTGGTTGCTCAAATTGACCATCCCAATATCGTTCCAATTTTTGAAGCCGCCTCCGTCAATTATGTGCATTATATGGCGATGGCATTTGTCGAAGGCCAAACTCTCCGAGAATTTCTGAAAGTGCGCAAAAAAGTTGAAGTCAAAACAGTTGTGCAAATAGGAATCGACATTGCCAGTGGACTCGAATATGCACTCCGAACACGCAAATTGCCACATCGTGATTTGAAATTGAGCAATGTTCTGCTTTCATCAACAGGGGAAGCAAAATTAGTCGATTTTGGACTCGCGGCAATTGCCCAAACAGATGCAGGAAATGAAATTCCATTTTTGAATAATCAGCAATCAGTCGATTACATCGCACTCGAAAAAGCATCAGGTGCGCCGAGAATGGATGATCGAAGCGACCTTTATTTTTTGGGCTGCATGATGTATCAACTTGCAAGTGGACAGTCGCCATTTCTCGAAACCAAAGACCGATCAAAACGGCTTGATCGAAATCGCTTTTTTCAAGTCTCGCCTATTCAGCATGTCGTATCTGACCTTCCTGCTTCGTTTTCGTTTGTCATTAATAAAGCACTCACCGTGAATCCTGATCAAAGATATCAAAGTGCTTCGGAAATGCTTTTGGAACTTCGTGGGATTCAAAAACGTCTCGATTCAGGAACGGCAGATGACACAGCGGCATCACTCCGATTTGATGGACTGGCAGCTTCAAAGGAAGATCGGAAAGAACGACTCAGCAAACTGAAACAGGCGACTGTCATGATTGTCGATTCCAATCCAAAAACACGAAAAGGACTCGATTTGGTCATGCAAAAACTTGGACTTGCCACGATTCCTGTCGAAGACCCCGATGATATTATGAAACATTTTTCATCAAACGATTTGGCCGCTCAGTGCATCGTTTTTAATGGACAATCACTCGGAATGCGTGCTGTTCGTGCTTTCAATGATTTTGCACAGCGACGCGGTCTCAAAGATGTCGCCGCAATTTTGTTACTCGAAGAATTACAGCAAAAATGGGCTGATACTGTGCAGCCACAACATCATCGTGTCGTTTTGACAATGCCAGTCACCGTCAAACAATTTCGAGAAGCACTCGCGTGGCTCCTCGAAGGATTCGGAAACTGAGCAATATACTGTGAATCGTCATCAATTAGATGTTTAACCCGCTTTCGTAGAAAGCGGATGTTTCGCAAAACAAAGCAAATTTCTAAAAAAATGACACTAACAAAAGTATCGTTTTATGACGGTGCGGAATATAGTAGAAAAATTTTCAAGTCATGAATACATTGGCCGATACTAAACATTCTAAACAATCCGATTCCGATTCGTCAGAATTGAGGTCATCTTCGGATTCTGCGGCTTCCACAATTTCCGTAACAAAACTGCAAAACCACACAGGCATCGGTCTCAAAGTAATGATAACTGTTTCCACTGTTATCATTATTGCCGCTGGAATGAAAGCGGCCCAGTCTCTTTTGGCCCCTTTTTTGCTTGCCGTTTTTTTTGCGATGGTTTTGTTGCCGCCACTGCGATGGCTCAAAGATCGCGGCCTCTCTGGAATGGTCGCTGTTTTGGTACTTTCGGCACTGGTTCTTTTGTGCGGATGCGGCATTGTCCTCGTTTTAAGTCAATCACTTGGAGCTTTTGCAAAAAACATTCCAACATATCAAAAAAAATTGACGGACGGAATGAATCAAGTGGATGACTGGATCAACGTAATTAAGGACAAAATTGATTCAATGGACGAAAATATACGTCGATCTCTCCCCACTTTGCCGCTTTCAAATGAAAAAAACGATTCGCAAAATAACAATGCCCAACAAAATTCCAAAGAGAGCGATTCGCTTTCAGTGATGGCATATACGCCCCCAAATATGATGCCCAATTCAGAAATGGAACCAGAATCAGCTAATTCTGAATTATCCGTCCATGAATCGGCGGCTCATAAAATATCCGTGTCCGAATCGGATGATTCTGCTGATCTGTCTGTTCCGATTGGTTCTGCGGACTCATCAGGTGCAATTCCAGTAAATTCGCGGAAAAGCACCGATCCAAATTATTTGATGTCACAACAAAAAGTGCCAGAAAAATCGCGTTTGACGATGCGCAGCTTCATTCAGGTCAATTCGTTGATGGCATATTTGCAGCAAGGTATTAAAGATATTTTGAATGTCGCTTCTATTTCGTTTTTGATTGTGGTTCTCGTTATTTTTATGCTTTTTGAAGCGGCATCATTTCCTGCGAAACTGCAAGAAGCATTTGGAGAACGTGATATTTCGAGTACATATCTCAAAAAAATAGCGGAAGACACTTGGAATTACACCAAAATCAAAACGATTGTGAGTATTCTAACAGGCGCGGCCACGACACTTGGACTCTGGTATTTGGGTGTGGAATATGCAGTTCTTTGGGGACTGCTCATGTTTTTTCTAAATTATATTCCAAATATTGGTCCGATTATTGCATCTATTCCACCGATTCTTTTATCACTCGTTGATCAGGGAATCCCGACGAGTTTATTGGTGACAAGTTGGCTCATTTTTGTCAACATGCTTTTCGGATATGGAGTCGAACCTCGTTATCTCGGAGCAGGTCTCGGAATGTCGAGCTTCGTCGTTCTTATTTCCTTAGTAATTTGGGGATGGTTACTCGGACCAATCGGCATGTTTTTGTCCGCTCCACTGACAATCGTGCTTCAAATCGTGCTCCAAAATGATCCGAACACGAAATGGATTGCAACTTTGATGAGCGACAGCAGTGGCACATCTGTCCCAAAAATGAAGTCGCAATAAGGCTTTCGCTGATAAGTTTTATACTCGCTTTTTTGTTATTGATACGATATTTGTAATCGTTCATGTTTGATGTTTGGCGATCCATGTATGGCGAGCCGCCAACGTAAGTTGGCGGGTTTATTTGGCGAGTCGAACTGTGTTATTGTTTCAATAAATAATTATTGCGAATAAAATGTTGCCAATTTCCGACTCCGAAGGAGTCTTAGAACAGTAGAAAAAAAGTCGCGCCGCAAATCCCGTTCCCATCGGAAACTTAGAACGGTTTCTGTTTTTACCGATCTAACACAGTCGCAAATTGAGTCGATGACATATTGACTGACGTAACTTGCAAATGTATTTGTTACGAATACTAAGCACGAGTAAATATAGATGCAAAACACTATTTTAGATGATTTTCATGGGAATTGCTTGAATTCCGCAAATCCGCACAGGAGAGAATATGGGCAACAATGCCGCGTTTTGTTCGCATCACACGGATGGCCCGCCGGAATGCACGAAGTGGCTTCGTATCTCGTACATCAGAATCTCGCCGATGTTGCTATTCACCAAATTGAATCAGATAATCTTGGCAGTGCATTTGACGAGTTTTTACTGCAATTTCGTCCGCACATTGTCGGATTTCGTGTAGAAGGCGGAGAGTTCAGAAGTGTTTGTAACAATATCAATAAAATTCGTGAGAAAATTAAAACCATCGTGATTCTGGGGGGACCAGCTGCGACATCGCATCCAGTCGATCTACTCAGAGAGTCCGGGGCGGATTGTCTTTTTGCAGGAGATGCAGAGGAATCGGTCGCTGAATTTGTAAAAATTCTTTTTTGTTCTAAGTCCGGTTTGTCTGTGCATTTCAACACATCAAATTTTTCGGACTTCTCAAATCAATCTCTTTTGACAGATTTGTCAAAAATCCCTGGTCTTTTTTGTAACATTCATGAGGGATACATTTTTGTTGATACGAAAATAGATTTTGCGACAAAAAATATCATCTGTCCCAAAATTGGAGCAACGAGAACCGACCGAGTTTATGTTTCGGAAAAACTGCTGCGAAAAAACCGCCTGAACTGGTCTATTTTGCATGGATTCACAAAGACGCTCGATTCGATTTATTTGACAGGCGGACGCGGTTGTCCTGGTCGCTGCACTTTTTGTGCGAAAATGCACGGCCCCAATGTTCGGACGAAAACCGCATTACAGCTCATCGACGAAGTTCGTGGAGCGGCGCAACTTATCGAAAAAGGGGGAATTACAGTGTCAAAGTGGCCTCTTTATAAACACACGAATTGTCCGAATCGAAATACTCTTTTGGTTTCTTGGTGCAGTATCTTCGACGAAGATTTTTTTCTTGACAAGAAAAGAGCCATCGAATTTTTGCAATTGTTCGAGTTTTATCGATTCAACAATTCATTTCGATTAGGATTTCAGACGAATCCATGCTCATTATTGGACAAAAATGGAAATCCAGATTCGTCACTGTTTTATTGGATTTCGCGTTTGAAAGCCATGATTCAAGTCGGAGCTGAATCATTTAATCAGACATTCCTGACACGCTGGAAGAAACGTCATTCGATTTCACAATTAGAACTCGTCCTGTCGGCACTTGATCAAACAGGACAAGATTACAATATATTTCATCTTTCGACCGATTATCATACAAAGCAAATCGAGCTTTTAGAAGGAACCCGGCTTCTTTTGGAAGCGATGAAACGTCATCCGAATATGAGGGTCGCTTCGAGTCCTTTCACGATTCCACTTTTCGACACAGAAACTCGTGTGGAATTAGAGCAAAATAATTCATGCACGACTTCCGCGCCGATTCGGCATTTCACTGATTATGAAGTTCCGCATCCAGAATGGATGCTTCCAAATGTAGTAGATTTAGCCGATAAAATTGATTTAATTCTTCAAAATGCACTTCATCTTGAACAACGAGACTCGGTGATTCAAAGTCTTGAACAATTTGTATCAGTTCAAAGTATCTTGCATTTAGAACAATAAAAAAGTAAAATCCTAGATATTAACACACGTTCACAGAGTTTTCGCCACGTTTCAATAGGAGTGCTTTTTATGTCGCAAAAATCGAATGCAAACAAATCTAAGCCGAATGTAAACGCTCCAATCTATCTTGGTGGAGGGATTTTTGGCATACTCGTGGTTTATGCAATTGTAGGAAGTATTAACAATTGCTCCTCGGTGCCATCAACAGGAATATCCCATCAACTCGCGCAAAGTATTTCAACACTGCCTGCCAAAGTCAATTATGGTGGAAAAACGATTCCAGGCAAAGCATTTGTTGGGATGGAAGCAACGCGAACAGTGCAAAATCCAGAGTTAATTAGTGAAATTCAAAAAGTAATTGATTCAGGCGGATTGCCGAGCGAAGTATTTCAGCAGACAATTCCAGATGAAGAGAATATAGCATCCACACTCAGCAAGACATTTTCGTCATATAATGAAAATCCAATTGAGCGACAGCGTTTGGAACGAGAAGTGTCCAAAAACCCGTGGGGTATTAGTCCTAAATCACTGGAAAAAGTGAATGATATTCTCCCCGGAATAAATCAGAAGCGGGATGCAATTCGAAGTATGTTGGTAAAACCAGAGTCTGCTTTCGACTTTCAATTTATCGAAAATACTGAACTTGGCGAAATGCCGAATGCAGAGGCCGCCGATTTTCTAAATGATTATCTTCTCGTCGAAGAGTATACAATGGCGCAGGCACTTAACTCAGATAAAATTGGAGAGGCAATTGATGTACTGAAATTCGTTTTTCGATTAGCACAATTGGCATCCGAAATCAAAAACACTGGTGTGCGACAGCAAGTGGCACAAATCCGTTTGCACGCACTGGATATGATGCAGGCGGTGTTGCTCCATCCGAAATTACGACGCTCTGATCTTGTCTCACTTTATAACATGATGCAGGAACAATTAGATCACTGGTCTCCTGACACGACGAGTTGGATCGGAGAGAGGGCCAGTGGACTGAAAACTTATAACATTTTATTGCAATTTGGCCCCGATCTCGCGCTGGAATCAGACGAAATTGATGAACTTAAAGAACGTAGTATTTACGACTCTTTGACCAAAACTCTTTCAAAAACTTTTGCGTCGGATCAATCGTTCTATTTGAAATCAATGCAACAGATAATTGATTCATGTGCTAAACCTTATTTCAAACGCCGTGAAACGTTGGATCAAATAAACCAAAGTTTTAATGTTTCACCTGGAAACGAGGCTTTGATTGCTGATTTGCTCCTGCGCGATATTGATGCAGTGATGTTAGAATGTGCATTAGATCGAGCAGCATGTGAGGCGATGACTCTGGGAATGTCTAAATCGCTGAATTTGCCTGTTACAACGACGATTCGACCAAAGGCAACATTGTCCACAAATCCACTTTCTGGACATCCTTATGACGTTTCGTCAATTTCCGGCGAAAAGGATCAACCGCAAAAAAAGATTCGTGTCACATTTTCAAATGAAAACGCTCCGTTCTTGATTCCAGATTTCAGTACAAATTAAAATTTCAGTACAAATTGAAAAATTGTATGCGTTCACATTTGGCGAGCCGTGTTTGGCGAGCCGCCGACATAAGTCGGTGGGTGTGTTCATTTGGCGAGCCGCCGACGTAAGTCGGCGGGTGTGTTATTGAAACAATAATGGTTTGTCTGAGATAAATACGATGCCCTTTCAGGGCTTCATTCGACTTACAAGCGAAATTGCATCGATAATGACGTGGCCATCTGTGTCTTGATTTGACACAACAATTGTCGCCGTTTTGCCGAATTCAGCCGATCCCAGTGAAATCATCGAATGTGGAAGTGTCGGCTTGTCTCGCTGATTCACAATTTTTTTCACGATGCCATTTTTTGTGTGAATTTCGACAGGAACATTCGATGCTCGATTGCCGAGTGGTGTATATGCCATTCGCACTTCATAAACCCCCGCTTTTTCTAATTGAAATTCATAAGTGGCCGAACAATTTCCTTTGTTTTCATTGCCATCGTGTGAATATCCGTCTCCAATATATCCCGGAGTCGTCGTTGAATGCGTCCAATTTCCCTCTAATTTTGCCTGCGATTCATCGATGACGATTCCTTCCACCTCTTTCAGCGGGATTCCACTCCCCTGATTCAAATCGCGTTTGTGTTCGAGTCGCTGGCCATCTGCAATAAGCCGATCCGCCAAATCCGAATATGGAACATCTTGAACCGCCGTTTTTGCATCAATTGCCATGCACGCCGCCGTCGCCGCACTCTGCGCCAAAATCATGAAGACCGGCTCCATACGAATTGATCCATAAGCAATATGCGTACTACTGACGGCTGCTGGAACGACTAAATTTTCGCACTCCGCTTTTTTCGGCAAAATGGAGCCAAAATCAATTTTATAAGGTCCGCGTGGATGAACGCCGATGTCTCCTTCATTTTGAACGTGTCCTTCTGGTGTGACATATCGACGAACATTGTGCGAATCGAGTGTGTATGAACCCATTCCAATCGAGCCGCGTGGTTTGTTCGCCAAATAGGCCGGCGGAGCAGGAGATGTCGGTTTCGTGCCCAAACAATCGTGTTCGGTGGTGACATATTCGCCGTTCAAACGACGTGCTTCTCGCACATAAATTTGATGTGGCCAATTCCCGTTGTCGGTAAATTCATCTTTTGCGAGTCCCCACTGTGACATTTTCTTACGAATATCATCTGGAACACTCGGATCGTTTGCAACAAAATAAAGGAGTCCCTGCTGATAATCCCGATGTGCTTTGATAATCTCCGCCCGTTTTTCGTAACTCGCTTCTGGATAGTCGTAATTCATTCCGATAAAATCAGTGCTGAAAGGGCCGCAATTGTTTGTGTCAGTTTTTTTGTTCGGAATCGGATCAAATTTTCCGAAAGAGTCGCGCCATCCATATTCAAAAACACGTTTCAGCAATTCATAATTGGCGGGATCATAATTTTCGGGTTTGATAAATGGAACTCGATTTTCGGGATTGTTGGTCAAACACATTCGGAAACAATAAGCCTGCAAACGCTTGTCCCCTTCTCCTTTGACACCTGGTGGATCATTGTCGATATACGGCAAAAGGCCACTTGCCGGATCACCTGGAATTTTATAAGGATCGACTTTTCCGGGCGCAAAAAAGTGATTGTGATGAAGCACTCCAACTTGATTGCCATTCCATTTTTCGCCAAAAAGAGCATTTGGTTCGCGGCCAATCATGTATGAAACCCCGGCCGCCGCCAAAAGATCGCCTTCATAAGTGGCATCAATAAACATGGTTCCATTGAATGTTTCGCCGTTCAATGTCGTGATTGATTCGATGCGACCATTCTTTTTGACGACACCATTTTCACGGTCGATTCGGTGATCTCTAAAAACGGGAATTTTCATTTCATCGACCCAAGAATCAAAGACGATTTCGGCGACATGCGGCTCGAAAATCCACATCGTTTGATCGTCGTGGAGCATCGCTTTTGTTCCTTGTCCGACATTGCTATAATCATCTTTTTTCTGCCATTTCCAAGTTTTATCTTTTTGATATTCTTGATAAACACGATGATAAAATTCGCGGGAGAGTCCGCCGACAGAACCGGTATTTCCTGAATCGGTGAAACCGAGTCCGCCGCTGCTGAGTCCGCCGAGATGGGTGTCAGGCGAGACGATGACAACATTTTTCCCCATTTTTTTGGCCTGGACCGCCGCTGTCACTGCTGCGGAATTACCGCCATAAATCACCACGTCATAAGTTTTTGCGGCAAATAATGAAGTTTGTAACAAAATAAAAGCGAGAAAACATAGAAAATTTCGCATCTGTGTAATATGTGGGGTTCGATGTTGATGGAGGTTAATTGAAAATATGGGGAGATATTGCCGAAATCGTTATTTTTTCGGCCATCCTTTGAATGGTTCCACGACAAAATCATAGTTCGTTCCACTTTTTTCTATCACACAGAAAAGTGGAGTTGTTTCATATTCCATGTATTCCGCCCCGATCAGCGGAACAGCTCCAGTTTCCATCGAATCTGGATTGGAAACAAATCCGTCTGCAATTTTATACGCATTTGTGATGACGACTCGATATGAGCCGGGCAAAATACCGTCATTTGGTTTGAGAGTTCCAAGTGAATAACGACCATTTGCGTCAATTGATCCGAATGCCTGTTTAGTCGAATCCTGAAACAAGATAGTCCCGGCAGAAATGGGTTTTCCATCGACCAATGTAATTTGCCCTGAAACATTTTTATTTGGTGAACATCCCAGAACTAAGCACAGTAGAAAACATACTAAAATTCCGAAAAAAATTGAATTATATTTTAACATTGATGAATTGCATCTATAAAATTGATATTAAGGGAAAATTTCGCCGCCATCAGTGATCTTGCCGAAAGCACGCAAAATGGCATCTGATGTAGTAGTGGGAAAAGACCGAACGGCGCCATCACCGAGCAAAAAATTGCATATACCAGCGTGCCAACTTCCGAAACCAAAATGTCCACTTCGCCCAGTGCCATCATGGTTTGTGTTGACACAGTTTTCAGTATCTCCCTGAAAATCATTCATCGAGGCAAGTCTCTGTGCATTAGTTTTGACACTGCGGGCAGCACCAGCAGCCCATCGCCCAGTTGTGATGTAAGTCATGTCAGCTGAATAGGGCTGATAAGCGGCTCCCATTCCACCAGCTTTCGAAATGCCAAGTCGATTTATCGGAATATGTTTTTCGCCAAGAAGAAACTGGTTACTACTGCCATCTGTCCACCAAGACATCGTGTCTCGTGGCTGCCATGAACCAAAATCCCATGCTGTTCCAATTCGCCCCGGAATCATTGCCACACGAAATGGCCCAACTTGTGTGTTAATGTGTAGTGAGGGGTCCGATGGAACAAAATGTTGAAACCACCACGAAGATGCCATTACTACTGCGGCATAATCACCAAGTGGACCGGGACAATCGGCTTCGGCGGAATCATTTGATGTGTAGATTGCCTTGTCACCACCACGTCTTGTGGGACATCGATAAATGGGGACGTTTCCAAAATTGAGTTGGTCAGATGCCGAAAGAGCATTCCACCAGTCCGAAGTACCCGGGGCACGTCCAGACCCATCATTTCCGTTTTTGTACATGATTCGATTAAAACCTTTTCGACTATCCTTCGCATCAACAGGCATATTGGCCAATGTTTCATAAAGTGCGGGTTGTTCAATATATGGATATAAAAGGACGAGCAACGAGGCACGATTGGTATCTTGATTTTCACCGCCGATTGTAATTGGCACAAGACCGTTTTGCGTGTCGTGGAAGTTGTGGACACCGAGTCCGATTTGTTTGAGGTGGCTGGTACACTGCATTCTTCTGGCGGCTTCTCGGGCAGCTTGCACGGCGGGAAGGAGCAGCGCGATCAAAACGCCGATGATGGCAATAACAACCAAAAGCTCAACAAGAGTAAAAGCCGAAAAAGCCGAGAAGAAACGGCGACGATTTGCGAAGGCCCGCGAACGGAGTCCGTGCCCCAAATCACCCCCCCCCCCCATT
>JBOFGF010000229.1:0-17136 GCA_051649005.1 Thermoguttaceae bacterium | reverse complement strand
GAGTTGTGTGTTTTTGTGGGCAATTCGTTTCTACCATAATTGAACACCTCCGGTGTTCAGGAACATGGAACGCCTCGCCGAACAAAACCGTGAACGGATACATAAATAAAAATTCATCTTGTTCACAAAACTTGTTAGCGGACTGCGTGTTGATTTCGAGCCGGTGCATAAGCACCGGAATTTGTTAATTAAATTTTATTTTCAATGCCGGTGCTCACGCACCGGCTCGAAGCGCACCGGCTCGAATTTCCGTTTTACCAAGGAACTTGCACGCCAAATCTTGTCGAATTGGCGACCGCTCGTGTTCCGAACTCGAAGTCGTAGTCAGCAAAGAGACGAATCCGTTTTTGTGGACCGACATACCACTCGCCACCGAAACCGATGTCCCAGCGACTCTTTCCGAGATTCACGCCACGAAGATTTGACGAATAACCAGGTGCGTCAACAAAGCTCGTTGTTGTCGTCGCATATTCATCTCCTCCGAGCAAGAATCCATATTCGAATCGTGTTGTGATGTTCGAGAACTCCGTGTGTCGGAATTTTCCATTTACGCCCATCCGTGCAATCACTTGTCCGGCGGCAACTGCTCCGACGTTTTGTGCAAGTAAACCTCCCTTTTCGGTAAATCCACGCGCCCAAGATTGCTGGAAGTCAATCGCTGCAAGTGGGAATAATGTAACAACCGAATTGACCGCATAAGGACGCACCAGTTCGACACTGCCGTACAACGCATCGCCATTATACTGAGCTGTATAATTGCCGCCAATGTCAGTACGTCGATAATCGAAACACTGTGTGCCATATCCAATCAAGCTGTTCAAACGAAGCTCGTTATACAAACGTGTGTAGTTATAAAGACCAATCGTGAACTCCTCGGCTTCGATGCGTCCAAAGTGCGAGCTGAGTCGTGGTGATCCATATTCAAAGAGAATACCGAGTGTCGAATTGTCATGAATTTTTTTATCGAGACCCACTGCCACGCCGCCATGATGCTCGGTGTATTTGCGAGCATTATTGTCGGAGCCTGAATCGGTATATCGATAAAATCCTTCGACCCAAACACTGCGTCCGTTGTATGGCATCGTCTTACCAGCTTGTCCACGATATTCATTCGATGCGGTGGGACGACCAAATTCGTTTAAGAATCGGCGATTCACCAAAGTCCACGGATTCCAAAGTGCCATCATCGCGGCATCGGCGGCCATTTCTGTTCCACGAAGTGAATCGAGAACGGCAATGACTTCCTCTTTCGTCTGGAGTCCATACAAAATAGCGTCCAATTGAGACATTTTATTTGCATCGAAAATTTTCGTCAACATGTCCGCAATTTCCGTTTCGTTCAAGACGAGGTTATTGCGACGAGCAAAATCTTTCAGTTTATCTTTCGCATAATTCAAATCCATCGTCTTTTTATCAGCACTGTACTTGGTCGTTTGCGAAATCAGACCGAGTGATGTGTTGAACAAAGAGTCGAGACGGTCTGTGTCCAGAGCCTGTCCAGCTTGGATGACTCCTGCGACTGTCTGCGGCGGATTGACTGTTGGACGATAAACATTGACATCGCCATTCAACTCCACTTTTCCTGTTGCAACAATGCTGCCAGTCGATGGAACTATGTCCAATGTCGCATTTTTGCCCAAAATGAAATCGCCATTTGTCGCTTCCAGTTTTCCATTTGCGGTAATCCCGACTGTTCCACCGGTCACACCGATACTTGTGAATTGACCTTTTGTGTTGAAAATTGCTTCGCCGCCACTAACCGAAAGCGCGCCCTTCGATCCAGCAATGTCGGGGTTCGCCGCACCAGTGATTGTACCACCGGTGAAAGTGTAACTTCCACCCACAACATTCATGTCGGCCACATTCACACCATTTGTGTCAACTTTGATCTCTCCCTGTCGTTTTGATGTATTATCAAATGTAACTGAGTCCATTGCCAAGAATGAATCGGGAGTTCCATTGCTCAACCAGTTCTTCGTCTGCGTATTATCCCACTGGTTCGATGCCTGACCGCCCCATGTGAGTGCGACATTTGCAGCCAAAATATCAAGCACCAAATTGTTTCCAACTGTTCCCAGCGTATATTTGTGTCTGCCATCAGCTTGAACAGACCCGCCTGCCACTTTCAGATCAAATGTTCCATTATTGAGCATTGTTCCGGTGGAAGTTGCAATGTTGTACTTTCCTTTGAGCCACTGCGAAATATCGACCGTGTTGGCACCGCTGAATGTCGCATTGCCAGTTACGTTAATCTGGTCATACGATGTCGCACTGTCAATCGTAACAAGAAGCGTCGAATTGTTGAAAGTCGTATTGCCTTTCACGTTCAATTTGCCTGCATTAGTTCCGGCAACCGAAACTGTGCTGCCACCATTGAATGTCACGTTCGTTCCAGCCACTGTCGCAGCATCATTAAACTGATATTTTCCTGACTTGAATAAGATATTACCAATTCCTGTTACAGGTGTGGCACCAGTAAACGTCATTGTCGTGGTACTCGCATTTGTCTCGAAGTTCAAATTTTTGCCCAGTGCAACATCAAACGTGTTCGATGATATACGATTTGCAGCCGTTTTAATGGCGGTCGTATCTTTCACGGTGACAAGTCCTGTTCCAAGAGCTTTGTCATTTCCGAGAGTGATATTTGCCGGGCCGTTCACTTCGTATTTGGTAAACGCTGTTTCGACATTGATACCTACATTCATCGTAGTCTGCGGAGTCGCACCGGATGTGCCAATGTGTAAACCACCATCTGCGACTTCGCCATTGATTGTGCCAGCTGTTCCCGTGATCTTTTTCGTTCCGGTAAACGTGTAATCACCTGAAAGCAAATCCATTTGGGCAACATTGACATCGTTCTCCAAATTGATACTTTTGTTCGTTCCATTCGAGTCGAAAATGACCCAGTCGCCGTCGAAAAATTTCGAGACATTCTGCGGACTCGTCAAAAATTTCCAGTTATCTGCGGACGAATCCCATTTTGTCGATTCAACACCTGTCCAGAGCAATTTCGTATTGATGAATTCACCAAGATTCAAATAAAGCTCATTATCATTGGTGGGATTAGTTCCTTCCAATGTGACATTCGCGGACATACGGCGAGAATCAAGTGCAGCACCGTGATATGTTACATTGAACGCATTATCTTGGATTGTTCCTGCCGCCGTATTGACGACCAAGAATTTTCCTTGTGTCCAAGCCGATGCAATGTCAATCGTGTTTGTTCCAGTTTTTGTTACATTGCCAGTTGTCACCACGATTTTGTCCGACACGTTTCCAGCGGCAACATCCACCTTGATAATCGAGTTATTCAAAGCGAGTGCGTTTGCAAATGTGAGTGTCCCAGTTTGTCCCGCTGAATCTCCGGCCCAAATGGTGGCACCATCAAAAGCATAACCTGTTGCACTGACCGTTCCAGTACCGGAAAGTGTCGCACCGCTTCCAACAGTCAAATTACCCGACGTGAGTGTTTTGCCGCTGTTGACAAAGGCCACGCCTTCACTAATTGTAACTGCTCCACCGAAATTTGCATCAGCACCGAAAGTCACCGTTCCTGTTCCAGTTTTATCGAATGTTCCTGTTCCGGCTGCATTTGTAACAGCGGTGTTGAACGTGATCGAGCTAGTTTCAGCTGTATTGGCAACGAGA
The DNA here is from genome assembly GCA_051649005.1 of Thermoguttaceae bacterium. GTDB lineage: Bacteria > Planctomycetota > Planctomycetia > Pirellulales > Thermoguttaceae > WRKP01. The sequence goes on along the minus strand of JBOFGF010000229.1, from coordinate 13,488 downwards.
CCGGCTCCGGCTCCGAGAGCAATTGCTGCTTTGTTGGCTCCGGTCGCATTTTCATTTAATGTCAAACTCTGACCTGCGGCGGTTTCGAGTGTGAGTGTTTTGCTTGCCCCGACTGTGAAATTATTGGTAATATCACGCGGCGATCCGGTCGTTTGCAGTGTCGCATCACCAGTAACATTCACGTTTCCAGTTTGAGCAGCACCAGCAGCACCGGCGTAAGTTCCGAGAGCGGCATTGTTTCCGAGAATCACCATCGTGTCTGCGCCGAGTGTTGTTCCGCCGGTGATTGTATTCGCTCCACTGAGAGTAGCCGTCGATTCCGTGATTGCCATCGCACCGCCGACTGTCATGTTACCGGTGTGAGTTACATCTGAATTTGCTGTAACATTATATCCACCGGTTACTTCAGTCGTAGTAAATGTCGCCGTCGATGTTTTTACATTCATGGCACCTTCCACCTTCGTGTTGGCTTTGGCTGTCACCGTCGAACCACCATCAATATTCAGAGTTCCAGGTGTTCCAGCCGTCCCGAATGTCGCATCGCCAGTAAATGTCGCCGTCGAATCCGTGATCGTTCCATTCTTCTTGAAATTGGCCGCCTGACCAAATGTCGCCGTCGCACCATTTGTTACAACAAGGTCGCCGTCAAAGTTCACGTCAAAGTTCGAAAACATTGCCGATGTGTTTGTACCATTGATATTCAAACCCTGTGCGCCAGTCTTGCCGGAAGTCAAAGCACCAGTCGAATTGACGTTCGATGTCGTATTCTGAGCGGTAAACGTGTATGCACCGTCTTCGACATACATGTCGGCAACTTTCATGGCACCGTTGATTTGCACCGTTCTCGGACTGGTTCCATTAACATAGCCCTGATTGTTGAACACGACCCCATCTTCTGCAACGAACGCGCTGCGATCAGCGGGATCAACAGGTATGGCCTCTTTTGTTATCCAGTTTTCAGGCGTATTTGCACTGCTCCAAACATTGCCGCCCTGTGCTGTCCAGTAGAGCGTCGCTTGGTTCGATGATGTTACAACCAATTGGAGAATGTTCGTTCCGCTCAATTGTAGCGCGGTGGTGATTCGACCGCCAGATTGTCCAACTTGATAATCCGCGAGTGTAAGCGTGCCAGTTCCAACCGTGAGAATGTCGAATGTTCCAGCCGTCGTATTGGCAGCAATCACGGTGTTCTTGTTCGGAGCGGTAACACTTCCGGTTACAACAATTTTGTCCGAAACATTAGTTGGCTCGGTGTTGATTCGCAGTGTCGCGCCATCGAGTACCACGTCGCCGTTGAAGGTCAGCGTTCCGATTTCAAGTCCAGCAGGCATTTTCGTTTCGACGACCGCACCATTTGTGATTGCATAACCATATTTATGCGGATCAAGCGTGCCCGAAAGGGTCGTGGTTCCGGTTCCTGTTCCGTGAGTTACGGTTCCTTGCCCTGCCAAAACCGCACCAGCTGCAAGTGTGAAATTGCCTTCCGATGTGAAAGTGCGAGGTGTTACATTATATGCCAGTGTCATTCGACCACTATTGATATTTGTGGCACCACTGAAAATAGCATTTTCATTAAAAATCACGTTGCCGATGGTCGAACCGGTCGCGGCAGTCATGTTGAAATCGGTGAAAGTCGTGTCAACACCGAAGTACGCATTTCCACCACCGATATTGAGCGAGCCATCGCCGAGTTCAGGTTTCAAGACATTGGCAACACCGGTAATCGAACCGGTTCCGGTTGTCGGATTGTCGAAAATATAGGTTTGTGGAGCTAATGGTGTGCCGCCAGCATTGACATCCATTTTCGAGACCGTCCAGTCGCCGCCGAGAAGAACATACTTCGACGTGGCTGCATTGGTGAATGACACGGCATCGTTGTCCATGAAACTCTCCGATGCCCCACCAATTCGCCAGTTTTTGTTGGCCGTCAAATCATTCCAAGTGTTTGCTGTGGTCGTGCCATTCCAAACAAGTGCCAAGTTATTTAGTGTCAAATCGATGACAATCTTCTTGTCTACCGAAGCTGTTCCGGTGACTTTCAACTCGGCAGTTCCACGAGCGGAGCTGGGAACGCCACTGAGACTAATGTAATCTCCGATATTGGTGTCGGTCAAAGCTGTCGTCGTGCCTGCTCCGCCAAAAAAGTTGGTTGCAGTTTCCATCACAGTTTTCACACCACTTCCGGTGTAACTGGCGACGGTGAAATTGACTTTATTTGTGGTGCTCGAAAGGAAGTTTACCTGACCAGCCTGTTTAGTCGAGGCAACCACTTTAATATCGTCATTGGATGTGGTTCCAATATCGATGAGATAGTTTGCACCGCCATTGATGGCGACGTTTCCGGCGAGCGTCAATGAGCCGACACTTTTCGCAGGATCAACGGTCAAATGGGCATCGCCTCCGTGCAATGTCGATGTGAAGACATCGCTGTCTGGCGAAATTGTCCCGTTCAAAATAAACGCATACTGGCTGTATGTCGTTGTTGTGTGATCAAAGGCAATTTTTCCAGAACCGGCCATGATTGCATTGGCTCCGAGAGTGAACGTCGAAGCCGCGCCCGTCCCACCCGAGATAAATTGAGCATTGGTTCCTGCCAAGCGGAATGTACCTGAGTTAAGATTGACGGCTCCACCACCCGCTGTTGCCGGGTTCAATTGGTTTGTTCCCTGGAACTGAACCACGCCGGTTCCATTCATATCAAAAGTTTTGTTTCCGAAATTGCTATTCGTGTCAATCGGATCATCAAAAAAGACGTTTTGGCCACCCAAAATCTCTAATTTGGTGTTGTCTCGCATGTTGATCGAGTTTTTCAGTACACCGAGACCGGAACCGACGGTGTTACCTGTGAAAAGAAAATCGCCTTTTGCCGTATTGAGTGTCAATGTCGGATTGGTTCCTAAACCGTTCATATAAATTGCACCACCAGCGGTTTGGGCATTGTTGCCGGAGAAAATCATATTCCCTTCGAGTGTGAGGCTCGATTCGGCGTAGATCGCTCCACCATAATCGGCGAAGTTATCCTTCAATGTCAAAAGTGGTGTTCCGGGCAGCGCGGTGGTTCGTACTAGACTCGCACCCGTTCCAAAATGGAAAACACCGCCAAAATGGTTTGCATGTCCTGAAATGCCCGTATAATTGTTACCTCTGGTATCGACACCCGCAAAAGTCACATCGTCAGTCATGTTTAACGTCAAGCGACTATTGTTGCCCAACTCGAAGTGAAGTTTCGATGTCCGCGTTCCACCATCAATGTTGGAAACGATTGTACCTGTTTGGTTATCCTTCAATGTAACAGTACCACGTTCGACGACTGCGAATGAACCATCTTCAGGACGAAGCTCGCTATAAGCATAAGAACCGAGAGAATTTTCCGCTCCCATTTGAATGGTCGCTCCATTGCCGAGCAGTGTTCCCCACTCGAAATCGGTTTCGCCTTTGAAAGTGACATTGGCTCCCGCTCCGGTGACATCCAAACGCCCCGAAGGAGCAACGCCGACCCATGATTTGTACTCATTTGCAACGACATCCCAGTAGACGGTACTACCGGTAATTTTATTATTCTCGAAGGAGTATGTTCCGGCATCGACTCGCATACCCGAGACGGTCATGTCTGCGAAAAGCTGAATGGCATACGCATTACCTACGTTATCTACGGTGTTGAAAATGGCATAGTCGCCATTCCAGAAGGCACGAGAGGCATCTATACCTTGCCGACCTTCACGAATCCACGCCGGATACGCCTCAGGGAGACCAGCCCCATCTTTCCCGGCGGGAGCATCCTTGCGGTCCCAAATGTTTGTTGTGTTTCCTTTCTGGCGACCGGTCCAAATAGCGTTGATATTTCCATTATTTGTCGTCAGAAGAACAATATCTGTTTCGCCATTGCCAAGCCAATCATTCTTGATCAAAACGGATGCCGATTGACGGTCTTTGAGAGACTGTCCACCTGACTGGACTGAACCGAAATAGCTCATCACCGTGTCGTTTGTGATTGCAATCGTGGGAGACGTGGCATCGAAAACGCCATTATCCGCAGCGGCAATAACATAAGTACCATCACTCGTCGTATTCCATGTGGTGATGTCGATTTTCAACAGCGAATTTGGAGTCGTCCCCTTCTTCAAAAGGATACGTCCCCTTTCAGAATCCAAAGTTGGATTCGTTTTGAACTCTTTCACATAAATCACGTCCGAATTCTGAACGATATCTATGGCCGTACCGAGTGAGCCTGCACCGCCTGCATTACCCCATTTTTTATCAGGTGAATTTTTCAGCAAGCCATTTGTTGTATCGGTATCGACCCGGAATGTTCCGCCATCGGCCATTGTGACCGTACCACGCAAGAGAAGGGTCCCCGTATTTAATTGGCCAGGCGGATTAGCCGTCTCTTGGCTACCACGCAAGTTTATCGGAATCTGCCAAGAGTAGCCATCTGCACTCAATGTTCCATTGATGAGGAAACCATTTTGAGCACGCACTTCACCATTACCTGCCAAATAAGCAGAGGTTGTGGCATTGGTACGTCCTACGGTAAATAAACTGTTCAAACCAGCGGTCTCGAAGACGGCACTGTCAACGATACGGAATTCACCAGCTTTAACATTGACCGCACCACCATCACGCCCCGAGGAGTTCAGCTTCGAGATATGCGTCGTTGTAGTCGGGTCTTCAATTGTTGTGGAGACCGTCTTCGGTTTCTCCCCGAATTGAATAAAACTAGTAGCATAAGCGAGAGCATTTCCACCACGAGTGGAATTCAGATCAACCGTCATCGAGTTGCCTGCATTATTTGTATCGTGGTCAATCGGGTCATTCATAAAGACACGGTTGTCGCCAGTCACTTCAATCTCCGTCGCGGAATCGAGGTAGATCGAGTTGTAACGGGATTCTCCTGTACCATTTGGATTGATTCTCGCTTCTGCGGAGTTGTTCGGGTTCCGTGATTTACTCTGCTGGTCGTACATCACGTTTCCCCAGAAAGCGATGTCGCCGAGTCCAGAGGTGTTTCCTGACGTGCCGGTGTTCAACGATAATTTGTTTTTACCGGTGCCTCCTTCACCCCCCATGTAAATGGAACCACCGAGTCCCCAACCGATATTTTCATAGATCGCGGTGTTTCCCTGAATGGTGAGGTTCTGCGCGGCATAAATCGCACCACCGCGAAAACCTTCGTTGTGGTCGAAATTCAAACGACCGTCGGTGTTCGTACCAGACCCACCGGCTTTTCTCAAATTCGTATTCTTTTCCAGATAAATGCCACCACCGCGAATGAATACCTCAGCCCCACTATCCGGATCCGTTAACGAATACTCGTCGTGCATCGTGGTGCTAACAAGCGGATCATAAGTACCAATCGGTTGTCCCGCCGCCTTGATATTTCGAATCGAGAGGATTTCGTTGATAGGAACGGTAAAGGTCAATATACGTTCATCCCCAGTCGTCTTTTCCTGCATGTGGAAACGGTTACCGATTTCTAGCGATGAACCGACCTGTCCAGAGCGAATCTGTGTAATATTCCAGAGACCAAAGACGGTGTTTGCACGAAGGAAATACTGCGGATCATTCTCCACATCTCCCGTATGCGTCCCACTTGGCTTGTTTTCGTTGTAACGATAGACACCAAATGGATTCGAAGAGCCATAAGTCAAAGTCGTTGCACCATTACCGGATTGATCTCCCACTTCGATACCATCAAGGAAGGTGAAGTAGCCCGGGGAATTACCTTTCGCCAAAGTAATCGTTTCCCCTTCATCGAATGTTCCAGAAATCTGGAGTACGGGGTTCGCATTATTATTACCGACAATTTGACGAACGGCAGAATCAATGGCCACTTTCATATCGGCGGCATTATTACCCTTGATGTAAACCTCCACTGTTTTAGGCTTAATCACATCGGTGGATATTTTGGCGGTATTGTTATTTGCGGTACTGATACTCGTGACCTCAATCTTCCAGCCGGTCAGTGACTCCACCGTAGTTTCCAATGTCTGTGGTGTCGTTGCTGGATCGCTTTCATTGAGCGTTCCCGACTTGAAGATGGCGATACGTCCTGGTGCCTCCCCTGTCCGACCGGAATCACCAATCATGGCATCGTTAAGGCCCGTAGCATAACCACTTGAAAATGCAACCGTGCCAGTTGTGTCGATATAAAGACGCTCCTTACCGAACAGACCACCGGAAAAACCGTAACTGCCGCCCGAAACGTACATACGAGTCACGTCGGTTCGGCGAGTCAAATCCCGTGCATCAGGAACGAGTCCCAAATAGACCCCCACATTGGCAGGCAGCGAGGTATTAATATAGGTATATGTACCTGCCCCTGCAAACATTGGAGTATCACCTTGGGAGAAAGCATTAGGGATTTGGGCGTAGGATGTAAGAGTAGGCAGTTGGTTACGGGTGCGTGTACCTCCCCACTGATTCCACCATGCGGTGGTATCTCCAGTGGCATTCGACTGTTCACTGTATCCCCACCAAGCCCACTGCCCGTAGTACTTGTTATTACCATTGGACCCTGCACCGCCATTCCACGTTAAACTGAACGCTTGTCCAAAGGCATCTGGCGAAGCAGCGGTGACAACCACGAATAGGGCGAGAGCGAATAATATGACGAATTTAGCCGATTTTGAAATACTGCCCATTTTACCAATTCCGTTTCATTGGGGTTTCAGTTGTGTTCCTTCACTAGAGAACGACATCGCAGCGCATTATGGGACTGCGTTTTCTCTACATCGGCACAAAACTAGGCAGTACTTGCATAAAAATAAAAAAAAGTTTAGCCCGCTTTCGTAGAAAGCGGTTGTTTCGCAAACGCTGCGTCATAAAAACAACCCGTTTCTGCGCAGCGTTAATTGTTTCGCAAAGCGAAACGGGGCTAAACAACGACACAATAAACGAAAAAACAACCCGTTTCTGCGCAGCGTTAATTGTTTCGCAAACGCTGCGTCATAAAAACAACCCGTTTCTACGAAACGGGGCTAAACAACGACACAATCACGAAATGGCTTCTTCGTTCGCAAATCGGCATATTCGGAAGCCAATCACACTCGATGACGTTTCAGGCGTGCTGCTATTGCGATAAGCACATCTCGTCGCCTCCGCACCAAATTGCCACGCCCCACCACGAAGAACCTTTGCATTGCCCATTTCTGGTCCCAGTGGGTTTTCCGTCTCCTCTTCGCAGTGCGTATAAAAGAATTCGTCATACCAATCATGACACCACTCCATTACATTTCCGTGCATGTCGCCAAGTCCCCAAGAATTTGGCTTTTTTTGACCCACCGGATGCGTCTCCGAATTTGAATTGTCGAAAAACCATGCGTAATTTCCGACATCCACAACTGTGTCGCCAAAACACCAAGGTGTAATGCTTCCAGCACGGCAGACATATTCCCACTCGGCCTCCGTGAGTAGTCGATAACCATCTCCGCCAAGAAAAGTAACGTCCGCTTTTTCAATGGTGCCACTGACTCGACGTTTTATGTTTTTAATGTCATAACAAATCGGGAGCGATTCCGCCTCACTCATTTTGTTGCAAAATTCCAGCGCGGTGTACCAAGTAACACTGTCTGCTGGACAGTTTTCATTTTCAGTCGAAACACTCGGATTAAACTCCATGACACGCAAAAATTCACCCTGTGTGACAGGATAAACCCCGACAAACAGATTTCGTGAAATAACAACGCGATGTTGTGGATGCTCATTATTTCTCAGGAATTCATCCGAGTCGTGCGATCCCATGTAAAATCTGCCACTCGGAATACGTCTGAACTTGATTCCATTTGGCGAAGTGATGGTGGTTAATTTTTCAATGTTTTGCTGCAAACTTTGCGCTTCCGGGTCATTCGCTTTCAATTCGAGATATCGTTGTACGCATGAAAGGAGTTGACTGTATTGTTTCGTGGCAATTGCATTTCTGATTTCCCTGACTAACGAATCGACTTCGGTGAGCGATTCTCCAGCGATTTCGTATTGTCTCTGCAATTCCTCGTCAATGAGTGGATGCGGAATTTGTTCGAGAATTTCTTGTACTTTGTCATATTTTTGGGCATCCATCGCCGCTTTTACTTGCTGGTGAATATTTTCAACGTAAACGCGGATGTCTCGTCGCTCTTTTTGTATCAAAGTCGCCATATTTTTTGCCCAGTTACGAAACCCAGCAAATTCTGGATGTGTCACAGTTGACATATATTTCAGCAGCGGCAATGTTTTGTCGTGTCCATAAGACTCACGATATTTTAGAATTTGCTGTTTTTGCGAATTCAACTGAGCGAGCATTTTTTGTTTCAGCAGAGCCGTGTCCGCTCCGCACGCATAACATTTTCGTTCCCAAAAAGGGAGCATCGACTGACAATTGAGGCAAAGTTCCAGAGTGGGGCGGCCACAACTTCCACATGTTCTTGGCAGCGGCGATGGAATTGGATTGTGACATTGTGGACACAGTGTTCCTTCTGGGACGTGCTGATGCGAAAGAATAGAAGATGTATACATCGCGTCTGATTCAGCATGGTGTGGAACACTGTGTTCAGGAGATGAACTGTTTTCTTGAGATGGATACATAATTAAAAATGAGTCAAGAGTCGAATAAAACAACCGCTTTCCACGAAAGCGGGCTAAACATCTAATTGATGACGATTCGCTGTATCTTACAATTGCGATTTTTTCCATGCAGATTCAGCGAGGAGCTTTCCTGCTTGTTTGGCTTGTTCGAGGGTTTCCGTTTTTGGTTTGAACTGCGATTTAATCGGATCACACAATCGCGTCCATTTCATGTTTTCGGTCCAGGCATCTAATTGCTGCAAACCGGCGGGCGACCAGCCGAATGATCCGAAAGTACAAACGTCTTTCGACGAAAATTTGAGTCCTTGTAAATAAGTGGTGAGCGCACCAATCTGTGGCATCATTGTCATATTGAGAGTCGGTGTTCCGATGGCGACGGCGGCGGAATCGAGCATTTCAGTTGCAATGCGAGTAAGAGATGTGTGTCTGACGTGCATCAGCTCGACATCGACATTATGCGGCGTTTTGGTGGCTCCGTTCAAAATTGCTTCGGCAATTTGGGCCGTGCTGTTCCACATAGAATCGAATAAAATTAAAACACGCGGTGCATATTTTCCCGATGCCCAATCGTTATATGCGTCGAAAATTGCCGGAATATGCGAACGCCAAATCAGACCGTGCGACGGAGCAATCATGTCGATGGCAAGTGGAATTGTTTGGGCGGTTTCGAGTGTTTTGAGCACTTGCTTGCTATAAGGAGTGACGATATTTGCATAATAGCACTTTGCTTCTTGCAAAATGGTCGATAAATCATATTCATCATCGAATCTGGCGGATGTTGCCAAATGTTGTCCAAAAGCGTCCATCGAAAATAGTATTCGATCTTCGGGAATATAAGTAAACATTGATTCGGGCCAATGAACCATCGGTGTATTTAGAAACTGGAGCGTTTTGTTTCCGAGTGAGACAGATTCATTTGGCAAGACGATCTGGATTTTCCATTGACTGATGTCGAAATAACCGGCGAGAGCTTCTTTGCATTTTGCATTGCACAGGAGAATCGCATTTGGCAGATTTTTGAGGAGTTCTGGTAGTCCTCCGGCGTGATCAGGTTCGGCGTGATTACAGACGACATAATCGACCGAATCGAGGGGCGTTTTTTCGGCGATATTTCCGAGAAGATTTTCGACAAACGGAGCTTTGACCGCATCAATGACGGCGGTTTTCTCATCTCTAATCAGATAAGAATTATAAGTTGCTCCTCGATTTGTGTCGAAGCTGTGAAAATCACGGATATTCCAGTCTACATATCCAATCCAATCGATGTTTTGAACGAGCTGCGTGGACATTATTATTCGGTCGCCACATTTTTTGCGGCAAAATATAGAAAAAATGAATTAAACGGAAGAAGCACTATCGAAGCAATTCACGACAATTATACACATACATTCCATTTTTTTCAATGCACCATCCCCAAAAATGAGAAAAGTTCCGTGTTTAGCCCGCTTTCGTAGAAAGCGGTTGTTTTGTTTGACGAGTCGCCGGCGTTTCGAGCCGGTGTGCCAGCACCGGAATTTGTTCGGCGGTGTGTTTGGCGGTGTGTTTGGCGAGCCGCCAACGTAAGTTGGCGGGTTTTGTTGCTCTCTTGACAAAAGAGCGGTAATCGCTAAAATAAAACAGCGACGTGACATTTTCGGCGATTTTGTCAAATTCCATTTTTTCAGAGTACAAAGGAGGTTTTGGTGCGAAAGGTCGTAATTACCGGTTTAGGCGTGATTAGTGCTGTCGGTGTTGGTGTCTCTGCGTTTTGGGAAAGTATTCAGGCAGGCCGATGTGGTATTGATCACATTACACGATTTGATTCCAGCTCGATTCCCTGTAAAATTGCAGGCGAAGTCAAAAATTATCGAGGAGATGATTTTATGGACAAACGAGTCGTGCAGCGAACCGCTCTTTTTTCACAATTTGCCATTATTGCAGGACAAGAAGCTTGGAACGACGCAGGTCTGGACTCCGCGCAATTCTCTGATCCGAATCGATGCGGCGTTTTGCTTGGGAATGGAATCGGCGGTCTCGAAGTCGATGACGATGCACATCAAAAGCTGTTGACAAAAGGGGCCTCCAAAATTCCGGCAATGACGGTTCCTAAAATGATTGCAAATGAAGCGGCGGGCAATCTTTCGATGTTTCTTGGGATTCGCGGCGCAGCACACACGATTCTGACGGCATGTGCATCAGGAACAGATGCCATCGGATTTGCTTTGGATCGTATTCGATGTGGCCGCGCTGATGTCATGTTGACTGGCGGAACTGAAAGCTGCATCACCGAATATGGACTCGGCGGCTTTTGTCAGCTAAAAGCACTGAGCACTGCATATAATGACACGCCAGAAAAGGCGAGTCGTCCTTTCGACAAAAACCGAGATGGTTTTGTCATGGGAGAGGGCGCAGGAATTCTCGTTTTGGAAGAACGGGAACATGCCATAAAACGAGGTGCAAAAATTTATGCTGAATTGGCTGGATATGGAGCGACGGCGGATGCCCATCATTTGACAGCACCTGCTCCAGACGGCGAAGGTGCCACGCGCGCCATTCGACTGGCACTCGAAGATGGTGCCATCACTCCCAATGATGTCGATTATATCAATGCACATGGCACTTCGACACCGACAAATGATCCGGTCGAAACGGCGGCCATAAAAACCGCTTTTGGCGAGGAGGCTTTCAAACTTGCAGTCAGTTCGACGAAAGGAATGACGGGGCACGCACTCGGCGCAGCCGGCGGAATTGAGGCAATCATCACGACTTTGGCAATTCGAGATGGATTTTTGCCGCCGACTATTAATCTCGATGAACCAGACGAATTATGCGATCTTGATTATGTTCCGCACATCGGACGCGCTCGCGACATTCGGGCCGCACTTTCTCTTTCACTCGGATTTGGTGGTCACAATGCGGTTTTGCTCTTCAAAAAGCACTAATTGTACTGTCGTTCAATAAAAGCCGGAAAGGTGCGAAGCACCGTATTGACGGTGGTATTTTGGGGCAATTGAAACGAATGGGAGGTTTATTTGCAATAAAAATGCTATAAACCGTCAGTGCGCTGCGCTCCCTTCCGGCTGTTGTGTTTGCCTGAAACGCGTATTTCCACCAACATCATATTCATCTTTCATGTCTTTTTTGCAACTTGATAAAAAACGGTTTTTGATTTTTGGTATTGCCAACAAAAAAAGTGTGGCATTTGCTATTGCACGGATTCTTCTCGATGAAGGAGCCGAAGTTGATTTGGTCGTCCAAAATGACTTGGTCGCTCAAAAAGTGCAGGCCATTTTTCCGAATCAGCGAATTTTTCTCTGTAATGTCGAAGACGAACAAGAGATCGTTCGCCTAAATGAAGAACTGAAAACTCATCTTTTGGAATCAGAGCACGAGAAATATGCGGGGATTGTTCATTCGATTGCATTCGCCGATTTTAGTGAAGGAATGAAACCGTTTCATGAAACGCCCAAAAAAGCATTTATGCAGGCACTCGATATTTCTTGTTTTTCGCTGGTTTCGATCAGTAATCACTTAAAAAATTTACTGGAACAAAAAGCCTCTGTTGTTACAATATCAATTTCGACGACAAGAATGGCAAGTGAAAATTATGGATTCATGGCACCAATCAAAGCCGCTCTCGATTCGACACTTGCTTTTCTTACAAAGTCGTTCAGTTCATTTTCTGAGGTGCGTTTCAATGCCGTTGCTCCGAGTTTATTGAAGACATCTGCGTCTGCGGGGATTCCTGGTTATGCCGACTCGTATCTTTTTGCCGAGTCTGTAATACCAAGAAAACGTGCTGTTTCCACTGACGAGGCCGCCGCCGCCGCCATTTTTCTGCTCAGTCCGCGATCAAGTGGAATTATCGCACAAAAAATCATTGTCGATGCCGGAATGGAAATCAACTACTTTGACAAATCAATTATTGAAAAAGTTGTTCACGAATGACAGACAGACTGACGCGCGCGGCCAGATGCGTGCTGCAAAAAATCGACCATTTGCACTTTTTGGCAATTGCACATTTTGGCAAAGTTCATGGTTTTTCGAGTCCGCCTGAAAGCAGAAAACCTTGTAACAATAATTGCGTTTCGACAAGATGCTGGATATTTTCCAAATACTCAATTTGCACACTAAACAATGTTCGCTGAACGACAATAAGCTCCAGTGAGCTTTGCTCTCCATGTTTATAAGCACTCATGGTCAATTCGAGTGATTCGCGTGCTTCGCCCAAGATTCCATTTTGATATGCCATTACTCGATTTCGTGCAGTAGAATACTCGCCAAATAGTCTTTGAAATTTGGTCGCCATCGCCAATTCGACTCGCTGTTCATTTCGCTGCGCCGCCGCTAATTCCGACCTGGCACGCTGGATATTGCCTTGATTTCGATCAAAAATACGAAGCGGCACAGAAACACCGACCGAAAATTCTGCATCTTTGGTGTCAGAGTTATAAGTAACTTTGGCATTGGTATTATAGTCGATTCCTGCTTCGGCGCATTCTCGTTTTAATCGAGACTGGGCCATTTTGACTTCATCGCGCGCATGTCGCAATTCTGGACTCATCGCACGAATTTCTGCAAAAAGCGAATCAGCAAAAAGTTCACATGGCATTTCTTCAATGGCATCGCTTATCACAATCGAATCTGTTTCGGGAAGTTTCAGGAGCAAAACCAGTTCACGACAAGACGTTTTGTACTGAATTTGTGCATCTCGAAGTGCCATCCGAGTTCGTTCGACCTGAATCTTCATTTCAAGATATTCAGATCGCCCTATTTCTTTTGCTGCAACAAGAGATTTTCCAAAATGTTCTGCTTCGGTTGACAAATCTGTCAATTCAGTGAGAATTCGACATTTTTGATACGAAAATGCGACATTATATGCTGCCAAAAGAGCATCGTTTTCTGCTTTTTGGCACTGTATTGCCAAAATTTGTCTGGCCGACTCATACT
>JBOFGF010000228.1:0-2072 GCA_051649005.1 Thermoguttaceae bacterium | reverse complement strand
CAAAGGTCGATAAATGATCTGACATCGCCATCGCAGTGCTTGATGACGAGCAAGCCGAGAGAACGAAATCCTTGAATTACTTCGTAAAAGTGCGGATACAACATTTCACGATACGTTTTTGCAGAAAAAAGAGGGCCGCGAGCAGAGCAAATGTCGTCTGTAGTTGCCACAACTTGAATTCCATATCGACGAACCGCTGTTTCGGCAAGTGCAAGATTATAATCAATGACACGTTTAAGAAGGTCGTTGTAGTGCTGCTTTTGAGTTATCATGTCCATCAAAGCATTTTCATAACCAAGAAGGTCCCGCATATCTGAGAAACCGTCTCGCAAATTCAGAACAATAGCACGTCGGTCGCCAAACACTTTTTGAGCGTTTTCCAGTGTCTTGAACCGATCACTTGATTTAGGATCAGGGAATACAAATTCCTTTTGATTGGCAATCGCCGAAATCGGATGATTCATTGACGCTGGAAGAATGTCTCCTGTCAATTTTTTCTCGATTCCCCATTCATCAATATATGAAGTTTCATCTCTCCATTTTTTTGTGTAATCTACTCGGATGTTGATCGCATCAATATCAAGCATCTCGACTGCTTCGATGGGATTACTTGTCTGACAGAGCGACTTAGTAATAGTTGTATCAATAAACCATTCAAAAGTTGGAATTCTTTTGGGTGTTTGAAGACGCAGAGCTGCTAAGAGACATTCTTTTGGTTGCATTGGCTGAAACCTGAAAAATAAAGGGGGGGAAATAAATTTGCGGTAAAATGCCGACTATTCTGAAAACGGCACAATGTTTAATGTTTAATGTTTAATGTTTAATGTTTAGCCAGCTTTCGTAGAAAGCTGTTGTTTCACAAAAAAATTCATCGTTTTACGGAGCAGGGTCATTTTTTCCAATTTCTTCAAAAGCGCGCATCCTGAGCTGGCACGACTCACATTTACCGCATTTCTCGCCTTTTTCGTTCGGTGAATAGCAGGTAAATGTCATGGAATAATCGACTCCGAGTGAGATGCCCAGTTCAATTGTTTCCTTCTTACTCAAATGGAGCAGAGGAGCTTCGATTTTGAACGTCATTTCATTTTCCACGCCAGCTTTTGTTGCCGTTTTAGCCAATGCTTCAAATGCGTGTAAAAATTCGGGGCGACAATCAGGATATCCACTATAATCAATTTGTGAAATGCCGAGATAAATTTTCTGTGCGGCAACTGATTCGGCAAAAGCGAGAGCCAGTGAAAGAAAAACGGTGTTTCGAGCCGGAACATAAGTATTCGGAATCGAGAGACCGATTTCGGAATCAGGGGTATTTTGGGGCACTTCGAGAGATTCATCCGTTAATGAGCTGCCACCAAAAAGCCGCAAATCAATCGGAATGATGACATGACGAACTACTCCAAAAGTATCCGCAACTCGTTTTGCCGCTTCCAGTTCGACTCGATGTCGTTGATTATAATCAATTGTCAGAGCAAAAATTTCTTCGCCGCGAGACCGAGCCAGTGCTGTTACTGTCGCCGAATCGAGTCCACCAGACAAGAGCACCACAACACGTTTTTTCATTTTATTCGTTTTCAAATAAATGTTAATGTTTATTCCAGCAAAATTCGCGTCCATGTTTAGCCCGCTTTCGTAGAAAGCGGTTGTTTGTTTAGCTCATTTTCTCCATTTCCACATATAACACAATCTGGGTTTTGATAGATAGGAATTTGTCGAATCCGATTGTTCCATAAATCAAGCGATAATAATGATGTATTCATGTGGTCGATGTTTCCAGTTAAAATTTTGATCGCCTCCATCGCCTCCAATGAAGCCATAATTTGGGGCAGTGGAGCGAGAATTCCCGACTTTTCAATATCTGGTTCTGCTGTTTCACACTGTTTTGGATCGAGCAAACATTCCAAACAAGGTGTGCATCTTGGAATTATCGTCCAAATTTGCCCTGATACTCCGAGAACTCCTGCTGAAATAAGTGGTTTTTGAAACAAAATTGCTCCGCGATTCATTATAAATCGTGTTGCAAAATTATCTGTCGCGTCGATTATTATATCATATTTCTTGAACAATGATAAATT
>JBOFGF010000227.1:0-2469 GCA_051649005.1 Thermoguttaceae bacterium | reverse complement strand
AAGCCATATTCGTTTCCGGGCGGACCGGACGGGGGCGACGACGTGGAACAGACGCGGCAACTTTTACTCCGAAACACCGGCGAATGTGCGGTCAGAAATTTTGGGACATGGTGGATGGACCTCGGCGCGGCGGGCTGGTTCGATGACCAGCGACTTTGGGACGACATGAAACGACTGGAAACGCTCGACAACATTTTCCTTGAAAAACCGGTTCCATTCCGCCCGGAAATCGCCGTTTTCATGCACGAACCGAGTATGCTCGCAGTCGCTCAAAACGGAAACGCCTTGTCGCGTCCGACGACATACACGATTCGGGAACAGGTTGGTCGCACTGGGGCATCGTATGGACAATATCTGCTCGATGATTTTGTTGCAGAAAAGACAAATGCGAAGTTGAACGTCTTTTTGTCGGCGTGGATGCTTTCGCCGGAGGAACGAGCTGCATTGAAAAAGCGGTGTGATGCGACGACGGCGACGGACATTTGGCTCTCGGCTCCGGGGTTTCTCGACACGAAAAAGGGGGGATCACTCGAAACGATGCGAGAGTTGATCGGTTTTAACATGAAACGAGTCGAAAACGTGAATGCGTGGTGTGAACCGACCGAACTCGGTAACCAGCTCGGTCTCACAAAAGGTTTTGGCGCAAAAAATCCGATGCAGCCGCTGTTTGCCGTCGTCGATGCAAAGCCGGACGAAATTCTGGCGACGTATCCAGACGGCTCCGCCGCCGTCGTGATGCGAACGAATCCGGCAACAAAAAAGACGACATACTTCGTCGGTCCGCCGGGAGCGACGACCGAACTGTTCCGACTCGCCGCCGAAAAGGCGGGTGTCCATCTTTTTACCAAAACCGATTGCAATGTTTATGCGAATGGAAATGTCCTCGTCGTACACGCCGCAGTAGACGGGCCGACCGAGATCGATTTCGGGCAAAACTGCCGTGTCACCGACTTGTTGACCGGCGAAGAAGTCGGAGATGGCCCGAAATGGACGATTCCGCTCCGGCGAGGGGAAACTCGTGTGTGGAAATATGCTGGACAGCAGAAGTAATAAAGGGTGAATGGAAAAAAATAACTATCTCCGTGAACGAATAGTCCACTAACAAGTTTAGTTTTGCGAAAACGGTTAGATAACAAAAACCGTCAATACGCTCCCTTTGGTCGCTCCTTTCCGGCTCCTATTTTGTCAATTTCAACAAAATAGAAAACTTGTTATCGGACTGCGTGAACGAATACCAATATATCAAATCTATTGACGGAAGAATGAATTTCGTATATACTCATACACACTACAGTCTGACACAAATTTGACATATCAGGTGACTATTGTTCGGTGCGCACAGAAAAGTGTACAATTGTACTTCAATTTTTAACATGGCACGTTGTTTCTGTTTTTTATTTGTCATCATTTTTCTAGTGGGATGCAATTGGCATCCGCGAACGGAAGATTTGCACGCATTTCAGAATGCAGATGATGCCTTCGTTGAAGCGGAGAATTTGCCTTCGTCCGATCAGAAAGCGGGTTTTCGCTCGGCGGCTTTAATGTATCAGGAATTGATTGATCGAGGTGTTCACTCCGGCCCCATTTACTACAACATGGGAAATGCTTGGGCACGATGCGATGAACCAGGAAAGGCGATTGCCGCATATAAAATGGCAAAACGATATATGCCACTCAATTCGTATATCGACACAAATTTGCAAACAATTTTGGGCCGAGTTCCCTCGAATGAGTCCGTTCCAGTATTTGAACATCTATTCTTTTGGCAGAACTGGTTTAGCTATCCGCTCAAAGCAAAAATTACACTCGTACTTTCTGGATGTACTTTTATGCTTGGTGTGATTCATCTGGTTTGGCCACGAAAACGTCTGCGTTCCCTATTTTTGGGATTTTTGGCAGTGAGCATTGTCGCCATTGCCTCGACTGGATACGACTGGCACCGCTTCGATTCCGTCACTCATGCAGTCATCGCAATTGATTTATCAATACCACGAAAAGGCAATTCCGAACAGTATGAACCATCATTTACCGACTCGATTCCACTTGGAACCGAAGCTATTCTGGTCGGTCAGCGCGGCAATTGGTTTCGACTGAAATTCCGCTCCGGCGGAGAAGGCTGGGTTCCCAAAGAACACGTTGTTCTTTATTAGTGAATAATGTGATTTCGACAAATGACAGATGAAAGATGACATGTGCATCAGTCGTGCATCAGTATTTGAAGCGGATAGTTTTGGTTGATTTCTGCGTACATTCGGAGAAATCAGACTAATTTTTTTGACAATAAAATAATTTTTTACCAACACAATAAAATGATTAAACGTCGCTCTTTTCTCCAAACAGCAGCATGTGGCACCGCCGCAGTTCTGTCCGCGCCATTTTTTGCACCAATCACAAGTGCTGCTCAGACGAATAATGATTCCAATGACACCAGTGGCACCAATAACACCAGTGGCACCAATAAACCGCTTT
>JBOFGF010000226.1:0-2614 GCA_051649005.1 Thermoguttaceae bacterium | reverse complement strand
CTAACAAGTTTCACGATTTTAATGAAAAGTGATAAAAACAGTAGCCGGAAAGGAGGCGGTACTCCGCCGTATTGACGGTATTGAGCGTTAAACTCATCCTATATTGAGCAATCTCACCTCTTTTGGACCGTCAATACGCTGCGCTCCTTTCCGGCTTTTGTTGTGAAATCCCATGCCAAACCATTTTCGTGAAACTTGTTATCGGACTGGCCCGAAATACCAGACCGGTAAAAAGTTTACGATTTTGATAAAATAGACAAAAATAGAAGCCGGAAAGTATCTTCCATTGACGGTTTGTACAATTTGCATCTCGCTGATTCGGCGGCACATTTTTTCTAAAATACATTCAGAATAGGACGACATATTGCCGATGTTGGAAGCATACATTTCCATAGTTATTATTTATTTTGGGATTCTTCCACGTTGTATTGCGGAAAGTGTTTGTATTGCAGCAAATGTTGTTCACCGAGGTGATTCCATGAATTTTTTTCAGGCGTTTTATCTTTCACATTTTTCCACGCCAAAAGAAAATCGCAAGTTATATCAGGCGATTTCACGAGAAAAACCGACTCGAATTCTTGAATTTGGAATCCAGCGGTGTCAGCGTTCCATTTCTTTGATTGAACTGGCAAAAAGACATCGCAAAACAAGCGACATCGAATATACTTGTGTCGATCCCTTTGAAGATCGTGATGTGACAGACGGCCCCGGCCTCTCACTTCGGAAAGGATATCGTGTTTTGACACAAACTGAAGTGAAAGTGCGCACAATTCCAGGACCGCCTGAAATAGGACTCGAACAGTTGGTGCGACAATCTCAAAAATTTGATTGGGTGACAGTTGCCACTCCGTCCATTCATTGGATTGATTCGTATCGAGCCATGATCGCAAATGTTATGAACGAAAATGGAATTTTTTTTGTTGGGAAAACGGATGAATCGGGAAGAGTATTTTCCTTTGAATCGTTCCGAATTGACTCGTTTCGTGAGACATCATCTCCGATTTCTATTTTGAACACTCAATTAGTGAGAGTCGCCTAATTAAATGGACGAACACGAGCATTTCATGCAGTTGGCACTTCAAGAAGCGGAATTGGCGGTCCGCGAAGGAGAAGTTCCGGTCGGAGCCGTCATTGTTCATCGAGAGCGGCGAGTGATTGCTTCGTCCCACAATCAGCGGGAACAATTGCAGGACCCGACTGCACACGCCGAAATAGTTGCAATCACACAGGCGGCATCCGCTCTCGGCTCATGGCGTTTGGATGACTGCACTCTTTATGTCACACTGGAACCGTGTCCGATGTGTGCTGGTGGAATTATAAATGCACGCATTCCACGACTTGTTTATGGTGCGGACGATCCGAAAGCAGGAAGTGTCAAATCTTTATTTTCACTTTTGAATGATTCGCGTCTGAATCATAGAACTGAATTTATCACAGGTGTTTTGGAAGAACAGTGCGGCTCGATTTTGCGACGTTTTTTCCAAGAACGCCGGATGGAACACCGCAAAAACGCAAATGCAGAGCTACCTAATTCGGTTTTCGATTGAAAGAAAAACACCTTAAAAGGAGATTGACAAACAAAGCAAAATACGACAAAATAAGAGGGAATAATCCATTCTTTTCGTTTTTTGTCAAATAATGTCAATGCCAATAAAATTCCAAAATACACTTTATACAAACGACAATCTGTTCATTTTGTATGGAATGAATAGCGAAATAGTCGATTTGATTTATCTCGATCCGCCGTTTAATTCTAAGCGTACTTACTCCGCACCCATCGGCACAAAAGCCGCTGGTGCGAGCTTCAAAGATATGTGGACGTGGCAAGATGTCGATGAACATTTTCTCGATACACTCGCTGTCAATTATCCGAATTTGACGCAGTACATCACTTCCGTCGGCGAAATCCACAGCAAAGCGATGATGGCATATTTGACTTACATGGCTCAGCGCATCGTCGAAATGCACCGCGTTTTGAAGCCCACCGGATCGCTCTATTTGCACTGCGATCCGACGGCAAGTCACTATCTAAAACTCCTCCTCGATGAAATCTTTGGCAAAAATAATTTCAGAAACGAAATCGTGTGGTGTTACAATAAATGGTCGGTTTCACAGAAATCATTTTCACGCAATCACGATACAATCTATTGGTATACCAAGTCGTCTGATTATTGGTTTAACATTCAGTATCAGGAACGAACTCCTGCAACACGCCGCCGGTTTGGCAACCAAAAAATCGTATCAGGATTTGACAAACACGGCAATCGAAAGCCATCCGAGATGTCTGCAGACGAATCGACTGGTGTCAAAATGTCTGATTGGTGGAACATTCCGATCATTGCCCCTGTATCAAAGGAGCGGACGGGTTATCCGACGCAGAAGCCGCTGGCTCTTTTACGACGAATTGTTGAAGCGTCGTCCAATGAAGGCGACATCGTTTTCGACCCATTTTGCGGCTGTGCGACGACTTGTGTGGCTGCGCAGCAGCTCGACAGAAAATGGATCGGCATCGACATTGAAACGCAGGCGACGCAGATTTTGGTGCAAAGGCTCAGCGACGATGCGGGGCTTTTCAAAGATTTTATTGCAACAGATAAAATCCCGAAAAGAACGG
>JBOFGF010000225.1:0-13427 GCA_051649005.1 Thermoguttaceae bacterium | reverse complement strand
ATCAAGTGCTTTTAGCCATTCTTCGCAGCGCGCATATTTTGTGTGATTGCCAAGATCAAAGTAGCAGCCGATCCACGGACTTTCGAGTGCATCAATCGCGGCAGCAAAAAAAGTCGGAGTAGACCACAAATTGTTCCATACATTTTCCCATGCGATTCGCACTCCTTCTTTGGCGGCAGTCGGAATTATTTGTTCGAGCGCACGCAGTGTCGTTTCCGTCGCATTATTTTGGGATTCAATATAATCCGCATAAGGAGAATTGTCTCCATCGACGACGGCAGAAACCTTCAATGTTTTTGGATCGAACTGAATGTCGAAGTCCCATGGTTCTGGCATTTTCATTCCACCGATTCGACAAGGAACGAGCAACACTGCATCTGCCCCATAATTTGCGGCAACACGAATTGCCGTTTTGACCGATTCGATACTTTCGGTCACCACTTCTGGCTTTGGTGAATTAAATTCGGCCCAGCCGCGCATCACCGAGTGAATACGAAGTCCCGCAGCTTCCACCATTCGGCGGCGTTCTCGCGCATCGGACAGTGGAATACTCCAGTCAGTCAATTCCACGCCGTCCCATCCCGCCGTTTTCCATTCCTGACAAAGGGATTCTGTAAAAGGCGTTTTGCTCCCATAAATCGGAGCTTTATAAAGCACGGATCGAAATGGTGGAAATGATGAGTCGATCCCTTTTGACTCTGAAACAGGGACGCTGTCCGACGCTTCCAATGAGAATGTTGCCGGAACTTGTCCCAAAATGCCAAATGATGTGGCTGTTGTGGCCGCCGCAGACAAAAAATTTCTTCGTGTTGTTCGCATAGGAAAAAATGAAAAAATGAAAAAATGGAAAAATGGAAAAATGAGACAAAACTGGAATGTTTTCCAGACCATCGGGACGTTTGTATTCGCCCACATTTGAGGGCACGGATTGACTTACACAAACACCTCTGATAACATTGTACATATTGGTCGTCGTTTGAAAAGTGGCAAACAAAAAGTCGTTTCACGCCACTCTCCTTTCTCCAATTTATGAATTTAATTTTACGCGGTCTGATTTTTGCTGATTATGTCTCGATTTCAAATGGTTTCACTCCAATCAGGGAGCAATGGTAATTGTATTTTTGTCGAAACAAATGGGATTCGTCTGTTGTTTGATGCCGGTTTGACTGGCACTCGCACACAAGAACGGCTCGAACAAATTGGAGTCGATATTGGTTCAATTCATGGTGTTCTCGTTTCGCACGCACACTGGGACCACATTTCAGGTGCTGGTGTTTTGAATCGAAAATTCGGTCTGCCAATCTGGCTTTCTTTGGGAACATATCAATCTATTTCCAACTCTAAAAAATCGCTCGGACGGATAACTTCGCCAAACGTGTTTCGTGCCGGTGCAAGAATCAACTTTAATGACAAAGTCGCTGTGGAAACAATTGCCACGACGCATGACACTCCCGAAGGAGTTTGTTTCGTTGTCGATAATGGAGAAAAACGTGTTGGTATTATGACCGATCTTGGCTGTTGCTTCTGTGGACTGGCGGAATCCATTTCGACTCTCGATGCAGTCCTGCTGGAAAGTAATTATGACGAAGAAATGCTTAGAAATGGTGGATATTCCGCCGAACTTAAACAGCGAATTCGAAGCGACAAAGGACACCTTTCGAATGTCGATTCAGCTCAATTGGTTCATGTCGCAGGAAAAAAATTACGATGGGCCTGTTTGGGACACATCTCTCAGGAAAATAATCTCCCACAAATCGCTCTCGACACGCATCGCCATTTGCTGGGACCACATTTTGAATTACATTCTGCTTCTCGATTTAATGTTACTGAATTGCCAAGTGTATAATGAGCCGAAAAAAATAACATTTACAAATTACGTCATTCGATGCGTCTTTCGACGATCAGTTTTTGTATCCGTTCACTGAATTTGTGTTTTTTGTAAATTTCTATAAATTTCCCATAAATACTGCTAAAATTCGATTGCTATTTCAGGGCGGCTCGTCCAATAAACCCGCCAACTTACGTTGGCGGCTCGCCAAAAATTGACGCGAATTTTACATGGCAAAAAATAAATCTAAAACCGTGAAAACTTACGATCAAACAATGATGGGTTTGATCGTTTTGCAGCCGATTTTTTTCATTTCTGCTTGTAATGTTTCATACATTGATTCATTTGAATATGTTCCAATAATTGCACCGCCACTTCCCGCAAACTTTGCCGAAGCACCGCAGTTTCGAGCTGTTTCAATCATCTGAATATGTTCTGATGGAAGCTGACAAATGGTGCGACGCAGATCAAAATTTTGATTCATCAAGTCTCCAACTTGTTCTGGATGTCCGTTCAAAAGAGCGTCTCTTAATTGTGAAGCAAGTGCCGCGAAGCGATTCATGGCAGCAACTACATTTTTTTCGCCATTGTCATATCTGAATCGCAGATTGTTATGAAAAACTTCTGTTGGTTCTCCGAAATCGGCAGAATATGATAAATAAAGTGGAGGCAGCAATTCAATCGCAAGTGGTTCGTACTTACCACATACAAAACCGTCCTCGGTCCGCATTAGTTCTGGAGAAAAGTCCATAAAAACGCACCCTTCATAAACTTGGGCGACCCGATCTTGTAATCCAGCCATGATTCCAAGTCGATCTTTTTCGATAGATAAAACGAATGATGGCAGAATCGTCTTTGGAATTGTGATGTTGTAAAACTCCATCAAAGCACGAAGTGTCGCCACTACAATTGCACTGGAACCGGCAAGTCCGACTTGGCGCGGAATGTTGGTCTCATAACGAATCGAAAATTTTCGCTCATGCAGTGATAAGTGGCGATGTGAGCAGTAATCAGCAAAGCCACAAATTGCAGCTTTTACCAGCCTGATTCCGCCATAATAGCCGTGCAATCGAACATCTTTTGCGAGATCGTGAATCGAATCAAAAGCACTTTCATCGTTCGGACTGGGAACAATTTCGATTCTGTCCCATTCATACAATGTTACTTGCGCCAAAAAATTTTTGACAATAACCGAAATAGTTTTGCCATTGTATCCATCGGATGGATTTCCAATCAGCCCTGCGCGAGCGAAAGCACGTTGTTTGATAATTTCCATGAAAAAATGTGAATAAAGTAATTATTGCATAGAATCAGGTGCGACGAAGTGACATCATTACAACTAGGCATTTCTCCCTTCAGAACGAGCAATGGCACAAACGACAAATGAATCCGCCCCAGATTTTTTAAGTACACGAGCAATTTCGTTACAAGTTGCTCCGGTGGTGAAAATGTCGTCAACTATAAGAATACGTTTTCCTTGCATTGTTTCGTCTTGAATCATTTTTGTTTCATACATTTCAAATGCGTTTGTCATGTTTTCTTGTCGCATCCACGAGAATAGCTGATATTGTGGCTCTGTGTATTTTGCTCGATAAATTCGATTGTTCCAAACAGGAAGTCGCAGCAATCGTCCCATTTCTGCTGCGATTAAATCTGGTGAGTTGACACCGCGTTCCCTGCGACGTGTTCGGTGCATCGGGACAGGAATAATCGCGTCAAAATGGAGTGAATGTAACTGCGGACGTTTTTCGATTAAAAGAGATGAAAGTGCAGAGGCCAATAATCCGGTTTTGTCTTTTTTCATGCGAAGAACCAGTTTTCGCAGATCATATTCATATTCTCCAAGAACAATCACTTTTTCAAACAAAAAATGCGTTTGGTGACATCGACCACAGTCGCCTGTCTGCACAAATTTAGTAAACAATTTTCCAGAACAACGTGGACACATCTGATTTGGCGGAGTCGTAAGTTTATCTGCGCAGTCGGAACACAATCGTTTTCCATTTGGGTTCCAAACCCCACACAAAATACACGTCTGGGGACATACAATGTCCAGTAATCGCTGCAAACCGGTTGTCAGCAAATTCAGGGAATTAGACAAATTCAATGAATTTAACAGATTAGTTATTGCGGCATTTTTCGACGAATTTGGCATAATCTTCTGGAGTGTCGATTCCTCGCATTGGTTTATTGGCGATTCCAACGAGAATGGAGTGTCCATGATGCAGTACACGAAGCTGTTCGAGGCTTTCAAGTTTTTCGGCCGGTGACTGCGGCAATTTGCAGAGTGAAAGGAGAAAGTCACGTCGATATGCGTAAATTCCGAGATGCAAGTAGAACAGAGGCGGATTTTGCTGGAGCATTTCATCGGTCACTCCGCCGCGTGGGTACGGAATTACACTGCGACTAAAATACAGTGCCTTTCCCACTTGATCGAAAACGACTTTGACACATGCAGGATCGCCGAGGATTTCTTGAGTGCGAATCGGAACTGCCAATGTTGCCATGACAGCATCGGGATTATCGAGTAGCAATTGGATGACCGCATCGACTGCGTCGGGAGTCATGTCCGGTTCATCTCCCTGCACATTTACGACGATGTCTGCATCGGAGCATGTTGCTGCGACTTCTGCGATGCGATCTGTTCCACTGGCCGCATTTGGATTTGTCATGTGTGCGATTCCACCGAATCCAGAAACGGCTGCGGCGATTTCGGGATGATCACATGCGACACAGACCGAACTCGGCAATGTCGCTTTCACAGCGGCTTCATACGCATATTGAATGAGCGGCTTTCCCGTTTCACGAAGAAGCATTTTTTGAGGCAAACGTGTCGATGCAAATCGAGCTGGAATAACGACGATACTTTTTGTCATTGGTGTTTAATTGTGTGTTTGGTTGGTGTTATTAGTCGGTGTGATTAGTCGGTGTGATTAGTTTGTGTGTTTAGTTTGTGTTGTGTTAGAAACAGTCTCATTCAAACGGCGTTTCAGTTCGTCCGTCTGAATCTAAAATGATTTTGTCATTTTGCATGACTACAAACGGAACATTGTCAGCGCGGTGTTCTCTGTTGGATGTTTTGGTGACTAAATCCTCCGGTCCATCCGAGTTTATCACAAAGGGCTTTGTAATAACTGAACTGAGAAACATCGAGCATCTTGAATGTTTGCGATGCACGCGAAATATGTATGCGATCCAGCGGATGAATTCGAATCACTTCTCCGCCATCGAGAACGAGCACTCCTTTTTGTTGCAATCGGATTTCAAATCGTCTGTCCGGCGAATCGACGAGTGGCCGATTACTGAGAGTGTGTGGACTAATCGGCGAAATAATGACCGCATCAATATCTTTCCGAACAATGGGGCCTCCTGCCGACAAATTGTGTGCAGTCGAACCGACTGGCGTACTAACAATCAGTCCGTCCCCTCGATATGTCGTCACCAATTCGCCATCAATATCGAGTTCAATACTCATTATTCGAGATGCCGATTCTCCTTGCACCAGTACTTCGTTCAAAACCAGTCGCGGAGGCACTAAAATGCCGTAATTATCGCGCGACACCGAGCAGGAAAGGAGAAGATGTTCAATAACCGGCTTTTTTAGTAAGTTCGGTTGATCCAAAATCGTTATTAAATCATCCGCCTGAATGGTCGAAAGAAAACTCAAAGTTCCCAAATGCACAGCCAAAACCGGAATTTGATTGCCCCCCATTTGACTGACTGCTCGCAAAATCGAACCATCACCGCCGAATACTATCGCCAAATCGGCATTGCTTCGAGACATGTCATCGTGTCCACTAAAATCAGAGGCGACAACTTCGATTCGTTTGTCGATTTCAGACCGCAAAAGTCCGACAGTCTCCAAAACGCCTGGCTTCGTTCCATTTCCGAGTAATATTGCTCTCATCATATCCATTCATTATTTGCGTGCTTTGGCCAGTCGTTCGGCCATCTCTTTGACAACTTGGGGATATTCACTTGCGACGTTTGTCGTTTCTCCTATGTCGCCGTGCAAGTTGTATAATTGTGGTTCTGGAAAATTTCCCGTTTCGACCGGTTCGTTGTTTCCCATTCGCGGCCCATCCATCTTAGCAATACCTTTTTGTCGCGGCTCGATGTATTTCCATTCTTTCGATAAACAAGAAAGCAATCCGAAAACCGATTGTTCGATGAGAAAATCACGCCCCTCTTTTGATTTTCCCAAAAAAGTTGGCAAGTGGTTTTCACTGTCTTTCGCTTCTCCGACCGGAACAACCTGATCTGTCAATGCGGCAAACGAAGCGAGTAAATCAACCTGCGAAAAGAGGGCATCAACCTGTCCGGGCTTTACTTCTGCTGGCCAACTCACAATAAATGGAACACGAGTTCCCGCTTCAAATGCACTATATTTTGCACCGCGCAGAGGACCAGTTGCAAGATGATCACCCAGATTTTCCATTGATCCGTCAAAATATCCATCATTGATGATCGGGCCATTATCACTAGAAAAGAGGATGAGAGTGTTGTCGCGTATTCCAATTTCTTCGAGTGTACGAATAATCGTGCCCACAGCATCGTCCATTTGTAAAATTACGTCGCCTCTGGCACCTCGCCCACTCTTTCCTGCAAAGCGTGAATGGGGCGAACGTGGAACATGAATGTCGTGAGTCGAAAAATAGAGGAAAAATGGGGTTTCTTTATTTCGTTTGATAAAATCGACTCCTCGGGCTGTGAGAACATCTGAAATATCGGTGTCCGTCCAAAGGGCTGATTTTCCACCAGTCATAAATCCGATGCGTCCAATTCCATTGACAATCGTGTTGTCGTGCCCGTGTGTCGTGTGCATCGTCAATAATTCAGGATTTTCCTTTCCTGTCGGCCATGTTCCTATTTTCTTGTTATAATCGACTTCAATTGGATCATTTGGATCGAGTCGATAAACCCGCTCATTTTCGACAAAAACACATGGCACACGATCCACTGTCGCCGGAATAATGAAGCTTTCAGTGAAACCAAGTTGTCGTGGACCCGGCGAAATCACACCATTCCAGTCGGGGCCGGTCTCGCTCGGCCCGAGTCCGAGATGCCATTTTCCGATGGCCGCCGTTTGATATCCCGCCTGTTGAAGAATGCGGGGGAGAGTCATTTGATTTGGAGAAATGATCGAGCCAGCATTTCCTGGTGCGATTTTAGTGTCGGCGCGTCGCCATGGATATGTTCCCGTCATAAGTGCAAATCGAGAAGGCGTGCAAGAAGCCGATGTCGCATGTGCATTGGTAAAAAGAAGACCTTTCGATGCCAATGAATCGATATTTGGAGTCGGAATTTTGCCTCCATAACAACTCAAATCGCCATATCCGACATCATCCGTGTAAATCACGACGATATTGGGACGTTTCGGTGCCTGTTCCTCTGAATTTACCTGAGCTGAATATACCAGCATAAATGCGATTTCCAGCATCACAGTAAAAAATGAAAGCAAGTCGAAAAAAAGTCTTTTTTTCATAAAATTGTTCGTATCCGTTCACGGAATTTGTGTGCTTTTTTCATAAATACAGCAATAGAACCGCCGACTAACAACCGCCGACTAACGCCGGCGGCTCGCCAAATACACCGCCGACTCGTCAAACATGACATTTTCCCGAAAGCAAAACATTCGCAATTGGACATGTTTTAGCTTTTCAGCTGATTAAAATACCAATGTTTTGAATTTTTTTGAATTTTTTAATTCTTGATTGCCTGATTCGGTGAATGCCGCATTGTCTTTCAATGTGAGCTTTTCCAGTTTCGGTGCTGCCAAAAGTCCCGGAACAGCTGCATCCGAAATGTTTGTGGAACGAATCGATAACTCTTTCAAGCTCGGAAGTTTTACAATCATGTCGATTGTCTTGTCGGTTATTGGCATGTCCCAAAGATCGAGCACTTCCAGATTTTGCAGATAAACGAGATTTAGCATCCCAGCATCGGTCACAGATGGAAGTTCATGCAAATAAAGCCGTTTGAGTGTCGTCAAATCTCGAAATGTCTCCATTCCAACATCATCGAGTGACGGCAAACCACGAAGAGTCAATCGTCCCAGTGGGGTCCCCTTCAATTCGAGAAGGCCATTCGATCCAAATCCGGCGCATCGAAAAATGATCAAATTGACCAGCTTTTCAAATTTTTTGATGTGCGAACCAGACGCATCAGTAATTGTGAAATCTTGAATTTCGAGTGTTTCCAAATTTTTCGCCTTTGTCAGAGCGACAATTCCGAAGTCATCGACTGCCGGACTGCGATGTTTGAGTGCTCGTAATTTTGGCAATTCGGCAAGAAATTCGAGTCCCGTATTTCCAACAACCATATTTGCGCGAATATCTAACACTTGCAAATTTGGAAGCGTGGCAATATCGAGCATCGCAAATTCGCTGAAGTTACAATAATTGATTGTCAATCGCTCCAATTTTTGTAATTTAGCCATTTCAGAAACGGCTTTGTCGGTCAAAAGAGTATTAGAAGATAGATCGAGTTCGACCAAGTCGGGAAAAGATGCGGCAATGATTTCGACTGCGCGGTCTGTGATTGCTGAATTGGTCAAAGTCAAACTTTTCAATTTGGAAAGATTTGATATTTGTTCTATCATACTGTCATTCAAATCCCGAAAATTTGCCACTTGCAAGACTTCCAAATTTTCTTGTTGTCCAATCAACTCGAAAAGGTTTTCAGGCAGGTCGGTGGAAGTGATGATAATCGACGTGATTGGACCATCAGGCGTTTGTGAGGAGATCGCATTTCCAGAAATTTTCTTTAGTGCAGCGAAAGGTTCAGCCGCAGAATCAGCCGCAGAATCAGCGGCAAAGAGCGAATTCATCGGTTCAATCAGAGCCAAAGAAAAAATGAGCGTCAAACAAAAGACAATAACGAAAGAGAACCTTTTCATCGAAATAAAATTGGTGAGAAATTATGAGCGGTATTATTTATCGCCGCATGTAGATAAAAACAACCAAACATACTGCAAACGGCACAAAATTGGATGTTTAGTCAGTTTCGCTTTGCGAAACAATTAAGCACTGCGTAGAAAGCTGTTGTTTCAAAAAACAAGCGTTTTCTACAAAATTACCACAATCCAAAGCGACATTTTGTCACCGTTTTCCGTACACATGCGGGCCGAACAGCCAAACAGAAAAACGGATTGTACTTAAAACTATCCAAAAAGTCAAGACTATCCGAAAAGTCAAGAGGAACGAAAAAAAATGGCGGAGATAAACCAGTCTGCTAACAAGTTTTCACCACAGAGACACAGAGTTCACAGAGTGTCTTGTATTCTCCGTATTCTCCGTGCCCTCTGTGGTAAAAAATTCCGAAGTTCACAAAACTTGTTAGTGGACTGGGAGATAAACCCCGCCGAAAGCGATCTCATTTGCCACTTTTGAGCGGCAAATCAATTTTGTTTTTCCCTTTGACAATGGTCGCCGTCAGACCAGATTTTTTCGTGTCGTTGTACTTTTTGGGAACAACAGAAAGAATGGCGATATTCGGCGACCGACCTGTTCGATCCATTTCTTCCATTTCTTTTTGGGTTATTTCACGTTCCGGCACTTCTTTGGTTACAGAAACTTCATAATTTCCTTCGGGTGCTCCCTCTCCAAAAGCCCCGCCCTGCACTGTTGTAAGTCGAAAACTCCCGTTTGCATCGGTGCGAGCAAATGCCGGTTTACCTTCACTTCCAGATGCCGGAGAAAAACCGACGACCGCATCCGCGACTGGCTCCCCGTCCAATGTCACCACGCCTTCGACCGATTGCACTGGAAACGGACTAGACGACGAGCAACCTGGCAAAAAAAGAAAAGCAAAAAGCACAAAAAACGAAGCGCAAATAAATTGATTCATCGTAAATTAAATTGTTAGTGGAGAGGTTTATCCGCGCATTTTATTATATGCCATCGAAAGCACAAAGACAATCCCGATCTGCCATTTCAAAGTCTTTTGCCATACTCCGCACCGTCATAAAACGATACTTTTGTTAGTGTCATTTTTAAAAAATTTGCTTTGTTTTGCGAAACAACCGCTTTCTACGAAAGCGGGTTAAACATCTAATCGATGACGATTCGCAGTATATTTCAGAGTCCCTTTGATTCTCCTCCGGCGACAGTGCCGAGTGCTCCCCAAACGCCCCACGGAGATGGCCCTTTATAACTATTATAAGGATTCCCCGTGTATGTCGCGGTGTCCACAGTCAAACTCGGAGTTCCGGCATCAATCGTTTCAGATATAAATCGAACCGCACCATCTCCCATGCAAACATTCGCACCGCCTGAGTGCATGCTGCTGGCCGCCGCCATTGATGTCGCATTGTCCCACTGCGCGTTACTGCCGCAAGTTGGCGAATTAGGAGGGTTCATTGTTACAAAGTTGAGAACTGGCATCCGTGCATCATATAAACGACGTCCCGCAGAACGTCCAAAATTATCGTCAGTTAATTCCACCGACGGGCCAGTCACCGTGCCATCTCCATTTTTTGCCGCCAAACATGTATTAGGATTAGATGTGTTTGACAACGTGATTATTGCTTGTCCGCCGCGAAGAATGGGCCGTGTTGATCTATCTGATGTGATGACACTCTCGCCGAACACGACCGTGTTACTCGTGCCATCAATCAGTGATGCCATTGTCACAGTTGCGGCATTTCCTGGTCGAAAACAAGATCGAGCAGCGTCAGATAAACCACTCGGCAGAACAAAATCCCCCATGCACGGACGATAATTCGACCGCGCCATTTCCGTATCACGATTTGTTTTTGCATTTGGATCAGAAGGACAATGAAAACCGGCAATCGGCTGTGATCCGATCCGAATCGAAGATGCTCCTGTGTTAGTTGCATCCCATATCCAGTTGCCCGCAGACGTACTTGTTGATGTGGTACATTGTTTTATTGCCTCAGCAATCGCGTTTTGTTCAATGAAGGGGAGGAGTGTTGCCAGTACACCAATTCGTTCGCGGTTTGTTGCGACAGCAGCAGGTGGTGTGCCAGTCATCATTTGCGTTGTACATCCGAGTGAATTTTGATAAGAGCTATTAGGCAAATACCCAAAAGTATCGTGGTGATTGTGGAGAGAAAGTCCCAATTGTTTGAGATTGTTTGTACACTGCATTCTTCTGGCGGCTTCTCGGGCAGCTTGCACGGCGGGAAGGAGCAGCGCGATCAAAACGCCGATGATGGCAATGACGACCAAAAGCTCAACAAGAGTAAAAGCCGAAAAAGTCGAGAGGAAACGGCGACGATTTGCGAAGGTCCGCGAACGGAGTTCGTGACACAAATTGCCCCCCCCCTCCATTTTAACATCATGATAATCTGTCGTTTTCATGGTTTGGTTCCTTTGTGAAAAATTTATAAAAAAATATCAATTCAACCGCCGACTAACAACCGCCGACTTACGCCAGCGGCTCGCCAAATACGGCTCGCCAAACGCCGTTTATCGATTTTGAGTTAAAAAAGCTTCTCTGGCCAAACCAGCCGCTCCGATGTATCCGGCAGATGAGCCGAGTTTTGCAAAGTCGATAATAATTGAGTCCGCAATTGCCTTAAATGTTTTGGATCGCACTTCTCGTTTGACAGACTCCAAAAATTGTAGTCCAATCGCAGTTTCAGATTCTCCGAATGTCATTGCCCCACCGAGCAAAATGCAGGCGGGATCGACCGTGTTAATCAGCGAGACGATTCCATAACTCAAATAATGTGCGGTGTCTGAAATAATTTCCAGTGCAAGTGCATCTCCCTTTTCGCCTTCCTCATAAACGAGTTTTGCGATTTCTCCGAGTCGAGTTTCAGGAGAAATTCGCTCTTGAAGCGACGATTTACGCATACTTACCAGTTTCAGAGTGCGACGAGCCAAACCGGTCGCACTTGCATACGCTTCCAAATGACCGCGCTGACCACATCCACACAGCAGCGCATCGTCCGAGCAATCAATCACGAGATGACCACACTCGCCGCCATATCCGGTCGCCCCATCAATTGAGCGTCCTTCAATGATGATGCCACATCCAATTCCTGTTCCGAGAGTCAAAAGAGCCATGCTCGATTGACCACTCGCAGAACCGACCCAGTATTCGCCATAAGCAGCCGCATTTGCGTCATTGCAAAATGTCACAGGAAAACCCGATTGTTTCGATAACTCATCGACAAACAAATAGCCTTCCCAGCTGTGTAAATTCGGAGGCTGTCTGAGCCGGTGTGTTTGCATGTCCATTGTACCAGGAATGCCCAGTCCAATTCCGCCGCACAAATCGTGTTCGATTTTCAAGCAAGATAGAATGTCGTGGACTGACCTCGCAATTAGGCTGCAAGCAGTTTGTGGACTCGGCTCCGTTTTCGTGGTCACAATTCCCCGATGTCTATTTTCGCCATCAATATCGCTGAGATCAACAGAGCGACCAAAGTTGTCAACTAAACCAATTTTAATGCTGGTTCCTCCGACATCGACCCCGAAAAAAAATGGGGATTTGGCATCTCGCATTGGAAGTGGTGATCGCAAATGAGGTTTCATGGAACAAAGAAGAAAAGTGGAAAACAGTGAAATGGAGAAAAAACGACAAAAGTGAGATATACAGCACACCTACATAAAACGATACTTTTGTTAGAGTAATTTCGTGAAAAATTGCTTGTTTTTGTGAAACAACAGCTTTCTACGAAAGCTGGCTAAACATCTAATTGATGACGATTCGCAGTTATTTCATTTTTTTGCAAATGGCATCTGCCATTTCTTTTGTGCCGACAGCGGACGGATCATTTCTATCCGATTTTAGGTCATAAGTCACTGACTTGCCTTCCAAAATGACGGAGGCGACGGCATTTTCAAGTTTTGTGGCCGCCTCAAATTCTTTCAAATGTCGGAGCATCAACATTCCAGAGAGAATAAGAGCGACGGGATTTACTTTGTTTTGTCCTTTATATTTTGGTGCAGAACCGTGAGTGGCTTCAAAGACGGCGCCATTTGGTCCGATATTTGCGCCGGGAGCGACACCGAGTCCTCCGACGAGTCCCGCCGCCAAATCGCTCAGAATGTCGCCATATAAATTTGGGAGTACCAAAACGTCATACAATTCCGGTTTTTGAACGAGCTGCATACACATATTATCGACAATTCTGTCTTCAAATTCAATATCGGCATATTCTTTTGCGACATTTCGTGCTACTTCGAGAAAGAGTCCATCAGTGAATTTCATAATGTTCGCTTTGTGAACGGCGGTCACTTTTTTGCGACTGTGTTCTTTTGCATAATCAAACGCCGCCCGCACAATCCGCTCGGTTCCCGAAACACTGATTGGCTTGATCGAAATTCCCGTTTCACTGGGGGAAGTGGCGATTTTTTTGCCCGTCGTCAGAGAATTGATTTCGTTCATCACTTTGGTGACTTTTTCAGTTCCCCGTTCAAATTCGATTCCGGCATATAAATCTTCGGTGTTTTCACGCACAATGACAAGATCGACGGGAATATCGGAGAAAAATGTTCGCACTCCCGGATAATACTTACATGGACGAATACAGGCAAAAAGTCCTAATTCTTGCCTCAAATGGACGTTGATACTTCTGAAACCTGTTCCAACTGGTGTTGTAATTGGAGCTTTCAGAGCGCATTTT
>JBOFGF010000224.1:0-7633 GCA_051649005.1 Thermoguttaceae bacterium | reverse complement strand
CAACAGTAATTGATTCGGTCACTCTCGACATTCAGTCGGCCATTATCGCCGCACTTTCTGAAATGCTAGAAGCGGTTTCTGAAGCGATCAAAGATGCTGAAAAACGCCAAAAAGAGTCCGATTCGTCCTCGCCTTCTTCTGACGCAAAAACGGGAGAAGAACCGCTGATCGAGCTGCTTTCCGAATTAAGAATGATTCGTTCGATGCAGCGACGCGTCAATGAACGAACGACACAATATGAAAAGGAACTCACGCAAAAACTTGCCGAATCAGATTCCGATCTCGAATCAATTCGTCACAACGTCGAAGAACTGGCCAGACAACAGAACCGAATCACGCGTATTTTGCACGATCTAAAAGTTGGACGGGCTGAATAGTATAACAGAAATTTGCTTTGTTATCGTGAAACTACTGCTTTTTATGCAAGTTAGCAAAACCGCAAAGTTATTTTATGCGCAGAATAATAAGTGATTCTAAGAAGTGCTGCAAAACAGATGTGAGTGCGTTCACGGATGTCTGATTGTAATTTTGTCTTTTTTCATTCGTTCCCTTTTTACTGTCATAATAGTGACCAAGATTGGTAGAAACAGATGTCATCAACACAAGACACAAATTCTCGTCTCAAAAGTCTTCTGAAAGGAGTCGGTTTGGGACTGATCAATCACCTTTGTATTGGTCTTTTTCTCGGATTGGTGCTCTCTCCTTATATCGTCCACTCTCTCGGAGACCGTTATTATGCAATCAACGTGATGATAAGTGCATTCGTAGGAAGTTTCAGCCTGATTGACATGGGACTCAACTTGGCCGTTTCTCGTTATTTCACTCAGTATTTCAGTCGAGGCGAAAAACAAAATTGCATCGAACTTTCGAATACAGCCTTTTTCATGTACTGTGTGATCAGTCTCGTCGCTTTTGTATTCATCATTCTTGGCGGACTCGGTCTCTATTTTTGGTATCCAACAATGGAGGACAGGCTCCTGATTCTGCAAGTGATCTGCATCAATGGAATCGCATTTGCAATAAATTTTCCTTTGATGGCACTGACTGGCGTGGTGAATGGAACACTCCGGCAAGAACTGACCGGCTTTTGTGCCATGATTTTTCGACTCATTGCAGCTGCCCTCTCATTTCTCGTTTTGTATCTTGGATATGGACTTTTTGCACTTGCACTCGTCAATCTCATTGTGCCGATGCTGAATTTGATTGCAATGCGTCCTTTGCTCAAAATCGCTTTTCCTGAATTTACATTATCGAGACGTTTCATACGCTTTTCACTATTACCGAAATTGTTTTCTTATGGAGCCAGCAATTTTTTAATTTTTCTTGCAGAAACAATCTCGCAAAATGGAGGACTGTTCGTCATTTCAGCGTTGTTAAGTCTCGACAAAGTCACTCCGTATTCACTCGTCAGTATGAATTTATCGGGCTATTTTATTGTGGCGATGAGTCTGCTCGGAGGAGGATGGCTCATCAATTGGTTCACTTATCTGAATGCCACGGAAGATATGGAGCTATTTAAGAAGTCGATCCGATTTGCCCACAAACTCTGCACGTTTTCTGCGACATTTATGTTACTGGGAATCATTTTTTGGGCACCTGATTTTGTAACACGATGGGTCGGCCCAAAATATCTCGTGGCATATCCAAGTTTAGTTTTACTCGCCCTCGCCGTTTGGGTTTTCCATTCGCAGACTGTCAACACCAAAATTTTATTTGCAATAGCCAAACACCATTTTCTGGCCTATTTGATGTTAATCGGGTCTGTCATCAACATTCTTGGAGCAATTCTATTTGTATCACTTGGATTCGGAATAAACAGTGTGGCAATGAGTACATTGATCGTCGAAACATCTCTCCGAGGTGGTTTCATTCCTTATTATGTTTGTCGGATTCGCAAAGAAAGCTATTTGCATTATTTGTTGCAACTGGCCAAAAATGTTTCGGCGGCTTTGATTTCCTGGATTCCCTGTTATATCTTTTCTCATTATTTGCTCGCACCAAATTATCCGATGTTATTTT
The DNA here is from genome assembly GCA_051649005.1 of Thermoguttaceae bacterium. Taxonomy (GTDB): domain Bacteria; phylum Planctomycetota; class Planctomycetia; order Pirellulales; family Thermoguttaceae; genus WRKP01. The sequence continues at coordinate 5,614 of JBOFGF010000224.1, read as the reverse complement.
TGAATGGATTTCTGTGTGCGTGTGCATATATCCCATGTGTGTTTCTAATCGGATTTAATCGACATGAACGAAAAGAATTACTCGGATTCATTCTAAAACGTTTTCATGTAAAATCGAAATGAGAAACGATTGATGTTCAAAAGAATGTTTTCCGTTTTCTGCCGCACAAGAACGGTATATCGCATCAATCGAATTGGAGCTGACTGAAAAAGTCGATTTTTTTGCCTGACTGCATTTGAGGACGAAGCCCTGATTCAATGATAATCGGCTTATCTGGAATGGTACTTCCAGAATCATAGACCGTTTTCGCAGTCGGTTTTGAGAGTCCCGCCTTTTCCATGAGAGAACGCGAAGTCACTTCGGATTCACGATAAACTTCACTCGGCGGCGATGCAGTCGCACCATTTTCTGTTGGATTGTATTGCAATGTGAAAAGATGCTTTGAAATAGCCAAAATAGCACCTGGATCGACCCGATGATCCGTCACTTTGCGGCCATTGACTTTGACACCATTTGTGCTGTTCTGATCGAGCACATACCAATATCCGCTCGACAAAACAAGTTTGCAGTGTTGTCCAGAAACATTACTAAACCGCAGAACGACATCACAGTCTTCTCTGCGTCCAATGAGCACTTCGTTTTTGCGGATCGAAATCGGATCGCCGCCTCCAACTGGAACTAAAAAGCCATACATTTTGAGTTGTTCAGAATATAAAAAATGAATCCAATAAACAGTAAAAAATATAATCCACAATTGAAAAAAAGGAGAATCGATCAAAATTCCCCTCATTTTTAAGGAAGTATACTCGCTGGTCTGAGTGGTTCGGACACACAAACCAAATCGAACACATCTTAGTTTTTCCTGACTCGTTTTTCCTGACTTGATTTTCTGGACTTGATTTTTTACCGTTTTCACTCACGATTTACGCATCAGCATCTGGGATCGGTGGTTTTTTATCTTTGTCCTTATCTGCACGTCGGGAAGCTGAATTTGGACGGGCATTTGCGATAATTTCAGGAGTTGATTTTGCATCATCAGCATCCTTTTCGTCGCCGTCGTCATTTTTGTCACTGTCGCATTTGTTTTTTTCGGCTCTTTTAGATTCAGCGATGGCTTCTTCTTCGAGTATCTTCCGCGCCGGATAATGAATTTCCAATTGCGATTTTGTTTCGTCGTCCAATTCGGATGTCATTAGTCCATGAAAGACAAGTTGTTTTTTGTCTCCGACCATTTTGACTTCAACTTTGATGACTTCTTTTCCATCAAACTCACCTTTCAATAATTCTTCCGAAAGTGGGTCTTCGATGTATCCTTCGAGGGCGCGGCGGAGCGGACGTGCACCGAAATCGAGATTGCTCCCTTTTTTGATGATGAAATTTTTGGCATCTTCCATTAAAACGAGTTTCAGACCTTTTTCGATGAGTCTGGTGCGAACCTTTTTCATTTCAAGTTCAATGACTTCTCCGAGGTCTTTTTCCGTGAGATGTCTGAACACAATAATGTCGTCGCACCGTCCCACAAATTCAGGGCGAAAGACTTTTTCTATCTGCTCATTAACACGCTCCTTCATACTTTCATAAGAAGCATCATCAGTCGGTTTCTGGAATCCGAACGCCGACTCGTTTTTGATCGCTTCTGCCCCAGCATTTGTCGTCATAATCAAAATCGTGTTTCGAAAACTGACATTTCGACCAAAACTGTCGGTGAGCCGCCCCTCTTCCATAATTTGAAGCATCATATTATAGACATCTGGGTGCGCTTTTTCAATTTCGTCGAAAAGAACGACCGAATAAGGACGACGACGAACTTTTTCAGTCAGCTGACCACCTTCTTCATATCCGACATATCCAGGAGGCGCACCGACGAGGCGACTCACATTGTGTTTTTCCATATATTCACTCATATCAAGCTGAATAAGCGAATCGGAATCTCCGAACATAAACTCGGCCAGTGCTTTTGCCAAGTGAGTTTTTCCGACACCAGTGGGACCTGCAAAAATGAAAGCACCGGTGGGACGTTTTGGGTCTTTCAAACCACTCCGACTGCGCCGCACGGCTTTCGAAATGGCTTTGATGGCCTCATCTTGACTAATGACTTTTTCGTGCAACTCTTTTTCCATGTCCATGAGTCGCTTCATATCTTCTGTCGTCATTCGAGTAAGCGGAATTCCTGTCATTTTTGAGACGACTTCCGCGATGACATGATCGTCCACCAATCCCGTCTGCTCATCCAATTTTGCACTGGAATCTTTCTTTTTCCGCTCGATTTTTTCAATTTGATCCCGCAGAACAAGAGCTTTCTCAAAATTTTGGTGTCCGACTGCCGATTCCTTCTCTTTCCCGAGACGTTCGAGCTGTGTATCCAATTCGTGCATGTCACTTGGAAGTGTCATTGCCTTTAATCTAACTCGGGCACCCGCCTCATCAATCACATCAATTGCTTTGTCGGGCAAACAACGAGCCGAAATATATCGATTTGACAATTCGACCGCCGCTTTCAGGGCATCATCTGTAATTTGAACCTGATGATGCGATTCATATCGATCTCGCAATCCTTTCAAAATATCGATTGTTTCTTCCGAATTTGGGGGTTCGACCAAAACGATCTGAAAACGTCGATCCAATGCACTATCTTTTTCGATATATTTGCGATATTCATCGAGCGTGGTCGCACCAATACATTGAATTTCGCCGCGACTCAGAGCAGGCTTCAAAACATTGGAAGCATCTATTGCACCTTCTGCGCCTCCGGCTCCGACGAGTGTGTGCAATTCGTCAATGAAAACTATGACACGATGATTTCGGCGAACCTCGTGCATGATGGCTTTGATGCGTTCTTCAAATTGACCGCGATATTTCGTTCCAGCCACGAGCATCGCCAAATCAAGTGCGACAATTCGATGATTTTGTAGTGTTGCTGGTGCGCGGCCTTCGACGATCATTTGAGCCAGACCTTCTGCAATTGCGGTTTTACCGACTCCCGCTTCTCCAAGAAGAACTGGATTGTTTTTCGTTCGACGTCCCAAAATTTGCATCGTTCGTTCGATCTCTTTTTGACGACCGATGACTGGGTCCAACTTCTTTTGTTTTGCCAACTCTGTAAGATCACGACTGAAACTGTCGAGTGCAGGAGTCGTTTTTTTTCCGCCTCTCTGCGGCGCGTCCTGATCGTCGTCAAACGCTTTTGATGGCGACGAATAGTCCTCAAATGCACCACCAGAAACATTGTGACCGAGCAAATTGAGCACCTCGGTGCGAACCGATTCGAGTTGAAGACCCAAATTGAGAAGAACTTGCGCCGCGACTCCATCTTGTTCACGAATCAATCCAAGCAACAAATGTTCTGTTCCTACATAGTTATGATTCAGGTTCCGTGCCTCTTCCATCGAGTATTCGATCACTTTTTTTACACGCGGAGTCTGCGGAAGTCGCCCCATTGTCACCAAATCAGGGCCGCTCCGCACGACTTTTTCCACTTCGTGTCGAATTTTTCGAAGATCAATTCCAAGATTTTTTAGAACATTGGCCGCCACTCCGCTTCCTTCTTTGAGCAAGCCGAGCAAAATGTGTTCAGTTCCAACATATTCATGATTGAACCGCTGGGCTTCTTGATTGGCAAGTTGAATAACCTTTCTCGCCCGGTCGGTAAATCGTTCATAAGGCATTTTTTCGTGTGGTTAATTATTAAAAACAAAGATTCAGCAAAGTTACACAAAAACTTGTTTCAGCAAATATACTTCGGCATTTAACCGGCATTTAACATTTAATACGACCAAAAAATCAATTTGTTTCAGTGTTTGGTCGATTTATTTTTATTATATCGCAGTTCGCATTAAATTGTATGCTTTTGTCAATAAAAAGCAACACATTTTTCAATGGAGACATCAATGGCGACAGTATAAATTATTTCAGTTCCGTCATTGTACACGGAAACTACGACTCTGCAAGATGAATAATCGGCTTTGACCAGCAATTATTTTGGCTCAATTGGGGCGGGCATGATCGTGCCATCAGCAGAAACGACCGAAATGAGGTTGTTGACCTGCTGGACATTTGGGTCTCGCAGCAAAATTAAACCGGCCGCGACTTTGTCTTGCTGGCTCGTGACAACACCGCGAATCGTTGCTGTGCCATTCAAAAATGAGACTCGAACCGGAGAAAGAAAGTGAACATCTGGAGTTTCCAAAAGCGAGCCTTCCAATTTCTGCTCGAAACGCCGGACAGAAGATGCGGAAATTTGTGATGAAGAAGCGGATTTGTTGGTCTGAATCTGTTTTCCTGATTGCTGGTTTTGCGTGTTCTGTGAGGAGTTTCCTGAATATCCAGAACGACTTGATTGATCGTTTTGGAGCAATTCAGGACCAACTGAAACGGCTCCTATTCCAGGAGAAGTCCCAGACGGAAACTTTCCATTTTCCATCGCCCCGATTTGCGGCAAACCGGTTCGCAGAGATGTCGGATCACGAAACCATCGCTGTTCTGTGTCACCACTCGCTTCATTGAATATATTTTGCACGTTTTCCTGAATCACCACATTTGTTCGCTCAAAGAAATTTGGAGAGCGTCGAATTGGGAGTGGTGTTTGACTTGCAACATCGGCGGGGGCGATTGGAGTGACAGATTCGGCGGTGGCAATCTTTGAACTTTGATTTTTTGGGAAAATTGGTGGACCGAAATACGAAGGCGGCAAATTCGGCTCCGGCGGCAAATTTTTGAACCGCGAATTGGGGGCATTATTGTCGATTCCGAGAAACGAATTATTTGGTCCAAACATAAAACCACTCGAAACACGAGGATTTGTGATTTTGACGGTGTTCGGCATTTCGCCGATCTGCGTCATTCCCAGTCGAGTACGAACAGTGCCACTAAATGTGTCCCAATTTGTTCTCGGAACATTTTCTCCGGCCAAATGTGGCGGCGAAACATCTTCTTGTGAGTATAATATGTTCACGGATGCCAAAAACGATGCCACTGAAATTGACAAAAAAACGAAGCACAAAAAAGTATACACAAATACATATCGAGCCATTTTCTCGTCATTAAAAAATTGCGAATTATGTGAGTTATTGAATTATTTGAGTTATATCAAATAAACTAGCAATACTTATCTCAACAAACCGGGTGAAATGTCAAGATCGAGTGTTTCAAAAAAACCAGCACTAAATCTTTCAAGAGCAATCGCTCCCATGACAGCATTATCTGTACAAAGTTCAAAAGGAGCAATAAAGAGACGAACACCGATTTGCGTCGCCGCCATTTCCATTTTTTCACGAAATCGTTTGTTTGCAGCGACTCCGCCGCCGATGCACAGTGTATTGATCTCACTTTTTTGAATGGCGTGAATAGTTTTTCCGACAAGACAATCGACCGCCGCTTCTTGAAATGACGCAGCAATATCGGAGATTTCCGGCGGCGAAAGAGTGGCGGAAACAGTTGCGGGATTTGTCTCTTTTCCTGGCCCAACAAGCAAATATCTCACTGCCGTTTTGAGTCCGCTGAAACTGAAAGCCAAACGATCTGGATCGTTCAAAAAAGGTCTGGGAAACTGATGTTTTTTAGAATCCCCCATTTTAGCAGCACGTTCAATGGATGGCCCGCCCGGATACGACAAAGC
>JBOFGF010000223.1:0-1837 GCA_051649005.1 Thermoguttaceae bacterium | reverse complement strand
GCGCAATTGAAGCCGCTGTATTTTCGGCGTTTTGAAATTTAATTGCAAGTTGCAGCGATTCCTTTTCGTTTTTAGCGGCACTTATTTTGGCAATCGGATCAAATTTTTTCGGCGGGAGTGTGGTTTTGAAGACTTTCATCACCGATGGTACTTGCCAGATTTGTGGCATATTTGATTCAGCTGGCGAGGTGGCAATGTCGATCAGAGTTGCCGAGATCGAATCGAAGACGACGATGTTGTCGTGCCACAAAGTTCCGGGCTGATTCGCGGTCAAATGGACGGTCATCATCGAAGCATCTGCCGGCGCGTTCAAAATTTGTGAGCAGTGCGTCCAATTAGTCGTTCCACGCACATCTTTGTTGACCGAACACATTCCGCCCGACTTACAGAGTTCGCCATTTGCATTTCGAAAATGGACATGGATTCTTGCTCCATTTGGCATATCTTGGCATCGAAGCCAGCCACCGACGAGATAAGCGCGTCCACCAGTGACGGGGATCGACTGCGTGAAACCTGTCCAACTTCCGGCTTCATTTCCGTTGTTGTCCGCCGTTTTGACAAGTTTTGCGCATTGTTTTCCGAATCGAACGATATTTGGATCGGTTTCGATAGATGCGGCTCCCTGCCAGGGAGCTGATTCGGCTGATTCAAAGTCCCCATTTTTCAAGAGATTTGGCATTCCAGAATATGGATCGGTCTGTTTTTGTAATTCAGGATGCGCGGTTCCTTCCAAACCGACATCGGCAGTCGGATTTTGTTCTGCCGCCATAATTTTGAGCATATTTGCATCTTCATCAATGTTGTAAAACAGTTCGACATCATAGATTGACATGGCTGGAATTGATGGAATGGCGACCACAACTTGTCGATGAGTTGGATCGATCAATTTTGCTGGAAGTAATTTTCCTTCTGGAGTGCGAACAACTAAATTGGTGGGGAGTCCGACGATTCCATGTGAGTACGAGCTTTTCAAATCAAGTAGGACAGATGCGTTTGGAATGGATTTTTCTGAATCATTCAGAAAGCGAAAAGTCGAACAAAATCTGGTGTCTTTTGGAAAAGTGTTTGTTTGTCGTGCATTTTTCGGCAGAACATCGGCATTTTTATGAGATTCTGTTTCATTTTGAGCGAAAGCGACAAATTTCAGTGGGCATTTTTCTATTTCTCCGACAGTATAACTAATTGGCATATATCTTGGAGAATCGAGACATTCGAGCCGAGTGTCGTCAAACCAAGCAGTTCCGGTGCCGCGCAAAACAGTACCAAAAGAGATGATTGAAGCATCTTCGGGAACGACGAACTCGACTTGCAATTCTTTCCAGTCGAACGTGGAATCAGATGTCGTGGCCATCGGAGAAATGGTGAATGGTTTTCCTTCCGGCCCGACATGGACAAACCACCCGACAATTCCTTTGACTTGATTTGCTTTAACAAAACCACTGAAACGATATTTTGCCCCGGGAATAACGAGAACTCCATTTTGTCGAGCGGCGATCCACGATGGCTCCGCACCTTCGGAAACGACCGTTTTAACACAGTATTCGCCCTGATGTGGATTTTCTTTGCTCCAATAAAGTTTGTGCGATTCGTCTTGGTCATCAAACAACCAATCAGCGAGTTTATTGCTATTCGACTCCCCAACTTCAAAACCCGAATTGGAAATGGTGTGTTTCACACGCTGCTTTTCTTCGTCTGGGAGAGCAAAAGATTGAACAGCGTTTCCATAATAGATGTAATATCGCACTTTTTGGCCTGGTTTTGCATCGACAGGAATCGACACAGTTTCCAGTTGCCGGAGTGATGCCGCATTTGACGGCGGAGTTGCAGGGAGTGCTGG
>JBOFGF010000222.1:0-6365 GCA_051649005.1 Thermoguttaceae bacterium | reverse complement strand
TTTTCTGCACTTCAAAAGCAATGATGGCATCGGCACGAATCCAGCCCTCTTTGACGCGAAACCAGTCATGTTCGTATTCTTGCAAAATGAGCGAGTCGTCGGGTTTCAGTGGGCGACCCATTCGGCTTCCTTTTTCGGCGTATATTGTCGTGTTGCCGGAAACATGCAATCTGACTTGCTCCGTCCCAGCAATTTTTGCCGCACGGATATATGACTCCGCCGCTGCTTGGTAATTAGGAACGATGACCACACGGGAATTGCCCGCTCTCATCTCCATAATTCCCTTTCCGACTCGTTCGAGCATTTTTTGCGTACTCGAAATGTCCAGCGATTTCGAGATTGATTCGTTTGTTATGGAAATCGGAAAATCGTGACCGAGAAGTAACGTCTGCACAGATCCTGCGCCGGCCATGTTTCCATAATGTTCCAAATACTCGGCAAGTTCTCGCAGCGTCACTCGTCGGTCATAATTCCCCTGCAAAGACGTGTCGGCGTATCCAGCAAGTCCACGCTGAAACATATCGACGAAGCCATTGATCGTTTCCACGCCACTACTGATTTGATCATTCACAATGATTTGTCCAAAACCAACCAGAGGAACGGTGATCGACTTATTTTGAAGCAGCGTTTTAGAATCAATTCCATCGATATTTGTACGAAATCCTCCCCTCGTAATACTGGGAGAGAGCACGTTAATCACCAAAAGTCGCCGTTCGACAGCACTGTTCATTAGCGAGTCGGTCACTGCTGATGCGGCGAGCAACTCGGCGGCTGAAAGTTTCGATGCAATGTCATTTCCCTGTTCACTCATTGGAACATTCATTGGAACGAAAAATTGTTCGTTCCAATGTCGAATACCGAGCATTTGAACGTAAACGAAAACCTCACATGCTTCATCGAGTCGTCTCAGAGGCGGCTGATTTGGCAGTGGCCCTTTGATATTCCCCTTTTTGATCCATTCCAGCTGAGCAAGGATGTTCTGCCGCATCGGTTTTGCACCGGAATCTTTCTGATTCGGCGAAAGGACGATGATTTGCTCACTGGGAAAACCGGCGGCGGTCAAACTGGCGCGGAGCGAATTGCTGAGCTGCTCAAAAGAAACCGCATCGGAATCACCGGCCCCGCTGCCAGTTGGAAAACTGTCAGCGAGAACGATCAGTGCCCAACGATTTTCCGGCGAACAAAGCGGCGGCTCCGTTTGTGCGAGTGCAATTGAAACCACTGCCATCGAAACCAGAGCCGTGCTGAAAAACAGGCCAAATACGGCGATAATTGTTCTGATACTAAACCAATTCATCTGAATGACTCCATATTTTTCACTAATACTTTGCAGAACAACATTGCCATTTTCCAGAACACCGTCGGTGTTTAATATATCAATAAAATTTCATTTTTTCCAAACCGGTCAAACCTCTCAGGGTTTGTTTGAACCATTCTCCAGGTAAATGAAGCTTAAAATCGACATGATCGTCAAGATACTCTTCAGTCAACGTAATTCGAGCATCTTCGCCAGACGTCTCGTAGATGTTTGCTAAAGCTCGAATTGTCGCGTCGTTTACAAGCCGTTTTTCAAGGCGGCGCTGCGCAAAAACTCCGTCAAATGCGTCTAGTTTTCGTATCAACGAGCCAAATGGTTTGAGCGAAACTTGGAGCAAGGTTCTTTGCTGCGGAGTAGACTGAGTTGTACTTTCCAGTGCTTTGAGAAAAACGGCTTCCGTATGTTCAAAATCGATACCTGCTGCAATGACGATGGAATGATCCTCCTTGATTCCCCAGCAAAGTCCCCAATTCGTATTTTTTAACAATTCGGGCAGTCTATTCACTTCGTCTTCGTCGTATTCAACTCGATAATAATCGACCAACGGAATTTGGAGTGTCGAAATTTTGTAGCCTGCGACTTCTTTGGCGTGTCGCTTCAGTGTTTTATCGAGAATCGACCTGATTGCCACGACTCCTTCGGTGGGCGTATTGCCCGGTTTAGATTGCCATTCTAGTAATCGTTGCATTTCAATTGCCGAAGCATTGAAGATTGATTCTTCAGCCATCTGTAACGGTTTTGTGTCGGCGACCTCGCAGCCGAATAACATGGTTCCTTGAGAATCCACAGCACTACAAACATCAATTCTGCCTTGATTCATTGTTGTCTCAAAAACTTTTTGCAGGGTATCAAGAGATTGACATGCAAAATCCGAGTTTATTGATTCATCATTTTTTAAAGTGTAATTTCGTGCGCCATCAAAGAACATTCTGAAGACTGGCATGATGAGGGCAACATCCTCTTTTGTAAGCAATTGGGCGAAATTAAAAAACAAAACGGTTTCGTCCGGCGTGCCTTGAAATCCGTAAAAAATCGTCTGCCCCTGTTTCCGACGAGCAAACAGTTTATCCAAAACTCCACTCTTTTGCGGCGTGATGGAAAGGAATCCTTTCACGTCGAATGTTTTTAGATCAAAATCATGACCGGCAGAAATGATTTTGATTTCTTTGAGCAATAATGTCAGCGGTTTGGATTTCGATTTTTGTGCGATGAGATTCTTCAACGCCTTTTCTTGTTCTATAATTCTATTCTCATACTCAGTGAATTCAGCCTCCTTTTCTTTTGAATATGACATTAACAATCTTGCATGAAGTATAGAAAGCTCAAGTTTATCTTTATTGATACGAAGCGTTGGAAACCAAGCAGGGTCCTCATCTGGAATATTCCCGGAACCTTGCAAAATTGATTGATATTTTGCCAATTTCTCCGTGCAACTTTTCAATTCTCGCTCATTTTTTTCTAATTCTTTGAGTGTGCTCTCTACTGACAAAGAAAAGTTCTGCGTCACCTCCTTATACTCTAGTTTAAGCCGAGCAACCGTCATTCGAAGATTTTTGACGCGTTCTTGCTCACGTTCAATGAGCCATTTAGTCGCACTTGGATTTTTGGACAGCTTTCGTTCCAAAGATACCCATTTCTCCATGCTCTTACGGAGAAATTGTTTTGAAGATTCGAACTTCTCAGTGGGATTATCGAATAAATTAAAAGCCGTTTCATCATTTATTTCAAACCGTTCTATTCTTTGGGTATAAGAATAGACATCATCAAGCACTCCACCAACATCATCAAGTTCCGTGAAACGATCTTCGTCAATGCCAAACAACAATTGTTCTAGTATGCTTTCAATAAATTCACCATATCCAGCAGCACAGGCTTCTTCGAGATCAATTGTCAAGCTGGTTGTACAATCATTCCATTCGCTTTTAATAACGTCAGTATCTTTCAAAACAAGACGAAGTAATTCTTCCGCTGTTGCCAGCAAAAACTGATTATTTATCTGCTTGCCAAAAAAACTAAATCCAAAAGGAAAAACGATATCAATAACCCCGTCCTGGCGAATGTTCGTGATCCATGGACCGAGAATGGGCCCAGAAGTAACACCTTGTTGAAATCCAAAAGTATTGATATCTGAAATGGGAAGGGAGGCAAGCAGTCCTTCTGGATTGTTGAACAAGACGAAGATGAAAGGAGAGTCCCACGCGATTCCTTGAAAGTTTTTTAACATTCTAATGTCATTAGCATATTTTTCCCACTCGCTCTGCATTGATTGAGCACCATTTTCTGCGCCAAACTCCGCCATTGTCACGGCCTCTGCGAGTAGTCGATTCGGTGATGCCAATTGCAGCTTAACAAACGGTTTCGTGCTGTTTTTTTTCGATTCTGTTTTCGGCGTGTCTTCTTTTTTCGTTTTGGTTTTCGGCGGCTTCGGTGTCTTCGGCGGATCAGTTTTTTCCGGCTCCTTCGGCGTTTCCTGTTTAGTTCGGCATTTGCAGCTTTCAGGACACGAGCAAACGTCGCGGGAAACACCGACACATTTTCCTTCCACACATCCACAATTGCACGGCGGAGGCGGCGGAGTTTCCTGTTTAGTTCGGCATCTGCAACTTTCAAGACACCAGCAAACGTCGCGGGAAACACCCACACATTTTCCCGGCACACACCCACAGTTGCATCGCGGCGGCGGCGGCGGGTCCTGCTCTCTGGGTTTCTGCGGTTTCACATTTGACGGCTCCGGTTTCGACTGCTTCTCTTTGACTTTTTTAAGCGATATATGCTTTTGACCGACACCGTTTTCAATAACGACAGAAAGTGCCACATCGTCTACTTTTTCCGAAATACTCACCTGATTCGACTTATCAGACGGGACATTTGCTGTCGTGGCATTTGCTGTCGTGATAGTTGCTTTCGTGGCGTTCGACCAGTCGATGGCTGCCTTAAATTGCGCAAGAATTGCAGGACTGGAGATGTCTGCCACTTCCTGCGATTCACCCGACTGGGTGATTTTGTCCCAATTAGGCAGTGCAGCAACAATGGCGATATTTTCGGTATTCTCCGTTTTTTCCAATTGGAACAGCACGGGTAATTTCGTTGCTTTCCCGGGTGTCAGTGCCTGATAACCTATTGGAAATTGGGCGACTGGATACACATGAGCAGCTTTTTCTGACTCAGGAAATGTTTGATAGATTACCATAAACGTCGGAACGGCGGCTTCAACATGAACGTAAACGATTTCATTCGGCTTAAACTGATAAAATTCGGGATTGACGAATTTACCATCTTGCCTTTCAAACCAGATTTTCATGCCGGTGTTTTCCGTGCCGGTGGTTTCCGTGCCAGTGTTTTCCGTGCCGGTGTTTTCAGTGCCGGCGTTTTCAGTGCCGGTGGTTTTCGTGCCAGTGTCGGATTGCTGGGCGGCGGCGACACCGCAGGAAAGAAGTGTCAAAAGAATCAGCAATAAAAGGTGTGGGATTCTTATCATGGGGGGAAAGTGTGAATAAGAGTGGGGGGAAGACGGAAAGTTATGCCGGTGCATAGTACAAACGACCTGCATTATACCATATTCCCAAAAAAGAGAAAAACACGACATTTTTTTTTGGCGAATTCAGGGATGCTCTGTTTTATTGACGCACAATTGGTTTCAAATTGACCGAAAAACCACATTGTCCGCACAAATACATTGCCCGCAAAAATCACGAATGAGATTATAATACCAGATTAATGAACAAGAAAAAAGTAGTGTCTAATGAGATTCCTTCCGCAAACAGATTTAGTCGCGTTTCGCAAAACGTGTTGTTTTTCGTTTTCTCATTATTGTCGCACAATTTACAAAAAAATTTGATGGGTCCTATTGCACGATGTCGATAATTTGTGTAGAATTTTCAAATCATGTTTTGGACAGGTGGAACTGGTGGACTGTTTCAATTGGACTGTTTCAAAGCATTTGGTTGACAGCTTCTTTTTTTTCTGCTTATTTTCTATTCTACTGATGCGAAACGACACAACGACATTTGGTTTGCTTTTTTGCGATGTCGTTTCGCGGTATATCTTCGTCGCATCGTGGCTGTGGCGTCCGGGGAAGCCGTGATTTAGTGTCCGACTGTCCTCCTCGACATTCACACTGACGTTTCTCCGAATTTTCGCGGCCTCCCCGGACATCCCATTTGTTGTGGTTTTGCGCGCGTTTTCTTGTTATACTGAAAACCATGCCAAAATGTCACTTTTAATCGGTGGTAATTTTGTGTATTCACCCGCCGATTGACATCGGCGGCTCGCCGAACGAACGCCGGTGCACACGCACTGACCCGAAACATCCTTTTTTTGATCCAACAATTTTTTCTCAGGAGAAATACCAACATGACAAATACTAACATTGATTTTACGACGTATCTCAAAAATCATCCTTCCCAAGATGGGAAGTTTGGACAATATGGCGGAGCATATCTTCCGCCTGAATTGATTCCAGCATTTGATGAAATCAACACCGCATATAAGACGATCTGCCAATCAGCGCAGTTTATTTGCGAATTGCGACGAATTCGGCGTGAGTTTCAGGGTCGTCCGACACCGGTTTATCACTGTGAACGGCTTTCTCGGAATCTCGGTTTGTCCCAAATTTATTTGAAACGCGAAGACCTAAATCACACCGGTGCTCATAAATTGAATCACTGCATGGGAGAAGGGCTTCTCGCAAAATTTATGGGAAAAAAGCGGTTAATTGCCGAAACAGGCGCAGGTCAGCACGGAGTCGCGCTCGCCACAGCCGCCGCATTTTTCGGTCTTGAATGTGAAATTCACATGGGCGAAGTCGATATTGCCAAACAAGCTCCGAATGTTGCCAGAATGAGGATTCTCGGAGCGAAAGTCGTGCCTGTTTCGTTCGGTCTTAAAACACTCAAAGAAGCGGTTGATTCTGCTTTTCAGGCATATCTGGCCGATTACAAAGATTCGATTTATTGCATCGGTTCTGTCGTCGGACCGCATCCATTTCCGATGATGGTGCGTGATTTTCAAATGGTCGTCGGAATCGAAGCGCGCGATCAATTTCAGG
>JBOFGF010000221.1:0-3074 GCA_051649005.1 Thermoguttaceae bacterium | reverse complement strand
AACAGTCCACTAACAAGTTTTGTGAACTTCGGAATTTTTTACCACAGAGGGCACGGAGAACACGGAGAATACAAGACACTCTGTGAACTCTGTGTCTCTGTGGTGAAAACTTGTTAGCAGACTGGTTCTGCGAAGCAAGTGTGGTTATTTCATGTTGACCAGATTTTTTTAACGATTTTTCATTTCAAAATTATCATGCAAGATGTTTCCGAGCTTCTTAAGAAAGTACGTCGCACTGAGATTGTTGCCAAACGAGCGGTCAATGACCTATTTGCTGGTCAGTACAAAAGTGTATTTCGCGGACGTGGAATGGAGTTCAGCGAGGTGCGTGAATATCAGCCGGGAGACGATATTCGTTCAATAGATTGGAATGTCACAGCACGAGCAGGCAAACCTTTTATCAAACGATTTGTCGAAGAGCGAGAATTGACGATTCTTTTTGCAGTTGATATTTCGGCATCAGGCATTTTTGGATCGTCTCATTCGAAATTTGACACGGCAATTGAAGTGGCGGCAACACTGATGTTTTCTGCTCTGAAAAACAACGACAAAGTCGGTTTGCTCACTTTTGCAAGTGATGTGGTGCGATATTATCGTCCCCGAAAAGGAAAAGCGAATGTGCTTCATTTGATTCGAGAACTTTTGGCAGTCGAGCCAATTGCAGATGGCACGAATTTGCAAAAGCCACTCCAATATATCAATCGAGTTCAAAAACGCCGCGCTGTTATCTTTCTTTTGAGCGATTTTTTGGTTCCAGAGTGGACTTCGTCTGATGACCAAGAAACAAATTCAGATGCGGAGGGTGCGTTTTCATCACAAATTAGTAGCATATTTTCACAAAGCAGTCGCATCGAGCAAAACATTCTTTTTCGGTCAATGCGGCAAATTTCTCGGGGCAAAACGGCGGGCCAGCAAAGTCGCGAACTTTCGATTTGTGCCAGAAAACACGATTTGATTGCGATGACTATTTCAGACACGAGAGAAAAGGATTTTCCAGATGTCGGTCTGATTACATTGCAAGATGCGGAAACCGGTGAATTGATTGAGGTTGATACATCTTCGTCGCTGGTGAGAAATCGTCTTGCCGCCGAATTTCAAAATGCCGAAAAACGCATTTCTGATTCACTCAAACGAAGCCAAGTCGATCAGCTTCCAATTGAGACCAATCAAGATTTTCTCATCAATTTACGACGATTTTTCACCAAACGTGGACATCGACACTAATAAAAACCCAGAGCGTGTACACGCACGTTTTTTCCCATAAAATCAGGCATTTTTCATTAAAACACTCCCAGTTTTTACATTATTACAACAGATGTACAATGACGAGTTCATCTGTTTTTTGTAAAATTCCTCGAAAATTGCGAATTTTCAAGACCAAAACCAAAATCCTCCTGTTTGTTTGTTTTACCTAAAATGGCGAGAACGACCTGAAAAAAACCGCCAAACGCATACACATGTTCAATTATATTATAAAATTTTCGCTTAGTAATCGTTTTCTAGTTCTCGTTTTTGCAGCACTTCTTTTGTTTATTGGTGGATATCAATCGACTAAATTGCCGGTCGATGTTTTGCCTGATTTGAGCCGTCCCCGCGTCATTGTCATGGTGGAATGTCCTGGAATGGCACCAGAGGAAGTGAAATCACTTGTTACTGTTCCAATTGAATCGTATTTGAATGGTGCGATGGGTGTGACTTCACTGCGAAGCAGTTCGACTCCCGGACTCGTCGTTTTCACGATCGAATTTGGGTGGAATATGGAGCCGGTGCGATGTCGTCAGATTATTGATGAGCGGCTTCAACTTTCCGCCAATCAGTTGCCTCCGGGCATTATTCCTCGAATGCTTCCAATGGCATCAATGATGGGGCAAGTCATGTATTTGACTATTTGGGACGAAAAGTCAGAGCTTTCTCCAATGGAACTACGCACACTTGCCGACTGGGTGGTTCGCAAACGCCTTTTGAGTGCCGGAGGAGTCGCGGAAGTTTTGGTCATTGGCGGTGATGTCAAACAATATCAGGTGTGCGTTCGCGTGAATGATATGTCTCGATTTGGTGTTACTTTTGCTGATATCGAACAAGCTCTCGAAGGAAGTAACAGAAATGTTACTGGCGGCTTTTTGACTAAACAGGGCCCCGATGAAATGCTGGTTCGTTCCATCGGACGCATCGAATCTCTCTCAGACATTAAATCACTTGTTGTCAAAGGAGATTCGGACCCCCCAATTCAACTTCATCAAGTGGCCGATGTTCAGATTGCTCCGGCCACGAAAGTCGGCACAAGTGGTGCATATCTAAAAAATAAAGATGGCACGACGATGGCACGTCCCTCTGTTGTTCTGGTTGTCGAAAAGCAAACCGGACAAGACACCCGAGAACTTTCGCATCGCATTTTGCAAATTTCGGCAGATATCCAAAAACAGATCAATGCGACTTATCCGAGTATCAAAATCGAGCCACTTTATCAACAAAGCACATTCATTGATTTGGCTGTGAAAAATGTCGAAGAAGCTCTGATTGTTGGTGCGATTTTAATTGTGATTGTCTTGTATCTGTTTTTAATGGACTGGCGAATTACATTTATCACGATGCTGGCAATACCAATTTCGATCATCATCACATGCCTGATTTTTGCGAGATTCGGTCTTTCGATAAATACAATGACTCTCGGTGGACTTGCAGTGGCAATCGGCGAGCTGGTTGATGATGCAATTGTCGATGTGGAAAACATTTATCGACGTTTACGACAAAATTTTCTGAAACCTTCGGAAGATCGTCAGTCGGTTTTGCAAGTCGTGTTTAATGCAAGTTGCGAAATTCGGAATTCAATTGTATATGGAACATTTATTGTCGTGCTTGTTTTTTTTCCCGTCTTTTTCTTGAGTGGAATGGAAGGCCTACTTTTTGCTCCGATGGGAATTGCGTATATCACTTCGCTGGCAGCATCGCTTCTGGTTTCATTGACAGTTACTCCCGTTTTGGCCTCTCTGCTATTGCCGAAAAAAGCAATGAGACACCGCGACAAAGAGAGTTTCATGCTTTTTGTTTCAAAAGCATTTGCTGACAGGGCGATT
>JBOFGF010000220.1:0-26982 GCA_051649005.1 Thermoguttaceae bacterium | reverse complement strand
GATATTCCCTCTCTCAAACGAGTCGAAACAATGGTGTTCATCTCATTTGTGGGAGACAAAAAGAGGCCAGCAATATCGACGGCAGTCGAAACATATCCGCCTGGATTGCCACGCAAATCGAGAATCAACCCTTTCACATTCTCTTTTTCGAGTGATTGAATTGCGTTTTGCATTTCTTGAAAAGTGCGGTCACTAAATGACGTGATTTTGATATAACCGATTTCGGGATGTCCAGCAAGCTGAAAAATGCGTTTTCCAGATTCGTCAATTCCGTCGCCTTCGACACTGTCCCTCTGAATCATACCACGTTTGACGGAAATCTGCATTTCATTGTCACCACGTCGCAAAGTTAGTGGAATAATTTGATGTGAAGAGTTCGAAAAGATTTTGCTGATCTCGTAAAAATCACGCCCTTTGGTTTCATGCCCATCAATACTAAGAATTTTATCACCAGACTGAATTCCCGCATGATATGCAGGTGAATCCAAAACAGGATATGAAATTTCCGGCAATTCCTCTTTTTTATTAAATTTATAGACGATTCCGATTCCGTCAAATCGATTATCGAGAGAATTTTCAAATTTTTTCTGATCTTCTTGTGGAATATACGACGCATATTCATCGCCCAGAATTCGCTCAATAGAACGTACCATTCCATTCATCGCACCTTCAAATAGGAGTTTTTCCGAAGGAGCAACGAGCGATTGATCAGCCAGTCGATGCAAAGTAGAAACGAGGATACGATCCCGAATCGTCACTCCCGAACAGACGAAAAAGAGGAGAATAGCAATCAGTATTAAATGGAGATGCAATCGCGGCATGAAAAGTCGTTATTTATCATTATTAGTGGAGAGATTGACAGTTCCCCAACTTTCGCATAAACAATCAGACAGACAGCAGACAAATTGCAGGCAAGATCAGCAAAAACCTCGTGCAATTGGTGGAATCAGGCGAGATGCGATTCACGTCAATGTTGTTCCGAGTCTTGACACAGACACAAAAAAATCATCATCACTAACAGAATAACAGTGATTTCCATTTACGTCAAGAGAATGACCCAAAATTTTGAAGAAAGATGCAGTTGTCATTCTGAAACCAAAATTGGTCGCGGTCATTCAGCCACGTTGGTTCAAACACTTGTCGCACCGCAAAATGTTTCGATGGCCGTTCAAAACCATGAAAACGTCACAAAATTGGATGTTTATCCAGTTTCGCTTTGCGAAACAATTAAGCACTGCGTAGAAAGCTGATGTTTCGTTCAGCGAGCCGCCGATGTCAATCGGCGGGTGAATTGAAAAAATTACCACAATCAAAAGCGACATTTTGTCACCATTTTCCGCATTTTACGCATCAAAAAGGCGGATTCAGTGCGGCGGCTTCAAAAGAGGATATCCAATCACATTATTTTTGGTCGTCATCTGCGTCTCCTGATGATCTTGTGAGAATGTGTTCCAAAAACAGCCAAGAATCGCATCACAGGAATCCGCATGATGCACGATCATCGCTTCGAGAGACATCGGAGGTTTTGCCGCTCCCCAGTCGGGAAATCGTTGGTGCGAAAGAATAATGTGCTCCAAATGGGTCAACTCGCTCGGCTCAAAATCGAGGTCTTTGGCAGCATCATGAACCAGATCGCGTCCCAAAACAGCGTGTCCCAGAAGCTCGCCGCGAACTGAATGATAAGTCGAACCAATTTCCGGCTCGTATTCGAGAATTTTACCGATGTCATGCAAAATCGCACCTGCAACAACAAGTGGGCGAGAAATTTCACCTTTTCGCGTCGAATACATTGTGTGATAGTGGTCAATCAGCGAAATGGCAATTTTCGTTACTGAAAGTGTATGTTCGAGAAGACCACCGACATAAGGATGATGATGTACACGAGCAGCCACGCATGTCAAAATTGATGTGCGATGTTCCTTCAAAATTTTCGTAATTAGCGAGTGAAGAAACCCTTTTTTGATATGTTTTGATACGATATTTTGCAGTTCTTCCAACATGCCATCCAGCGGAAATGGCGAACGTGGACGGAGCAATAGTGGGTCGAAGCCATCTTTTGCGTCGTCTTTCATTACTTCTCGAATACGCCGAATGTCGAGCTGCGGGCCAAAAGTAGTTTCTCGATAAACAGCACGCAATTTGCAGAACATTCCAGTTTTCAGTTCACGAAATTCTTTATAAATCGGAACATCTTGCCAAATGGGAAATCGCACTTCTCGCATCGCATCTCGAAACGATACTTTCAAATACGGTTTTCCTTCCTTCGTTTTCAGCACCTCTTTGTGTGCAAGAAGAGCGAAAAAGTCGGCTTCCTGATTCGCCTCCAAATCACACAGTGGCACAATCACAATCGAATTGCTCATGATGACCTCCCGGCTCGAACCGTCTGAATTTCTTTGATGATTTCTTCCGCTCCAGAAAGTTGCAAATCTGTCGCCAAATCGACTCCGAGCTGTTCGGCGGCGTTTTCAACTTGCTCCGATAAAAATCGGTTCGACACAAAAGATGTCGGCGGCAAATCGAGAGGAATCGAACGTGTGGATTCAAATTTCCGTGTGCCATCCAGCGAGATAATTCGACCAGAAAGTCGAAGATGTCCCGTTTTGCTCAGTTTCTGTTTGTTTTCAATCTTTTCATGCCCACCATTTTCATGTCCACTTTGTTCCTGCGCACTTTGCTCCTGCTTTATTTGTTCCTGCGCACTTTGACTTTGTTCAAACTGTCCCAGGGCACCAATTGGAGCGATGCAGCCACCTTTTAATGTACGAAGGAAAGCACGTTCGGCCAAAACTGCAACAAAAGTTGTCGGGGCAAAAAGAACACCTACTCGACTGATCGTTTGCACATCTTCCGCTCTGGTCTCGATTCCAATAGCACCCTGTCCAACAGCAGGCAAAAAATGGGCTGAATCGAGAAGAGATCGAATACGATTTGCGAAACCGAGCCGAATCAGGCCAGCTTCGGCAAGAATGATAGCATCGTATTCACATTCATCGAGTTTTTTGAGCCGGGTTTCGACATTTCCACGAATTTCTTCGATTTGAAATTGATTGCCAAAACAATTTTGAATTTGCGTTTTACGTCGTAAACTTCCAGTCCCGATTCGAGAAAGCGGCGGCAAATCCTCAATTGTTTCGATTTTTTTGTGCGTTTCCCGATTTGAGCAGACAAACGCATCTCGAAATGAACCGCGTTCTGGCACGGCCACGAGTCGCAGTTCTGGGACATATTCAGTCGGGAGGTCTTTCAAACTATGAACAGCGATGTCGATTTCATTTCGAATGAGTGCTCGCTGAATCTCTTTCGTGAAAACGCCCTGCGCCCCCATTTTCACGATACTCTGATCTTGAATCGCATCTCCACTCGTCTGAATGAAAACTATTTCGACCTCATGTCCCGCCCGACGCAGTTGTTCGGCGCACCAATTCGCCTGCCAGCGAGCCAGCACACTGCCGCGTGTTCCGATTCGCAGTCGAT
This sequence comes from Thermoguttaceae bacterium, assembly GCA_051649005.1. GTDB lineage: Bacteria > Planctomycetota > Planctomycetia > Pirellulales > Thermoguttaceae > WRKP01. Next base: position 23,505 of record JBOFGF010000220.1, on the reverse strand, counting down.
TTGTCGCAGTCGAATTTGCCACTGCAATAATGTTTTCGCCAAAAATTTTTATACTCACTTTTTTGTTATTTGTGCGATATTTTGTATCGCCCCAATTCGTGTTCGTGGATGCCACTATTTCAATGGCAACTCGGTGAAATATGGAAGTCCGTCTCTGAAAAGGAGCAATTTCACTTTTCCACTCGATGATTTGAGCGTACTCCAGTTTTTAGCAATGTATCTGACATCATTTTGTGATGTGGTGACCCATTCGTGAATACCAATAATCACGTCGCCCGGCATCACACCAAGTTCAGAAGCGGCACTCCCTTCTCGTATTCCTTGTATGACCACTCCTCCATAAGGATAATCGTTCAAATACAAAGCAAATGATTTTTTGTATTCTTCCTTCGACATCGGCGTATAACTGAAACCAAGCACTTGCCAAACAAGGTCATCGAGTGAGGAATTTTTTGGAGATGTCGATGGATTTACTGAATTTGATGTTTTTGCGGCTGGAATAGACCGACTAACAGAGGGAGTTGTGGGACGGCGCACTGTTCGTGCCAGTGCATCTTCGCGCGGTGCGCCAAGTGACACAGATCTGTCATATAAATCTCCACTGCGTCTGACCACGAAAACAACATCTTCTCGCGCTTTCAAGTCAATTAGAGCACGCGAAAAGTCGAGTGTATTTGAAATTTTATATTCTCCGATTCGTTCGATGATGTCTCCCACTTGAACACCAGCATCTGCCGCCGGACTGTTACTTTCGACCGATTCGACGATGACTATGAAATTTGGAGTGCCATTTTGCATCAATTCTTGTCGCACTTTCACACCATGAAACGCATTCCGCTCCGCCTGCTCGCCGATCAGTTTGGCTGCCACGTTAATCACTTGATCGACCGGAATTGCGAATGCGATTCCAGCTGCGCCCTGTCGAATCGCGGCGTTCAAACCGATCATTTCGCCATCAACATTTATGAGCGGTCCACCCGAATTGCCAGGATTGATTTCCGTATTAGTTTGAATAGCAACACGATAAACAAGCGAGTCATTTACATCGACTTCTCGATTGATACCGCTGATGCGTCCATCTGTGAGTGAAAAATCATATCCATATGGATTTCCGATGGCCATGCAATTTTCACCCTGTTTTAAGTCATCTGAGCGTCCAAGAGTTATTGTCTGAAATGGTGTCCGACCAGTAATTTTGATAATTGCTAAATCAGTGTCTGGGTCTCTGGCAACAATTGTGGCCGTGTATTGTTTTCGATCAAATGTGGTCACTTGAATTTTCCGAATACCATCAATCACATGGAAATTTGTGACGATGTATCCACGTTCGTCGATCAAAATCCCTGTTCCCATTCCATTGTATGCTTTTCCAGAGTCTCGTGTCGTGAATTCATCAATTTTATCGCCCTGAATACATACAACCGCATTACAATTCTTTTCAAATGCGCGAGTTGCCCAATTGGCACGGCTTTCTAATGCCGCAGCAAAACGAGCCACCGATGTCAAAAGTAAAAGAGCAAAAAAGAAAAAAGTCGTTCGTTTCACGGTGATGTCCCTGTTTGAGCGAGAAAAAACACGGCATGGTTATTCGTATTGTGACGAAATTAACGCTTATAACAGAATTTCGGCGTTTCTACCGAATGTCCTTGATGTTGACTCCCACTGGTGGAACAATCAGATTAAACAATAAAATCAATACAAAAAGCAAAATCGGCGTAAATGGTAAAACCGACACAGTTGGTAAATGTGATACAAGCGACAAAATTGATGCAGGTAACAAAATCGCATCAATCGCCGCAAACTTGCCATTTTACTTATTTTGCCATTTGGATGACGTTCAAACTGATTTCACGGAAGTAGAAGGAGCACCAGAATGAAACTGCATCCATTTAAGAGTGCGTGCAAAACGACGCACGGAGCGAGACGATGAGTCGAGTAGTATTGAAAACCGAGGACGGAGGCAAATACAAAGAGAGGAATAGGATCGGTCACATATTCAGGAAGCACAATTCGCATAAAAATATGGAGTGAAAACAATATAGGAGCGAGACAAAGAAATGTCACCACAGCATCGAAAATATCACGAGCGAGAAAATGTCGATTCCATCCGAGTTCTTGAAATGTCGCACCTCGAAAAAAACGTAAATAGCCGATTCCCAAAATGACGAGAATCGTATTTGCGATTAGTCCTCCTGAAAAAAGAACAGTCATTTCAGAAAATGCCATTTCGTGTCTCGGAGCACCATGAATAAGACTAAAAACAAGCGAGGAGACAAGAATTGCGGCCCATCTGATTTTTGTTTCGAGCCATCCTTGAAAAACGAGTCGAAAGAGAAATTCCTCGGTGAGTGGGGCGGAAATCACTGCACAAAAAAAAGCAAGAATAAGAATTGCAGGAGAATTTTTTCCTTCGGTCAATAATCGAGTCAAAACATGTTCGGGCGATTTTTTGGGAAGTTGTATTTGAATAGATTCATTTTCGATTATTTTTGGCGCGGCAAGATTTGGAGTATTATTTTCCGAAGCAGCCGATAAACAGAATATGCAGAATCCTCCCAGAAAGCTCCAAAGAAGAAATATGAAGCAAACATCCCATCCGTTCCATGAAATCGAGGACGAATCAGTGGAGTGTGTTTCCATAAAAGTATTCACCAAATTATCACATCTGCATTAAAACGGAAGAATTACAATTCGATTCGAGACAAAGCGGCAGTTGGACATCTGCGGACAGCTTCGTGGCGAGAACTCGTCAGTCCCGATTCGAGTGGTTCGTCAAAAGGAACAGCGACACACACATTGAAACCACGTCCTTTGAATGTCAAACCGATTGGTTCGGCGTGCTGGGCGGTTGTTTCGATACAAAGTCCACAACGAATACACTTTCCCGGTTCGAAAACGACATCGCCGTCACTGATAAGTTTGACAGGTGCCCGTTCCATGTCTCCAAAACGATTCAATTCGGCCTGATACAAAGCGGCGTATTTGAAAAGACGGCATTTTTCACGTCCTCGGCAATCACAATGCAAACAACGAGCTGATTCGCAGACCGATTCGTGACTCCCTGCATGACATTCAGATGAGGATTCTTTCTTGTTTGTGGACGTGTTATTATTCGTGGATGCTGTCAATTTTATCATCTCCTGCAACTCAGATTCGGACAATTTTCCGAGCCGAATGCCACGATGTCGAATCGGAGACGAATAGTGCTGCACAAATGGAACGCCGCATGAAAGGAAATTGTGAATCGACTCCGCTGCTTCGCGGCCATCAGCAATGCTTCTAACAATCATCGTCGATTTGGCACGGAAAATGGTTCCAGTCGCAAAAACATTCGGAAAAGATGTCAAAAATGTTTTGGAATCGACTTGCAGGCGATTTTGCACCATCGTAAATCCACTGCGATGAAGAATTTCTGGTGTACATGGACCAACGCAGAGGAGAATGGCATCAAACTGGCTGCGAATTTGTTCGAGTTGGTGCGGCTCCGTCCACTCAATTCGTTCCTCTCGATGTACTTCAATCGGCATTTTGAGAATTTGTGCGATTTCGGATTCGAGCACTGACTGTGGCAATTCCGATTCGTTCCAGTGCCGCAGACGTCCACCGAGTTCTTTTCGCTGCGTGTACAAACTAACATGATGTCCTTTTTTAGCAAGATAATATGCCGCCGCAAGTCCAGATGGCCCCGCTCCTATGAGCAAGACTTTTTTGCCAGTTTTCGGTGCAACTGTCGGCATAAAAGGATTCGGACTCGCCAAATCGAGATCGGCAGCACGACGTTTCAATTCGCAAATCGAGATCGGATGGTCTATTCCAGAACGTCTACAAATTTTTTCGCACGGTTTCGGGCACACTCTTCCCAAAACGGCTGGAAATGGAATCGTTTCTTTGATTGTGCGAATTGCTGCGTCCCATTTTTCTGCATTGATTTCGCGGAGCATTTTTGGAATGGCGAGTCCCGCCGGACATGCAAGTTGGCACGGAGCAAAACAATCGCCAAAATGATTGCTAAGTAAAAGTTCCATCGCACTTTTTCGAAGAGTATGGACTTCCGATGTCTCACTTTCGACATTCATTCCTGGTTCGACGGACGTGGCACATGCTGGCACGAAACGTCCTGACACTTTGACAAGACAAACAAGACACGAAGTTCGCGGCGTTCTCGATTGCTGGGGTGAATCAGATGTGTCGCTTTTCGATAAAGAGCACGCTGAAAATGCACACAGAGACGGGATTCCAATGCCATTTCGTGCGGCGACATCGAGAATCGTTTCCGACTGCGCCGCTTGATATTCTTTGCCGTCGATGAAAATACTAACAAAAGAGTTGTTCACAAGATGGATATGTTCAAATTGGAGGTGAATCGACAAAAAAGACCCGAATCAGTCATCATTTACTTGCATAATTTTACATCGACGCAATTAGAGAGACAAGAGAGCCGAGATATGAATAATGCAATTCTGCGTTCACGAAGTTTTTATTTGGGTTTGCCACAAACGCCCCGCATTAAATTTTTCATAAACTCTCCGCATTAAAAAAGAGAGGAATTTGTTGGCTTGAACGCAGAAAATTCATTGTGGTGCGACAGAAAGTGGGGCATCATCGTCAAAAATACGTCGGTTGACATGACAAGTTGGTGTTTGGCCTTTGTTTTCAAAATAGTTGCGGTGCATCTGTTCAGCGGGCCAAAATTTTTCGGCTTTTTCCACTCTTGTGGCCACATCAAATCCTTTTTTTCGCAGTAGATTTAGATATGACTCCGCCAATTGACGCTCCTGCTGACCAACATAAAAGATCATTGATCGATATTGTGTTCCAATGTCTGGTCCCTGCCTGTCCACCTGCGAAAAATCATGTGTTTCAAAAAAGACTCTCAAAAGTTTTTCGTAATTAGTCTTCTCTGCATCATATAAAACTCGCACCGTTTCTGCGTGCCCCGTTTTGCCACTGCAAACCTCTTTATAAGTGGGGGCATTTTTGGTGCCTCCCATGTATCCAACCAATGTTGGTGCGTAATTTTGCGAATCTTTTGATATTTGCGGTGTTATTTCTTTGGCAAGTCGCACACCATCCTCCCGACTTAAGAAATACTCTGTTCCCCAAAAACATCCAGAAGCAAAATATGCCGCTCGTAATTTTACGTTTGGCACGAATTTCATGGAAAGCGAATTGACACAGTGCCGCGTCTCTTTTGGAGTTATTTTTTCACCCAAAAAGACATGGCCGAGATGTCCACCACAGGCAACACAAACGATTTCGGTGCGCACACCATCGACATCGGGGATTCGAAGAACTGCGCCGTCAATTTCGTCGTCAAAAGAGGGCCAGCCGCAATTTGACGAAAATTTATCACTCGAATCATATAATGGCGAATCACATCGACGGCAAAGATATGTTCCTTTTCGTGTTTCATTTAATAATGAGCCGGTTCCAGGTTTTTCGGTTCCTTTGCGAACGATAATTCGTTCTTCTTCGGGAGTCAGTTGGTTGTAGTTCATTTTGTTTTTCGAATCTGGAGATGGATTTGATATGGCAAGTTGTGCAAGAGATTGTGCGGTGAGTTTTTGCGACGTTTGAAACAACACACACACAAGCAAAACAAAAGCGATAAAACCGATTGCTAAAATAACACGAAATGACATCATGGCATAAAAAATGGTAAAATGCAAAGGAAAACTAAACAGCAAAATGACTCAAATGAGTGGCAAAAACATGTTCACATATTCACATGTTCACATATTCACAAAAGTATTATTCCATTGAATGAATTGTCTCTTGGTTGATCTGACTGATTTCTTCGGGTGGTACTTTCAAAATCATGCGGTCGTAACTTACGAGTCCATTGCACTCCGACTCGACATCGACGAGCTGATGAAAAATCGCTCCAGAAAGTCCTTCGTCGTGAATTTGCTTTCGAAGTTCTTCGTGCAGTTTTCGATATCGACGCACCAGCGATTCAGAATCGGCGACGTGCTGAAATCCCCACGTTTCTTGCGTCCACAAGTGAGATGAAGGTGGGACGAGAGTAATTCCGCCGAAAGAGCCGATGACAGATGCACGATTTGAATCGAAAAATGGCATCTCCGGTCCTGGAAATCTATGGGCATCGTTCAAGTCACCGAGTTTGAAGTCGTTCCATCCACTTGCATTGTTTATTAGTCGAGTTGCATCCCATTTTCGCATTAAATCAACCAATTCAACATTGTTGTGCTGGCCATGTCCTTCATTAAAAAGAGTCCAAACGATAATGGATGGATGATGTCGCCGTGCTGAAATCAGTCGTTTCAGATCGTTTTGAAATTCTTGCTGAGACTCGATTGTACGATTGTCACCACATGGAATATCCTGCCACACCAAAATTCCAAGTCGATCTGCCCAGTAATACCATCGCTCCGATTCGATTTTGAGATGTTTTCGTATCACATTGAAGCCGAGCGATTTAGCCACTTGAATGTCGGATTGAATCGCCGCATCTGAAGGAGGCGTGTACAAACCATCCGGCCAGTAACCGGAATCAATCACACCCATTTGGAACAGCGGATCGCCATTCAATCGGATTAAAGAATGTCCCTTTTCATCCTGAATAATATCGACTTGTCGAAATGCCACATAACTTCCGACCTGATCAACTTGCTTGTCATTTTCAAGAAGACGAACGCGAATTTGATACAAATGTGGTGAATCAGGGGACCATGCTTTCAATTTGTGTTTAGAAAACTGGAGCAAAATAGGTCCCAGACTTCCGCCATATCCTTTTGCAATCACCTCGTCGCCATCGAATGCTTCGACAAAAAGAAAAGCGTTTGAACTATTTGGCTGACCGGATGTTCCAAATGAAACCTCTGGAAAGAGAGTAAGAGTTCCAGCATGGATGTCCGTCGAATAACGAATCGAACGAATGAACGATTTAGGAACTGGTTCGAGCCAGACCGTTTGCCAAATTCCACTGACCGGAGAATACCAAATTCCCGAAGGAGTTATCAATTGCTTTCCGCGCATTTGCATTCCACGATTTGTCGGATCGGTCACACGCACAATCAATTCATTCGGCTGATTCAAATCGGGATGAATAAAAGATGTAACTTCAAATGAAAATGGGTCATATCCTCCCCGATGTGTGCCAACAAGTTTTCCGTTGATAAACACAGTCGCCTCCCAATCAACAGCGCCAAAATGGAGCAAAACACGCTGATCTCGCCAATTCGAAGGAATTGTGAAAAAACGGCGATACTCGCTTTGTTCGACCGAGTTTGTGGTGCGATTTGCCGCATTTCCGATTCCTGAAAGATGCGATTCGATGGGAAATGGAACCAAAATGCGATTTTTATAAATCGCGTCACTGACAATCGGAATTTTTGTGGCTGGATTTTCACCAAAACTAGAAACGGTCAAACAACTTTCATTCCCAAATTGCTCATTCCATTCCCACAGTCCATTCAAATTAAGCCATTCTTCCCGAACCATCGTCGGTCGTGGATAATCTGTGTGAACATTTTGTGCATTGACCTCTTTTCCCCAGGGAGTCAGAAGTGAAATCGTCTGATTGTTCTTTGCTGTTCTTTGTGTGTCCGATGGTCCAGCAACAACAGGTAAAACCTGTCTCTTCGACTGCTCGCCATGATTTTCTGGCATTTGCTCAACTGGAGTCGGTCCGACTGGAATCTGCTCAACTGGAGTCTGTCCAAACGCCACTATCGAAAAACAACAAATTGATATTCCAAATAAGATGCTAATTTTGAATAAACAGGCGAAAAATTTCACTCGTAAAAAAATCAGTGAAGAAAACATTGCACGGAAAAATAGTTTTGGCACGATTTCATACATATTGCGCATCGTCATCAATTAGCTGTTTAGTCCGCAATTTTGCAAGTGCGGCGCAGAAAGCTGTTGTTTCACAATACAGGGCAAATTTCCCCAAAAATGACACGAACAAAAGTGTCCTTTTATGAAACTTCGCAGTACAATATTAAATTGTATACTTTCGTAAATAATAAACAAGCATTTTGTGAAGTGAATACCGAATAAACAATCAACGAAAACCAAAAGTATCCGTTCATGGAAATCGCGTGTTTTTTCCATTCCCATAAATACAGCTAAAATGTGATTTCCATGAAAGGGCGAATTATAGTCGATGCCAAAAGGATCGCGGCGACTGTCGCTCTAAAAGGGCGCAATAAAACAGCCGACTCACGTCGACGGCTCGCCAAATGTGGACACGAATTTTGCATTGCAAAAATCTAAACCCGCGAACGCATACAACCAAAACTTCTCAGCGAATTTCCAGAAAAGTCAGAACGCTGAATGTGCCGATTGTCAGAGATGAGACGATCATTCCAATACTTGCAATAACACCTCCTTTTGCTCCGAATGGAATTCCGGCAAGCAAATTGAGAGTAAAAATCAAGAAAACAATTGCTGCAATGACCAAAGATGTGATACAAAGAGCTTTTGGCATGAACACGTCCCCAAAAAGGATCGAACAATAAAAAATAATGAACGCAAAACGAAAAAAAAAGAGAATTATTTGACCGCAAATCCGTGTTGATTAGTTGATTAATAATTGCTGATCAATAGTTGTAATACGGAATCAATCATTCTCCAATGACTTTGACGAGGACTTTTTTCGGTCTTCGGCCATCAAATTCACCATAAAAAATTTGTTCCCACGTTCCAAAATCAAGTTTGCCTTCTGTGATGGCAATGACCACTTCGCGTCCCATGATTTGACGTTTGTGATGAGCATCTCCATTGTCTTCGCCTGTTCGATTGTGGGCATATCTCTGCGGCGACGCATCAAATGGTGCAAGTCGTTCGAGCCAGTCTTTATAATCCTGATGTAGTCCCGATTCGTCGTCGTTAATAAAAACGGACGATGTGATGTGCATCGAATTGACAAGAACGAGTCCTTCCTGAACGCCACTTTTTCTTACAACCTCGGCGACAGACGACGTGATATTCACGAAGTCCATACGACGTGGAATGTTGAATGTCAATGTTTCACGAAATGATTTCATTCATTTTTATGTCCGGTTCGACAAATATGCCGCAGCTGACACTGAATTGTTTGCCTTCGTACTAAAAAAGCAACATTTTGTGAGTGGTGACAGTACAAATATTTCAAAATTAAATAGTTGAAACATTAACAATTCAAACAGATGGAACCACAGCAACTCGCCGTCCACCGCGCTCGAACTGCACTTGCCCATCACAAAGAGCGAAAAGTGTAAAATCGTTTCCCATTCCAACACCTTTTCCAGGATGGAATTTTGTGCCAACTTGTCTAACAATAATGTTTCCAGCACGAACTGCTTCGCCGCCAAAACATTTCACTCCCCGTCGTTGTCCATTCGAATCACGACCATTTCGACTGGAACCCTGTCCTTTTTTATGTGCCATAATTTTTAATCATCCACTTTCTATAAAAGCGGGATAAACTGGTGAAAGCCGAGACATCCACTTCCTAAGAAAGCAGATTAAACGGCAAAATATCCAATTCGCATACTAATGAGGGAATTTTACAAGAAAATCCACTCGAAGTCAACTCCCCCCGGCTGCCCATATTGAATTTGGGCATCATGCAAATTATACGAATCGCCGATTCGCCACCAATTTGTTTTTAAAACTTTTCGCTGCATTGTTCTTCCATCGCCGGGAGTGCCATCGTTTTTGCCAGAATCTTGCCACTTGTAAGCATTTGTCAGTCCACTGATATAAAGAGAAAACTTGTTGATTCGTGGGTCAATATCGGTCCACATGGCGACTCCCCATCTTTCTTCGTCGGTTTTGAGTGGTGTGCTGGAAATACTGACTGAGTTGGCTGGGATTCCCTTCATTCCTTCCCGCTTCATAATGGCAGGAATGGCAAGTGGAATAATCTGATCATGATACACTTCCGAAGTTCGCTTCACTTCTCCAGTTTTGTCGTCTTGTTCTGCGAGCAACGAATCAGTGGCGAGCAAAAATTGCGGCTCGAAGACAATGTCGGCTTCCTGACCAGCCGCTGGTTCAGCAAGTCCCTGCGTGTTTCTCAAAACAAGAGGCGTGTCATGTGTTTGTTTGATATTTACTCGTTTTTCAGAGTCCCCCGGAAGTCGCTGAATGGTGGTATTCACATCTTTCGCAATTGGAATTTCTTTTTGCTCTGATAGGTTTTCACTTAGAATTCCCGTTTGCTTCTTCAGTTCATATTCAGTAATTTTGCCGCCACTCAGCTTTGTAAGTTCGAGCGGTCCAGGATTTTTCACCGAATAGACGAGATACCAGACCTTTTTCTTGTCGAGAGTTCCCTGCTTGTTCGGAATATCAACTTCGATAATACGAATCGGTTTGAAATGGAAGTCGAGACACCAGACATCGCGTGTATATCGGATTTCTTTGGCCCACATCTCTGGATTAAATCGTACATCATCAGCGAGAGCAGGATCGACCGGAGGCAGTTGTGCGAGGACTTCGACTAAATCAGCGCGATTGGCGACCGATTCATAGTCGATCATCATCGGCTCCCCCTCTTTCGTATTAAGATTCGAGGAAATGGTTATTAGCGAACCCGGAACAAAATTTGGTTTGGCTGATTCACCGCCAACTGATTTGTGGTCGGATACATTTTGTTCTGAATTTTGCCCAATTGCTCTTTGTGTTATTTCACCACAAAACAAGAATAGGAAAGAAGCCAGTAAACAGCAAATCACCGACAATAATCGAAAAAGACTCATAATATCAACGATGCAAAAAGTGACGTATTCAGCAAGAAAGACACGGACACTGCGTCTATCTTCAAAGAGTATATCATATTTTCTTATCGAAATAAACAGGGAAATGACTTCATATTAAACCGTCATAAATTGCACTAAAAATGTCAAATTGTAAGAATGTGGCGATTACACAAAATAAAAATGATATTCTGAAAAATCTTATTTTATCGTTTTTTTGGATTTTTTGGATTTTTTGGTCGATTAGATGAGACGAGAGTGAGTATAGATGGGACGAGAGTTAATACTGACCCAATTTGGAAAAAAGTATGCTTTCACGGTCGAAAACAGCCCACTCCTTTTTTTGAAATGGTCTTAGAAATGGTCCCAAATTTTTTCGGAGTGGTGTCAAACCCAAAAACTCCATGAACGAAAACGAAAAAACAAATGGCAATTGCTCCCCAATTGTCTGAAAATACTGCAAGTAATCCATGAAAAAAACAACTTCATTTTTCACACAAATCATCACATCTCCCCTCCTTTTGGGAGGACTTCTGAGTTTTGGATTTTATGCGGCGATTCACAAAGGAATCATCGAACATCCACTGGTGATTCGTTATTTTACAGGACATCCAGTCGAATATATTACAGCGGCAATGTTTTTTGTAGGAATTGCGTCCCTTTCTTACAAGTATTTGTGGGTTCAAGGACAACGCGGATCACTCCGACCTGTTTTGGGGAGCCGATCCGTGTCGAAGCGGCCACTTTCGTTGATTCAGACCGACTTTGACGCACTTTCTGCACATGAAAAAAAATATGGTGCCAGTTTTTTGACACGGCGAATCGAACTTGGACTCCAATTTTTACACAGAGAGGGGCGCGCTGACCAACTCGATTCCGAATTGAGGTATCTCGCTGATGAAGATGCCAATAAAGCGGATGCTGATTATGGATTCGTCGGACTAATTCTCTGGGCAGTTCCAATGCTGGGATTTCTCGGCACTGTCATCGGAATCACAATGGCACTCGGAAACTTGAATTTGAATGCGATCAATGAATCGAGTCAGCTTCTATCGGCGGGTTTGTCCGTCGCTTTTGATACGACAGCTCTGGCAATCGCCCTCGATGTCGTCCTGTATTTCGTCAAATTTGTCGTTTATCGAGACGAATCACTCTTTTTATCGGAAGTGGAACGTCTCGTTGATGACGAACTGCGCGGACGATTCGAGTTGGCATCCAATCGATCCGAATCGACTGATGTCGTCGCCGTCCGAAACATGTTTGAAACCGTCTCTGAATCAATCAAACAACTCATGTCACGACAAGCTGAAATGCTTGAACAGAGTCTTTCATTGGCAAATCGGCGTTTCGCGGACATCACTGGAAAAAGCACTGAAACACTCACGAACTCATTTCGTTTGGCGATGGAAGAAAGTTTGACGAAACACGCCGCTTCAATTTGTGAAACAGAAAAGGCCATTTTGGGACTTTCAGAGGGGACCACACTCAAATTCTGTGATGCCATTCAGCGGCAGACAAAAGAAATGGTCGCTCTGCAAGAATCAACGACAAAACAAACGGCAATGATTAGAGAAGTAGTCGGAGCGGGCGAACATCTGATCAAATTAGAAGAGCAGCTTCATCACAACTTGTCCACTCTCGCACAAGTTGGGCACTTTGAAGAAACCGTCAATAGTCTCGCCGCCGCCATTCATTTACTAAACGGAAAACATCACTTTCCTGATTTCAGAAACAAAGCAAGTTGAAAAAAGTTGCGATGAACGAGTTGTGAGTTGCATGTGATATTGGTTATACAAACAACTCACCTCTCTCACATCTCTCCCCTCTCATCTCTTTCCCTCTTTCCCTCTTTCCCGTGTCAAAACAATTTCGCAAAACGAATCGGATCGAGGTGACTCTCTTTCCTTTTTTGGCCGTGCTTTTATGCACGATGGGAGCACTCATCATGCTTCTTGTCGTCATTGCACGGAATGTGCGAGAACAGGTGGGAACGCCAGAAATCCCTGTTGTTGTAGAAGAAACGGCAAATGGCGAATTGACTCCAAAATGGACATCAGAAGAAGCGGCAAAATTATTGTCGCAAATCAAGTCAAATCACGAAGAGGCCGACTGGTATGCTGAAAATTACGAAAAGTCTAAAAAAGAAGCGGAAGCAAAACGCGCCGCGGCAAATGAAAAATTGGCCGCTCTCGAATCCGAGTCGCAAAAAATTAAAGAGGAAATTGAGCGACTTCTAAAATTAGCAGAGCAATTTGCAGCAGGAGCACGTCCTGAATCCACAGAAGAATTGAAGCAAATTCTTGAAACGAAAAAAAAAGAACGACTGGAAGCGGAACTGGAATTAGCCGAGTTACAAAAACAGACCAGTGAAGCGGCAAAGTCATATTCAGTCGTCCCATTTCGTGGAAAAGATGGATCGTTTCGACGTCCAATTTACGTCGAATGTGTACAAAATCGCCTCATTATTCAGCCCGAAGGAATCGTGCTTGATTCGAATGACCTTTTATTTGCAGGCAAACCAGACAGTCCATTCGATGCTCTGCTGCGTGTCATCAGGCAGTATTATGTCGAGACAAATCAAGTGGTTCGCGGCGTGGAACCATATCCGCTTTTGATTGTTCGGCCATCTGGTGTCGATGTATATGGAGCCGCATGTCATTCAATAGGTTCGTGGATGCAAGAATATGGATACGAATTGGTCGATGAAGACTGGAAGTTACAATATACAGAACCGAGTGATGAATTGCGAGATCGACTCGAAAAACAACTTTCTGCCTCTCGAACTCGAATGATTTCCTATTTGGCCGCAATTAAGTCACAACAGCAAGTTGATGAAAGTGGTCGAGCGATTCAATATCGAGTCGATTCAAGTGGTGCTGTGCAGCCGACTGAAAATATGGCATATTTCCGAAACGCAAATGAACGTCGTTTTCGAGAATCCGAACGCGCAAAAAAAACTGGATATTCCCCAACAACAGGACACTCAGCATCGGAGGCAAATTCGACCACTTCAGAATCTTTTTCTGACGGAGCATTTCCTGCTTTGCAATCAGCATTGCCACTCGGTGCGACAGCAAATAATGTTATTGGAAACAATGCTTTGAAAAACAATGTCGTCGGAGGAAATAATGTCGTCGGGGAAAATAATGTTACTGGAAATAATTTTGATACAAATAGTGCCGAGTTGCAAAATGAGATTCCGGCATCAAATTCTTCGACAAAAAATACTTTCGAACAATTTGGAACAAAAACAGCAGAAATGGCACAAAATGCTGGAAAGTATCCAGACACTGCTGGGAAAAATGATAAAACTAAATCAAGTAAAAACACCGATTCAAGTGAAATTTCCACTGCAAATTCTGCAAATCCTGCGAGTTCCGCAAATCCTCTGAGAAATCAGTCGAAAGCGACGAAAGCAGAGAACTGGGGACTTCGAGATGCGGATACTTTTTCTGCTGGGGTTTCTAGGAACGTCAAAATTTTATGTGAATCGGACAAATTCATCATTCCAAAGCAAATGGGATCAATGGAAACACGAGTCGTGCCAATCATCAATTCCAAAGAACTGGCCGTCGATCAATTAGTGAAACAAATATGGGAATTCATGGATTCATGGGGAAGTGCCGGCGACAAAATGTACTGGCGACCAGTTTTGCAAGTCACTGTCATTCCCGGCGGTGAAAAACGATTCCAAGAACTCCAACAAATGCTGAGAGGAAGTGGACTGGTTATTGAAGAGAGGCGAGAAAATTGACGAGATGCGAAAAAATTAAAGAAAGGCAGAAAACAGGCGGCGGGAAAATTGATTTTTTCAATTCATTTCCGTTTCCTGACACATCTCGGCGACGCAGCAGGGACACGTTTTTTTATCCATTATTTTTATATCATTTTCTTTTTTAATGTCCATTCACGGTTTTGTTTATCGAGCTGCCGGCGTTTCGAGCCAGTGTGTGAGCACCGGCATTTGTTTGGCGAGCTTGTTGTCCCCGAACACCGGAGGTGTTCGATTATGGTAGAAACGAATTGCCCACAAAAACACAAAACTCCGTCGGAGTTGAATTATGGTCCTCACTATTGAACCCCGAATGGGGTTCTGACGTTTTTGATGTTCGTGTTTCTACTATTATTGAATCCCGACGGGATTCGGAAATGCAATTTCCGGGCAATTGAATTTTGGCGTAAAAAGTTGATTTAATGCCGGTGCTCTCGCACCGGCTCGATAAACAAAACCCGTGAACGCATACACTTTTTTATAAAAACATTATTTTAGAAATTTTTTATTCTTCTGATTTCGTAACTAAAACTCAACTCAATTCATGCGAAAGAAGCGAACAGACCAGGAAATAGCGGGACAAGATTCTTTTTTGGATATTGTTTCAAACATAGTTGGAATTCTTATCATTTTGGTGATGATTGCCGGTGTCCGCGCGCAAAATTCGATGATGAATCCTGTTATTCCCGATTCCACTTCAATTCAAGAAGAACCGATCAACTGGGCCGACACTGAAACTATTCAGCAAATCGAAGCAGAAATTGCGAGTTACGAAAAAAAAGCGGCGAATACTTTTTCACTTCGAAATGCTGTTACAGAAACATTACAGCAGACAGAAATACTGGACGAACAAATCGAAATGCAGTCGCATCAGCGGGCTGCACTCTTTGAACTCTTGATTTCAACTCGCGTCGATCTCGATGAAATGGCCACAAAAAAAAACGTGAGTGAACAAACTAAACTCGAAATTCAACGACAATTGCAGGAAACTGATGCAAAATTGGATGAGATGAAAAAACGAAAAGAGTGGCTTCAATCGACACGTCCGAAAGCAACTGTTTTGGAAAATATTCCGACTCCAATCAGTAAAACAGTGGAGAATAAAGAGTCGCACTTTCGACTACTTGGCGGAAAAGTGACGTATGTGCCACTCATGGAATTATTTGAAGCGATGAAAATTGAAGTGTCAAAAAACCAAAAAGATTATATGAAACAAAAATCGAGTCAGGGAAAAGTCGGTCCGCTCGGTGATTTTGTAATGGAATTTATGCTCGTGACTTATGACGTTCCAATGCAAAATTCATTCGCGGCGGGAATGGGGACATGTCTGGAACTAGATTATGCAGAATGTCTTCCGGTCAGTGATGAATTGGGGCAGACATTGAATGATGCGCTCAGTTCTGCAAATTCTCCATTTATGCAGCGACTTCGACTTTTGAGACAAGATATTGTTACAATCACGATTTGGGTTTATCCCGATTCGTTTGAAGAATTTCGCACACTCAAACAATTCCTTCATTCACAAGGATACAAAGTTGCAGCACGTCCGATGGAATTTAATGAACCGATCAGTGGCTCTCCGCGCGGCAGCAAGTCGTCGTCTCAGTGAGACAATGAAGCGACATTTTCGTATTTCATCTTGGCAGCATTGTTTGCGAATTTTTTCAGTAGTGGAATTTTACTTTTATCCATTTCCTTTTTTTATCCATATTGTTCCTATTGCACTGCCGAATACAATATGATAGAATTGATGGTATTATGTTTATGTGAATTGTGAGTGAATGGTGTTTGAAGCAGTAAAATAATAAATGCGGCAAAATATGGGAGTGTTTGCGGCCCAAACCACCCCGCCCTCCGGGCACCACTCCTTAAAAATGATTGCCACTTATTTGATGATTTTAATTTTTTGCTGTTTCTTAGTGTTATTTTTTGAGTCGTTTTATGAACATCCACTGGTCGCATTGATTCACAATAACAGAATCAGAATCCGCCTTGTTCCTCGCAGTTTTTCTGTCAGAAAAACTGGACAAATTCACACGCCCATTTCTCAAAATAACATATATGTCCGATCAATCCACGTCGTTTCCATCGCAAAATACCGAAATAGAGGACTCTGAGTTCATTCGAGCCAAAAAAATTCAGCTCCGAAATCTTTTTGTGGCCGGTCTACTGACATGGCTTTTGCCAGGTGCGGGGCACTATTATCAAGGTCGCATTCCAAAAGCAATTCTCTTTTTTTTATGTGTCGTGCCGACTTTTTTTGTGGGATGTTTTCTTGGAAGCAGTGCCGAGGTTGGACTGGCAAGAAATGTCTATTATTCATGGCGGCAACAGGACAAACGCCTGTTTTTTATTCCACAGGCATGTCTGGGAATGGCCGCAATTCCCGCTTTTTTGCAGGCAATGCAGCTTCAATCGGGACACGCTCCTTTCTTTGGCACTTTCATGGCACCACCGCAACTGGAAGAGAATGATCGCACCGGAGTTGCACCAACACTGGCTTCTATTGTGCAGCGTCGTCATTTTTTGTTTGAGCTTGGAACCTATTTGACTGTTATTGCCGGACTAATGAACCTCCTCGTTTTTTTTGATGCCATTGATGGGCCTTTTATATATTGCCCAAATGAAAAAGACAAAAAAAATTGAGATGCAAATTCACAATAAACGAAAATTTTTTCAATGAGTCCAATCATGCAAAAGCAAGTTTTCAAAAAATATCTCCGGCAGTTTTCGCGTGTTGTTACATATAAACCACCATCTCATTAAAAGCATGTGTGTTGTTTGCAGATTTTAATTTTTTCAGGTTCCAATAATGAAAACATATCCAATCTGAACATTTCTTATTTCGTTCATTTTTCGTTCATTGAACATAATAACTCCACTCGCAACTTGCATGTTTACTCAATTTTCACACAAATCGTTTGTTTTTGGCCTCTGTTTGGTTGTAATATCATATTTCGGAGGCGTGCCACATCAGGAAAAAACTCTTTTTGCTGCTGAGGAAAAAGCGTCGCTAAATTTTCTGATACAAAAAGGTGCAAACGAACAAATAGAATCAATTGACATGAAAGATGGTCAATCAATTCTCTGGCGATTTGTGGCCGCTTTCCAAAATCACCAGAATGTTCCAGAAAATGAAAGCCGTAAAATGGCCGGATGTTATATTCATCCTCTTTGTGGAATCAATGGCGAAGTTCTGACAGACAATGCGCCCGGAGATCATTATCATCACCACGGCATTTTTTGGACATGGCCGAACGTACTTGTGCATCGTCCAGATGGAACCACAGAAAAATATGATACATGGACCAGCAATACACGTCTCAAACAGCAATTTATTCAGATTCTCGAAACCAAGCAGGACGCACAATCAGCCACGCTTCGTGTGGAAAATGGTTGGTTCATTGCTCCACAAACGAATCAGTATGAACGAGATGCAGATGGCAAAATCATTGCAGAGCAAATCGCATCTGAAGTGGTCACTATAACAACACATCAAATTATCACCATCAATGACATTCAAACTCGGGCAATTGATTTTCTCTTTGAATGGAAAATCGGCTCATGTCCAATCACATTGCAGGGCGCAGAAGGAAAGAGTTATGGCGGATTTTCGATTCGTTTTCGGCCATCTCAGCAGTCGCCTGGTGGTTCAACTCGAATCACGGTTCCTTCGGGAGTTGCAAGTGAGGATTTGCCGGACACTCCGCTCCAGTGGGCGAATTTTACCTCGAAATTTCAGAGAGACCGTGATGACAAAGTGATCGGTGAACAAAGTGGAGCCGCGATTTTTGTTCCAAAAACGCACCCAGACTTTCCACCAACGTGGCTGACTCGTTATTACGGCCCTCTCTGCGTCGGATGGCCCGGTGTCCATTCACGAAAATTCGAGTCCGGTGAAATCATTCAACTGTCATATCGTGTTTGGATTCACGACAAACCTGTCTCGCTCGAAGAGCTGACAAATGCCTATAATGCCTATAATGATAATGAAACAAAAAAATAATTGTATCCGTTCACGGTTTTAGATTTTTTGCATTGTAAAATTCGCGTCCATGTTTGGCGAGCCATGTTTGGCGGGGCATGTTTGGCGGGGCATGTTTGGCGAGCCATGTTTGGCGGGGCATGTTTGGCGAGCCGCCAACGTAAGTTGGCGGGTTTATTTATTGCAGTATTTATGGCAAACACACACAAAATCCGTGAATGCCATGGCTTTGAAGGTGGCTTTTCATTGCAGATATTTTATGCGGCGTATTCGACTCGATGTTTCTTATGATGGCACACATTATGCGGGATGGCAAACACAGCCGGATCGTCCCACGATTCAAAAAACACTTGAAAATCAACTCAGACAACTCACAAAAGAAGACATTCATGTTACTGGAAGTGGCCGCACGGATGCCGGCGTTCATGCAATCAAACAGGTTGTTGCTTTTTCGACGGAAAGTGCTATTTCATCTGATGTCTTTTTTCGTGCATTAAATGGGCTTTTGCCGCACGACATTCGTATTCGGAATGTTTTAGAAGTGCCACTCTCTTTTCATCCCATTCAAAGCGCGACTTCAAAAAAATATCGTTACTTGATTGACGACAATCGGCCTTCGTGTCCGATGACACGCAATTATTGCTGGGTTTATCGAGAACCTCTTGATCTTGAAACAATGCAAAAACAGGCCGCCGCTCTTTGTGGAACGCACGATTTCGTCTCATTTCAAACACAGGGTTCACCGCGAACGACAACAATTCGGACCGTTTTGGATGTTTCCGTGCAGCGATTGACCTGTTTGGGAACCTTTTTTCCACCTCTTATTTGCATCGAAGTAGAAGCAACTGGTTTTTTGTACAATATGATGCGGGCTATTTCTGGAACACTGGCTCTTTTGGGAGCGGAAGGAAAGCGAAAATGTTGCGAGGAAAATAGAATGCAGAATATTTTGTCGGCGTGCAATCGCACAGCCGCCGGTCCCACTGCTCCGCCGCATGGATTATATCTCCTCGATGTCACATATCCCGACTGAAACGGAGTTTCATGTTTTCAGACATCAACAATAATTGTTACATGAAAAATATGTTCAATGACAAAAGTTGATGCGGATGTATATCAATAAAAATGAGATTTTGTGATACTTTCAGTTCTTTCACAAATTCACCGACAAAATTGGTTTCAACCGCAGACGAAACAGGCCGAAAAGAATCAATGGAAAACGAGGATCTGCGTCCAAATGTTTCGAGAAGAAAAAGACGAATCCCGTTTGGATGGTTTTGCTGATTGATTAATGGCATCTTCGCAGATGATGATTCTTCCGTATTTGTTTCAAAAATAGCTTCCCAGTGAAGCGTCATAACATGCTTCGATCCAATGTGAAAAAACCATGCCAATTGATGTTTCGGAGAATAGCTTTCCAGAGAATGATTTTCGATTGCAGATGCGAGAAAATCAATTGCCGCAGGAAGTGGCTCTTTCACATCGACACCGATTCCCGTGCGGAAACGACGTGCTGTTTCGTTTGGAACGATGCAAATCGTGTCCAATTTTCGTTCACCAAATCTCCGGTGAAAAGGAAGACCTTCTGAAAAAAATGTCAAAGAACCATTTTCGTTTTGCAAATGGACAAATCGCGGAGATGAAAATCGGTCACACTGAACCTCATAAATAGATTCTCCAAGACATCCACGCAAATCGAGAGTGTTATCGTTCCAAGCAAAACGGATTCCATAATACGAGTCCCACGGAGACGTTCCAGGCAACTTTTTCGTATCAATAATTATTTCAGATTCCAGAATGCGAGACATTCGTTTGATCGTGAATGTTTCAGAATAGGTCGCTGCAACATCGCCATTTCGGAGCACCAATCTCCCTCGAATACGAAGCCGCGCAGTGAGTGGCCCATTGGATTCGATTTGAATGGAATCAGTGGCGGGAATTGCATATCCTCGATTCGGATCGTCTGAAGACCGCGAATCTTCGAGTCGCTCTTCTTTTGAAAGTCGTAAACCGAGTTGACGAGAAAGGCGATTAAATCGTGTATTTGGTGTCATCAGAGAACGCAAAATCCCTGAAACGGCATCGATTTTGGCTTCAAAGTATTCGTTTTGTAACAAAAATACTCGTCGCATCTCTTTCCGACCGATTTCTTCATCGACTTCACTTATTAGTGCAGGTTCGTCTTGCTGTTTTGGAGTTTTGGTTTTACTAAACCAGCTCAAAAGATTCAGTGAAGATGTTAGTTTTGATGACGTGTTCTCTGATGATGTATTTTTTTTTGTATCAAAAATATGATTCGAACTGACACTTGATTGTGTGTCAGTCTCAGATACTGAAAGCAAATTTTGGGAATCCTCATTTGGAACAGATTTGTAATCTCCATTCGAGGGACTTCCAGACAAAGAAGTTGCCAGCGAATTAGTTTCTGCCAAATCAGGAATTATCGCAACAAAATCCGCCGACGTGTGATGTGGCAGAAAATAATATCCGAGAGACGGAATGTCAACTGCAATCTCTTTTTTTCCATTTCGACTCCGCGACAACACAATCGGTTTGGTTTCGCTGGGAAGTTCATTCCAAGTCGAAATATCGAGATAAATTCGTCGTCGAAAACTAAACGGATTTGCCAGCAGCAAACCACGAGATGGTGTGTTTTTCGGAGGTATTTTGCCTGAAACTGTTTTTGTATCAAAATTATCTGGCTCTGAATCGTCTTTTTCTGAATCACGATGTTTTCCAGACAGTATTGCAACAAAGTCTGAGTAGATTTTTTGAAACGATTCTGCTGCGTCGTCATTTTCTGTTTCGGAATCGAGATCGCTCGACTTATTACATTCGCCTTTTCCGTTCAAAAACGATGAAATCGTTTTGAAAAATGAACTAGATTGACGCATTAAATCGTTTCGATAAATATCGTTCCAGCGAGAAATCGGATTCGATTCTTCGGATTCGACGCTTTCAACCAAAGCTCTTTCTGGATATGATGAGAATCGGCTTTGATCGACTCCGCCACAACTTTTTGTATCAGCAAAATATGAATCAATTGAACTAAATGTTCCCAATGAATCAATGTACGTTCCCATTCGGCGTAAATCGTCGATCCACGCTGCTTCTCGTCCCGGAAATTGGGCCAAAACTGCGGTCGGTGCATGATCCGAATTTATCGTGTCTCCCAGTGATCTAACAAGTTTGAAAAATTCATTGCTTTTGGAAGTATCGACCGGATATCTAATCAGTGCATCTATTTTTGTTTCATCAATTCCTCGCCAAATCATTTTGCTCTGAATCATTTCCTTGACTCGCCATCCATCTAATGGGGAAAAATGAATGGCACCTTTGTATCCTGATTGTTTCAGAATCTGTGGCAAAAGAGGAGAATGACCTGATCGCAGTTTCCCAAAAACGAGTGGAGAAACACCGAGCAATTCCCGGCAAATCGAAATACCACCCAAAATCGAGTCAACTTGATCGAGAAGCGGAAGAAGAACAGTGGGATATTCTGAAATATCATCCACAATCAGGGAAATACGCCCGGCATTCACTCCGACCTTCAGTTCCGAAAAAAGCACCGGTTCCACCATCGGTAATTTTTGCAACAAATTCGCCGAAATAAACAAATTCAGTTGTTTTCGTTCCCGAATAAGAGATGGAAGTGGTTCGCACAGTGTTTCAGATGACACCAGAGTCAAATCCAGAAAGTAGGAACGAATCGGATAATAGTATTCTTTCGCCTGTGCGACCGCATCAAATGCTCGACGAAGATGATCATGAGATGCCACTTGATTTCCACTGCAATACGCAGAAATCGCCGCGAAAACTTGCTGCGAAAACTGGCCTGTGTCCATCAAATTCATATAATGCAATTGACGAACGAGCAAATCAGTCAAAAAATAAGCTGTCCCCAGTGCGTAAAAGTCAGAAATTAGCTCCGCATCAAATGGAACCGAATCAATTGTTTTTTCATCATGACCGCCTTCGTTTCTAACATCAATTTCGTTTCTGGTTTCAATTTCGTTTCTGGTTTCAATTTCATAATACTTCAATAATTCCGAAACAATTTCATCACGACTTGTTTTATTTCGTACAAAAAATGTGCCGCCATCACTTTGACGTTGAATCCAGTCTGCTTCGAGAAACGACTCGCAGCAAGGTGGAATGATGATCGGCAAAGATGGGATTTCATGGGGAGGAACGGATGCACTTTCCCAGCGAGGAATCTTCCCACTTTTTTCGAGCAGTGCTGGATGAAACAAAGCAGACCACGCCGCCAAAAGCTGCTGGGCCTCTGACTCCGTGCGACCTGATGACAATGTTTCAAAACTGTAACTCGGATATAATACGATCATGAATTGGTCGATTTGATTTTTTCACGAATTTTACGACCACTTGATTTCATCACGAAAAGAGGCGGCTGATTTACTCACTAATTTTGAAAGAAGCTCTTTGTCTTCGGAGGTCCATTTTTGAGGAAGCATGACGACCAATTCGACAAAAACGTCGCCAGGAGTCTCATCATGCCCCTTCGATTTTGATGGGACAATTCCATGACCGCGTATTCGGAGCTTTGTACCACTTGTTGAACCCGATGGAATGCTTAATTGAACTCGCCCCTTTGGAGTCGGCACTTCAACTTTTCCACCAAAAACCGCTTCTTGAAGTGTGATCGGCAATCGCAAATACAAATTATTGTCTCGCCTAGTAAAACAAGGATGTTCGTCAATGCGAACAGTGACCATCAAATTCCCTGCTTTTCCTCCATTATGTCCAGGTTGACCGAGTCCAGCAAGACGGATTTTTTTCCCTTCTTCAATTCCTGCCGGAATTTTGACGGAAATCGTTTCCTCTTTGCCGCCGGGACGACGAAAAGACATGTCTATTGTTCCACCTTCAACAGCTAAAACAAATGGAATCGAAAGAGTGCGGTCCAAATCTGCTCCCCGAGTCGGTTCGCGGCGAGTCTCTCCACCAAAAAAATCATCTGATGAGTTTCCGCCGCCCATTCCTCTTCCTCCGCCCATTCCCCCCATCTGGAACATTTT
>JBOFGF010000219.1:0-9724 GCA_051649005.1 Thermoguttaceae bacterium | reverse complement strand
ATACGTTTTAGACGTTCGATGACGGCGATCATGAGTGGAGAATTCCCCAAAACGCCGTCGAATCCGAATTTTTCATCAAGTCGCTGTTTTAATTCGCGGTTCACTCGTCGCAGCTGAGAACTTTCGGCGGCTTTTTCAGTGACAGCGCGGAGCTGTTTGAGGTCAATTGGTTTCTGAAGATAGTTAAAAGCTCCGTCTCTCATAGCTTCGACCGCTATTTCAACAGAATTGTGCCCAGTCACAACAATAACTTCGGTTTCTTCCGCCTGCTGTTTAACTGCTTTTAGAATTTCAATGCCGCTGTTTTGCTTTTCGAGCATCAAATCTGTCACCACGACATCAAAATACTGCTTATCAATCAATTCTAATGCTGCGGATTGTGAGTGGGCAATAACGCACTGCGCACCGATGTGTCCGAGACTTTCTACTATCACATCGGCATGATTTTCATCATCATCAATAACCAAGATCATTAGTAATTTGTGCTGCAATTCGCTCATAAATCCATTCTATCGAATCTGCTCAAAATAGGAACCCCCCATCTTCGGATAACTGCAAAGTCAACACGACACAGCATCTCTTCTTCCAAAATGCTTATAATGTTTCCCAAATGTTCCACAAATGTTTCCCAAATTTTGTTTTGCAAAATCGTCTTTTTGCAAAGCATTAACACTTTGCAAACCTTGTAATCCAGTCAGTCCGATAACAAGTTTTCTATTTTGTTGAAATTGACAAAATAGGAGCCGGAAAGGAGCGACCAAAGGGAGCGTATTGACGGTTTTTGTTATCTAACCGTTTTCGCAAAACTAAACTTGTTAGTGGACTGGTAATCCAGTCAGGGCGGTCTTGACATTATGCGACTTTTCGTGTACACAATAGTAATAGTGGATTCATTGTGATTTTGTAAACAGTTAGAATCCCTAAATTCCCCCTTATTTCACCTTATTTCACAATTTTTTTACACACGGAGACTTGATTTCGATGCCAGCGACGATTTATTATGAAAAAGACGCAGATATGTCCCAATTGAAAGGGAAAAAAATTGCCATTCTCGGATATGGCTCACAAGGACACGCACATGCCCAAAACTTGCGAGACAGTGGATGCGATGTTATTGTCGCCGAGATGACCGGAACACCCAATTACGAACTTGCCGTCAAAGATGGTTTCAAACCCCTCTCGACAGAAGAAGCGGTAAAACAAGCCGACATCGTTGTTCTGACACTTCCAGATGAATTGCAGGCGGGAATTTTTGACTCCCAAATTCGTCCAAATCTTTCCAAGGGAAACATCATTGTTGCCACACACGGATTCAATGTTCATTATGGACAATTTAACATGCCAGCAGGAGTCACGGCAATTTTGATCGCTCCCAAAGGTCCCGGGCACTTGGTTCGCAGTGAATTTGTCAAAGGCGGCGGTGTTCCATGTTTGATCGCTTTGGGCGAAGGAGCTGGCGACAAAGAGCGAGCCATCGGTCTTGCTTATGCGAAAGGAATTGGCGGAACTCGCGGCGGTGTCATTGAAACGACATTTGCAGAAGAAACCGAAACCGATCTGTTCGGCGAACAAGTCGTTTTGTGCGGCGGTGTTACTGCACTGGTTCAAAAAGCCTTTGAAGTTCTTGTCGAAGCTGGATACCAGCCAGAAATGGCATATTTTGAATGTATGCACGAACTCAAATTGATTGTCGATCTCTTTTATCAGGGCGGCATCAACTACATGAGATATAGTGTTTCAAACACAGCCGAATATGGTGATTACACACGCGGTCCCCGCATTATCACCGATGAAACGAAAAAGGAAATGAAGAAAATTCTCACAGAGATTCAGACGGGCGAATTTGCACGAGAATGGCTCCTCGAAAACAAGGTGAATGCCCCTAAATTCAAGAGAGTCCGTGCGATTGAACGGCAACATCAAATCGAAGAAGTGGGACGCCGCCTCCGCAAATTGATGACTTGGATTGATGCAAAAGAATTTTAATTTGCTAAAAAATCAAGAGATGTCGGATTTATTAAGAGACCGCCGGTCTGAGTCCGGCGGTCAAATTCCGATGAGTTATTGACAGACCAAACCACCAGTCTCAGACTGGTGGCTCTGATTATTCACGCATTATTCACGCGACACACAACTCGTCTCTCACAACTCGTCTCTCACTACTCACTACTCGGCACACGTCACTTTCTCATTATGGCTTCTTTTGTAGAAAAAACGGTCAAATTTATTGGAAAATCGGAGAATCCTGCTGCGGTAGAAATACTGCTCCCTCTTTTGAATAACGATGATTCTTTTCGTCGCTCCGCAGCATTTGATGCCCTATTTTTACGAAACGATCCCGCCGTCCATATCCTTCTTTTTCAGCATTTTGTGAAAAATCAGGAGATGTGGGCGAATTCAACGTCAATCACATCGGAACGAATTTCCAAATTGACAGATGCTGCTCTGAAATCAGACAAACCCGCCTTTCGAGATGCTGCGTTCCAATTGATCCCCAAGTATAAATTATATGAGACGCTCCCCACCATTCTCACTTTTGTCGAAGGAAGCAACACGGAATTGGTCGCAAAAGGGAAAGAAGTACTGATGCTTTTGACGGAGGCATTTTACAACGACCTCGTTTCTGCTCCAAATGAAACAGAACGCCGCAATTTGGACCGCCGCCGTGAGTGGTTCGTGCAAATTTTGGACGGTCCAATTAAAAGATTTGCATCAAACCACATTGACGAATTGATCGAAAGCCTTCTCATTCTCGCTAAAAAAGACTATCAGACGCTCAAAATGATTTTCAACGATCATCGATCAGCAGCATGTAAAAAAGCGTCTGAACTGCTTCAGTTTGGTGAGCATGGCAGCTATTTTCGCCTTCTCCTGAGCTATGTCGGCGATTCGGGTGCGCCTGCTGTTGTTGATGAGATAATTTGCGCACGATCAGATATCAATTTTGTCCAGAAACTTTTTGATGTCGTCGGAACAACTCCGAGTTCCGAATTCAAAGCAGCACTGAAACGGTTCAAACATTTTGATTGGTTCAATGCAAATAATCCTGAGCTTCCCCAAATGATCGAATGCCGCGAATCCGAGGCGGTGCAACTTCTCCAATCATCGTCGATCCCCAAAGAAAAAGCTCTTTCTTTATATCGCTTTTTTCTCGAACAACCTTCGCCAATAGCCCGCCGATCAGCCGCCGAAGCACTCAAACGAGTTGTTGGAGACGAATCAAATTCACTCCTTCTCGAATTTTTAACCAATTCGGATGCTCAAACAGTGGCGATAATTTTTCGCATTCTCAAGTCACGCGGTGTCAAAGAGATGGACCAAGACTTTTTGCAGTTGGTCGAACGTCCAGACCCCGAGATTCGGCAAGCAATTTATGACACGATGCCTGATTTGCATATTGAATCTTTCGCATCACGAGTCAATCAGTTCACCCCAAATGTCGCTAAAACCCTCGGTCGTTATGTGTGTTTGGTTGATCCAAATACACGCAAAGTTTTGAGTGACGATATTATGTCCCCGATTCCTATTCGCCGCCAATCTGCGTGCATCGTTGCTGCGGCAACAGGACTTGCCAATGAATATGAAGAACGTCTGATTAACCTTGCCATGCAAGACGACGAGTCGAACGTGAGAAGTGCCGCAGTTGCCGCACTGTCTACGATTTTGACAAAAGAGACGTTTGACACAATACAAATGCTCACAAATGATCGATCTCTCGACATGCGAAACGCCGCCGCAGAAGCACTTCAAGAGTGGATGAATTTGTACAACATTCGCACACAACAGCAATAATTTTGCTCGTTTTTCTGCAAAAGCTGCGGAGAAAGCGGATGTTGTAATGCGGCGATTATTTACTGTTCATTAAAATACGAAAGGAGACTTTCAAATGGGAAGTGCAGTCGGAGCCATTGAATTATCGAGTATTGGAGTCGGATACAAAGTCCAAGACGACATGCTAAAAGCAGCATCTGTGGAAATTTTAATTGCGCGCACTATTTGCAGTGGAAAGTATTTGATCGTGCTGACCGGCGGAGTAAGCGATGTTGAAATGGCCATCGAAGTTGGTCGAAACAGCGGAAATGATGCGGTAATTGATTTTTTGACAGTCGCCAGTGCTTTTGAAGGTGTCTTGCCAGCTCTCTCTCAGTCAGTCGTCCTTTCGGCTGATACTGTTGATGCTCTCGGAATTGTTGAAACATTCAGTGGTGTCAGCGCGCTGGTCGCCGCAGATTTTGCCGGAAAAGCGGCGAATGTCACTCTCTTTCGACTCCATATTGCCATGGCACTCGGTGGAAAAGGGCTTTTGCTTATGACTGGAAGCGTTTCCGATGTGACGACCGCCGTCGATGTCGCCGCCGAAGCCATCAAAGAACGCGGTCTCCTCGTCTCGAAATATGTCATTGCACGTCCCAGCAAAGAACTTTTGGCCGATTATATTTGAATTGAGCCAATTTTGCACAAATAAACTTGTTTCTCTGCAAATCGTATGCGTTCACGCACACAAACTCACGTCCATTTAATGATGAGTGCCCGAAATGACGGAGTGGTCGGACTCACCAAGACGATGAATACTGAACAAACCACCACTGCCACTCCTTAAAAGGATGGAAGCCCAAACAAATATCCGCGAACGCATACTTTGATTTCATTTTCTCTTAAATTATGAAACGATTCGAGAGACTTATTTTCGTGTTGGTGATTATTTCGTTATTCCTTTGTCAAAAGGGAAATAAAGAAACTCACGCATACTCACTTGAATCGGAGGCTGAATCGTCGCAGCAGTCGCCGCAAATTGAGTCGCAGATCGAACGTCTTTGGCCACTCTTTTTGTCATCACCACGACGCGGTCCGACGTGGAATCGAATTGTCTCTTTTTATGCAGAATCGAACCGACTCGATGAATTATTAAAAAGAATTGAGAGTGAAAAATCTAAAATTTCATCAGTTCAATATGCACTTGCACTTGGCCTTTTTTGGGAATACCTGCATAATTGGCAAAAAGCGGCGGCGGCATTTAGGAGTGGAGTAGAACATTGTTCGTCTGCCGAAACTGAAGTTCTTGGTGTGATTGGCCATATTTATCTAAGTGAAGCTCTTTTGCATCTTGGGCAAATTGATGAATCGGTTCTTATTTTAGAAAATGCCATGCTTTTGGAAAAGAGAGGGCAATTGAAACCAAATCGGGGCGACTATCGATTTCTGCTTCAAACATCTTTTTTGCTCGCATCAATCATGCAGGATTCAGCGAAGCTCGACTCGATTCGGCAACAATGGCGGCAAATGTTTCCAGAAGAAGCCAATTTTTTGGGGGGAGTGAGAGATGTGCAGTATCGCCAAAAATATGAAGAAACTCTGAGAGTTTTAGTCGAAATTTTGCTGGCAAATTCGTTTTCCAATCAGATTTCACCAAAAGACCGTTCATCATTGATTCTGAAAGCAGAGCAGTTTCAAAATCAACTGTTCCAGTTGACGCAAAATAATATAGATCGAGACCAGCTTTTCAAATTATCGATTCAGAGTAATCAACTGAAAAGAGCGACCAAATTATTTTGGCAACAAATTTTACTGCGGCGACGGCTTTCCGATCAACTTGGCGACATCGACCAAATGCTTTCGCGGGAACAATATATTCCAGTGCGGCAAATTCTCGATTTTTTTGCGATTCATGAATCGGAAAATTGGCAACTTCCATTTCGGCGTTTGGCCGTCGCTTCTTACATGAAAGAGCCGCAAATAGCTGCCCGTGTGCAAATCTTTCGCCAAGAAACAGCATCCGACGACAATAAAACATTTTTCGTTTCAAAAAGTCCCACCATTTCTGACAATCCGACCGTTTCTGACAATCTCACCACTCCAAACAATGAAATAGAAGCAAATACTGAAGATTATTTCGATTCGAATTGGTGGCAGCTGCCGAGACGAAAAAGTGATTGGAAAGAACATAATCGAAATTCAAAAGCTGAAAATAAAAACGAATCACCTAAAAATGAACAGACAGCAATAGAAAATTTGGAAAATTCTGAGATGTCTCCTGATTTTCAAGAGACGGATTTTGGTTTAGATTTCATTTCAGGCAAACATGATGAATCAGATATCAAAAATCATCGGCAATTTCTCAAAACACTTTTTAGAGAGCACCTCCTGCTTCATTTTCCAGCCGAAATGATGCAAGTGTCTGACTCGTCTTTCCCTGAAAAGGACGAAAAACTGGAGGTGATTCCACCGCCAAAACCTTTTTTTGATGGTGGAAGTGAAAAAAATGCTCGCTTTTTATCGCTCGGATGGCTCTTGAAAGAAGCCATTCTAATGGATATTATCAATTGCGAAAAAGTATTCAGTAAAAACGATCCACTCAGCAATTCCGTTTTGAGACGTACTATTGAAGAATTGCGACGTGAACTTCCAATAAATCAGCCCAATACAAAATGGGAACGAAAACGGCTCGAATTGCTTCTTCTCGACTTTCTTACTCTTGATCTCGGTGATTGTGCCAATGAAATCATTGATCGCTCGGTGAATCTGGAAGAATCATTTCATTTTTTATCAGAAATCCAAAAAAATAGTGAAAAATAATTTCGCCCATCTTGTCAATATAAATTGGTTTTGTTCTAATAGAGTTTGCATCGTTGTACGAAACAAAAAAATTTAACCAGCAAACAACTCCCCTCATTTGAATGGAAAGGTGTCCATTCAGTGGAGAATGATTCGGACGCACCCAAAAACCTCGAAAACCACACTGTTTTGCTGCATTTATTATTTTATTGTTTCAAAAATAATACTTTTTGGCGATGTTTATTTACACATCGATTTCTCCGAAATCGACCCTGATCACTTTTCTCCCTTTAACTCAACTTTTTAACATGATGAAACGACAATTTGTTCTCGCATTCAGTTTGTTGGCAGTAGCTTTGATTTTTTTCGTCGGTGATGTCTCCGCACAAAATACGAAAAATACCAAAAAGGCGAAAGTACTCCACTTCACTCGTTCACAGGGATTCGAACACGCTCCGGCAAAGTTGCTCGAAGATGGTTCGACTGTTTCAGGAGTTGCCATGAAAAAATATGGCGATTCTAATAACATTGAAATCGTCGAATCACAAGACGGTCGTCTTTTTGACGGTGATATTGATCAGTATGATGCCTTCGTTTTTTATGTTTCAGGAAATCAACTTGATGAAAACGGCGCAAAAAATGACAAATCACACGCCATTTCAGAAGCCGGTCTCAAAAAGCTCTTTGAAGCAGTGAAAAAAGGAAAGGGATTTGTTGGAATTCATTCTGCCTCTGATGCTTTCTGTAATCAAAAGGACGAAAAAGGAAACGACTTATACACAAAATTTGTTGGAGCACGTTTTTGTGGACATGGTCCTCAGCAATTTGGAACAGTAACGATTACCGAACCTATTCAACTTCCATCACTAAAAGACTCTGGCAAAAAAATCACAACTTGGGAAGAGTGGTATGGAATGAAAGATTTCAATCCCGACATGCACGTCTTGCTCATTCAAGAAACAGCGGGAATGGATGGAAAAGATTATGACCGACCACCGTTTCCTGCAACTTGGATACGAAAAGAAGGAAATGGACGTGTGGCCTATTCGTCATTCGGACATGACAATCGATATTGGCAAAATGACGAAAATGTTCGCCGAATCGGCGATCTACTCGAGTGGAGTTTGGGACGATTCGATCTTGATACAACTCCAAATTACGAAAAAGTAACACCAGGTGCTGGAACATTGCCACAAAAATAAAAATGTTACAAATAATTTGCAAATGATTTAATCGTGCAAACAACCGGTCCTCCTTTTTAAGATGGACCGGTTCGCACGCATCAGCAAACACGAACAAGATTGTTTTCACGAAACAACTGCTTTTTACGAAATCTGAATAAACCGCGCCTCGCATTTTACTGCATTTATGAACAGCGATTTCGAAATGCGTCGATAGATTTTTTAACTTCACGAAATTTGATTTTGCATGGACAACATACTTTGCATGAAATGGGGAACAAAATTCGGACCGAATTATGTAAACACTCTCGCCGGAATGGTGAGACGCCATTTGAAACGCCCGCATCGATTTATCTGTTTCACTGATGATGCAAAAGGACTGCACGAAAGTATTGAAATCAGAGCACTTCCAGAACTTAATTTGCCCAGTCACCTCCCAGAACGCGGATGGCGAAAGCTGACCATGTTTGGAAAAAGTCTCGATGACGTGACAGGAACTGCACTTTTTCTCGATCTCGATGTCGTTATTCTCGATTCTCTCGATCCATTTTTTGAAGCAGATGGTGAGTTCCTCATTATAAAAGACTGGGATTTTCCGTCTGATATTATTGGCAACTCATCTGTTTTTCGTTTTGAAATCGGACAATATCCCGATATTTTGTCGAATTTCATTCAAAATCGTGAAAAAATCCGAACGCGCCATCGAAACGAACAAGCGTATTTATCACACGCCGTCCATGAAAAGGGAATACTTCGATATTGGGATGTGACTTGGTGTCGCAGCTTCAAACGCTCAGCAATGCGACCATTTCCGCTAAATTATTTTCTGCCTCCCAAAAAACCAGAAGGAGCCAAAGTCATTATTTTTCACGGAAACCCGAATCCAGATGCGGCAATTCGTGGATGGTGTGGAAAATGCGGTCTCAGATATGTGAAACCGACTTCTTGGATCGCCGAAAATTGGATCGAATAAGGCCAAATATATCTGATTATACCTGCATTATATCTGCATTGTTCGCGCCGTTTTGGGTTCTATGACCACACATAAACAGCCGCTCCGAAATGGCACGATAATGAGTGAGCGTGATTTTTAGTCCAGCTTTTGTGGAGAGCGGTTCTCACCCTTTGAACATTGCCCGTGTATAATCGATACTTGCTCGCAGAGCTTCTGCGGCAGTGAGCGTTTTCGGTGTCTTCGCTTCTGGAGCCTGTTCAAGCACGATCATCGGGGAGCGATTTGGATATTGCAACAACGAAACAAACCGACTATTGTCGATGTCGCCGTCTCCATAAGTTTCCGTCCAAACGTGATCGCGGGATTGTCGCAAATGAATTTCCGCAATTCTGTCGCCGTACAACTTGATATGATCGAATAATGCGACTTGCGAGTTGCCGCAGGCTCGATATGACCAATGTTGTTCAATACAAAGAGAAAGATTTTCGGGATTAGTGTTCAGCAGTGTGTGATGAAATTCACGTCCGCCAAATTCAAGTTCGGTCGTGTGATAATGCAAAGCCAATGTTAAACCAATGTCACGAAGTTTTGCACCAAGTTGGT
This sequence comes from Thermoguttaceae bacterium, assembly GCA_051649005.1. Taxonomy (GTDB): domain Bacteria; phylum Planctomycetota; class Planctomycetia; order Pirellulales; family Thermoguttaceae; genus WRKP01. The sequence goes on along the minus strand of JBOFGF010000219.1, from coordinate 433 downwards.
CGAGACTTTTCGCTTGTAAAATCAGCTCTTCATCGCTTTTTCCCGATTTAGCATCTGGATTGCACACAATTACCTCTGTTCCATATTCTTTGGCCGCCGATGCGATGGCGAGAATGTGGGCAATTGTCGCATCAACTGCACTCGGATCGATAAAATTTCCTCCCATATAAAGAGAGCGAAGTGCCAGTCCATGATCTTTAAGTTGTTTTGCATACGTCACAACATTTTCCGCAGAATTAGCCATTCCTTCAATTCCATCCGCGCCGGATTTCTTAATTTCATCGAGATGTTCGATGAAGTTTTGAGAATCACGTTTGTACATCGTCATTGTGGTGTATTGATTGACTCCGATAAAAAGCGGTTTATTGGTGCCACTGGTGTTATTGGTGCCACTGGTGTCATTGGAATCATTATTCGTCTGAGCAGCACTTGT